>JBAZHQ010000568.1:0-2513 GCA_041652235.1 Opitutaceae bacterium | reverse complement strand
TCGCCGGATGCTGAGTATTTTGAGCGGGATGGGGTTCACCCTGGCATTGCTCATCGGCTTCGCCCAGTTCCAGAAGCCCAAGCTGGTGGATCAGAAGGTTGAAATGGAGGATCTGAAGGAAGCCATTTTCACGTTTACCCTGCCTCCACCGCCGCCCCCTCCTCCGCCCGAGGAAAGTGAGGCCGTCCCTCTTCCTCCGAATTTCGTTCAATTCGACGTCTCCCCCTCCGACAGCCCGATCAAAATCGCCGCCTCCCCCCCAAACCTCGAAGCCATTTCGGTGGAGGTCATGACGGCGGCACGCATCGATGTCTCCTCGATCGCCCAGTTAAATTTTGTCCCTGGCTCCTTCAAGCCAAGCCTAAACACGGCCCTCGCCGATGTGCGCCATATTTGGGACAAGGCGGATGTCGATCAACCGCCCGTGGCTGTTTATCGCCAGACACCCGACGTGAGCGCTTCAATGATCAGGAATATCCAAAATCCACGCGTCGTGCTGATGTTCGTCGTAAATGTGGATGGCAGCATCGAAAACATCCGCATATTGCGCTCAGTGGACCCCTCCTTCGACGCCCTGGTCGTTGCTGCCCTGCAGGAATGGAGATTTCGGCCGGCAGTTAAGAAGGGAAAGATCGTCCGCTGTTGGGTGACCCAGCCCTTTGTGTTCAAGCTTTCCGGAACCTCACACTTTCAAGTCGACTAACATGAACCGCCTTCCCCAAGCCGCTCTTTGCGCCCTCCTTTTCTCCGCCCCATCATCGGCTCTTTGCGCCCCTTCTTCCGCCATGCCTTCCGTTGCGCCGGCGCTACCCCCATCAGTCGCATCGGCTCTCCTCGCCGCCGGTGTGCCGGCCCCGGTGGTGAATTCCAGGCAGATCATCAACGAGTCTTTCCATTTCCTCAAGGATCGCGAGCCTGAGATGACCGAGGCGGAATACGCCCTCTATGAAAAGATAGTCCCCATGGTGTCGGTGCAGCCTGAATACGCCCTGCAGCTTCTCGAGACCATGGTCAAGGGCTCCGAGCCGGTGAGCGCCGCCTTCGAGTTCGCCCTGGCAAACGTGTATTACATGAACAACCGCCAGGAAATGGCCCTGCCCCATTATCAGAACGCCGTTAAGCGCTACCCCGATTTCCTGCGGGCCTGGGGCAACATGGGTCTGATCTTTTTCGCCTCCGAACGGTATCCCGAGGCGGTCACCGCCCTGTCCAAGGCCGTTTCCTTAGGCGACAAGGAATCACGGACGCTGGGCTTGCTCGCCTATTCGCTTTTCAAAACGGGCAATCTCGTGGCCTCCGAGATGGCCTACCTTCAGGCCTTGTCGACCGATCCTGAAAACACGGACTGGATGGAGGGACTGCTGGGAATTTACTTCGACGGAAAGCAGTTGGGGCGGGCGGAAAACCTTGTGCAACACCTCGTTCGCATCAAGCCCGGCGACGCTCGGAATTGGATCCTCTATGCGGACATTCTGATAGCACAATCGAGGAAGCTCGAGGCGATCTCCATCCTTGAGATAGCTTCAAATATCAAGGTTTTGGACAGCCAGGGGCTCCTGCTTCTGGGCGATCTTTACGCCGAGCAAAAGCTCATGCCGGAGGCCATCGACATCTACAGCAAGGTGGTCGTCAGCGCCCCCAATCTGGGAATCAAGCGCATGGTCACCTACGCTCAGTCCTTTATCGGGCAGGAGGATTTCGCCGCGGCGGGAAAGGTCATCAACTCCATCGCGCAGCCGGTTCCCCGGGAGCTGCGAAGCAGCGTCCTGCAAGCCAAAGCCGATCTGCTCTCCGCCCAGAAGAAATGGCCCGAGGCCCGCAAACTGCTTCAAGATTTGCTCAGCCAGGAACCCCTCAACGGCCAGGCGCTCCTGGCCATGGGTCGAACCTATTCCGAAGAGGGCGACAATGCCCGCGCCACCTTCGAGTTCGAGCAGGCCATAAAGATCTCCGACGCCGCCTATCGGGCGAGCATCGAACTGGCCAATCTCGCCGTAAAGGCCAAACGCTACGAACAAGCCGTGGAATACCTCCAAAAGGCGCTCAGCATCGAGAAGTCCCCGGCTGTCCAAGAATTCCTAGTACGAATCCGAACACTGGTAACTCAACATGAAAACCAATAGTCTGACCCAGCGCATGTGCGCACCCCCCGGAGCATGGACGGCACTTGCCGCCCTCGCTTCTTTAGTCGTACTTCCATCGCTCGCATACTCCGAAAGCGCTCCTGCGCCGTCCGAGGCAAAGGAGTACGCCCTCTTCATCGGAGGCAATCTGGAGGTGCCCCAGGACAAGGTCTTCTACCCTGTGAAACGTGTCTTCAAAAACGACTTGGAGATCGAGGTGAACAAGGCTCTCAAGCGATTATCCATCGACGATGTCCAGGAATATAGGATCGTGCGCGAACCCAAGCTCGCGAGCACGTCCGCCAACATCACAATCAAGCGCAGCGAAAAGACCCAGGCTGGAGCAAACAGGGCCAAGTTAAATGCCCTCAGTGAAAGCTTAGCGGTTCA
>JBAZHQ010000567.1:0-2515 GCA_041652235.1 Opitutaceae bacterium | reverse complement strand
TCTCTGCGACTTGGCGTCTATGCGCGGGAATCCTGATAGGTGGTTTCTCCGCGTGGAAAGCTCCTTTCTGTTTTCCCTTCCCTAAACCTCGTCGGGCTGGGGTGAAACCCCGTTAGGAGTGAGAATCGAGAATGGGCGTCCCGCAGACGGTCCGCCGAGTGTAACAGCACTGATCTCAGTGCCGATAGTGTATGTTGCCCTCGTGTTTTTCCGATAGCCGACAACCGACCGCCGACAGCCCCGATCGCTCGACTGTCCGACGGTATCCCGATGGCCCAGGGCTCGATCACGCAATGGAAGCCCGCCGGGGCGCGAGGGCGCGCCAGACGGCGGAGAGGAGGAACACAGCGGTTGATGCCAGGACGATGCTGGCACCCGCGGGCCATTGGAGGACGATGGCCAGACCGAGGCCTCCGGCGGACGAAAGGGCTGCCAGGAAGATGGAAAGAAATAAAGCCAGGTTGAAACGATCGGTGAGCTGTCGTGCCGCGGCAGCCGGATTGATGAGCAAGCTGTAGAGCATGAGACCGCCGATAGCCTCGAGATTGACAGTGATGGCAAGTCCGCACCAAGCGATGGTTGCGTAGATGATTGCGCCCGCGGGCAAGCCGCAGGACCAGGCCAGCGAGCGGCTGAAGAGCGCGGCTTTCAGGGGGCGTCGGAACACCAGGGCTGCCGCAAGGCCGACGAGGCACACGATGCAGACGACAGCCAGACGGGGCCAATCCAGAAGGAGGAGATTGCCCCAGAGGAGCGCCATCGAGGCCGAGCGGGATTCGGCTGACAGCCCGAGGACGAGAAAGGCCAGGCCCAGGCTTAGGGAAAACAGGATGCTGGTAAGTGTCGCGACCTGCATCCGCAGGCGATCGGAAGCCGGACCGAGGATGATGGAAGCCAGCAAGGAGCCCACGAAGGCGCACAGGGTAGGCGAGATGCCAGAAGCCTGGCCGATCACTGCTCCCGCAAGCGCCGCATGGGCAAGGCAGACCGCCAGAAAAGGGAGGTCGAGCGAGAGAAGAAGGAAACCCGCCAGTCCGCAGCCAACGCCACCGGCGAGAGCTCCCAGCCACCACCGCAGTTCGATTGGCGTCATGCCGCGCCTCCTCTGGAATTGGCGCGCCGTGAAGCTACGGAAAGCGTGCGTCCTTCGTGGCGGATCACGGTGAGAGGTTCTCCAAAGAGCCGTGAGAGCGATTCGTCCGTGATCGTATCAGCGGGGGCGCCGTGCGCGAGAACTTCGCCCCGGGAGAGCAGGAGAATGTGGGTCGTCTCGGGAGGCATCTGGCTGAGATCGTGCGTCACGAGGACGATGGTCGATTTCGTCTCGCGCCAAACGTCGGCGAGCAGGTTCAGAAGATCGTCCTGGGACGGCATATCAAGATGGCCCGCCGGTTCATCCAGGAGAATGAGGTCGGGCTCCTGCGCGAAAATACGGGCGAGGTGGGTCTTGCGCTGCTCGCCTCCGGAGAGCGCGAAATACGGGCGTTCCGCATGGGCGTTCAGCCCGAAGCGCTCGATCCAGCGGTTGCAGATGTCACGGTCCGCCGAGGGCAGTACTGGGCTGCAGCCGCAATGCGCGGCTCGCGAGATCTCCACGACTTCGCGCACGGACAGCAAAGCGGCAGGCGCGTGATCGGGCAGTTGGGGCATGACTCCGATGCGACGTCTCAGGCGAGCCGAGTCCCTCCAGTTCAGGGAGGCCAGTTCCTGGCCGAGGGCGAGCACGCGCCCGCGGGCCGGCTTCAACTCGCCTGTTGCCGCCCGCAGCAAGGTGGACTTGCCTGCGCCGTTGGGACCAAGCACGACTGTGAGACTGCCCGAGGAAAAGGTCAGCGAGATGTCCGACAGGGCGGTGCGCCCTGATCGCAACACCGTGGCATGATCGAACTCGAGGGCTGAGGGCATAAGCTACTTCGCTCCGATAGTGGGAGAAGCCGTTGCGCTTGCGCGCTTCCATGCGAGCAAAAGATCGAGGTTGTGGCGCATGAGGCGTTCCTGGGCGCCGAGGCCGGCCTCAGCGGGGAAATTGCTGAGCATGACGCAGGGAACACCCAGGGCGTTGGCGAGTGCCTCGGGTAACCGGGTTCCGTTTTGCAGATTTCCCACGAGAAGCATAGCCGCTCCGTCGCGGCCCGACTTGATGGCTCGCTGGAAAATGGCGGGACTCGGATCCTCGGCAGGTGGGAAGGTGGCCACAACCTGCAGGCCCAGCCATGCGAGCAGGTCTGCCTGGAACAGGGCGGCGACGACATGCGTACCGGCGAGTGGCGCGGCAGAGTCCTTAAACTCAAGACAAAGCGCCGCGCTGCGCGTCTTAAGAGCTTCAAGATGGGAGGAGACGAGGGGCGCGAGATCGGGCATCCGGCGGCTAAGCTCAAGTGAGATCTTATCGCAGTAGGCCGCATAGGCAGTCGGGATGGTGAAGGCACCCTTGGGCGCGATGATGGACTCGGGCTTCGCACCTGCCGCGATGAACAGGCGGTCGAGAAAACCCTGCATATCGTGGCGGATGACA
>JBAZHQ010000566.1:1896-2554 GCA_041652235.1 Opitutaceae bacterium | reverse complement strand
CCGCAAACGCATCGGCAATACGCCGGGCGCCTATCGCCGCGACCGCCTTCCGCGAGCACAAGAGTCCTAAACAAAAGCACCGGAATCCAAGGTTTGCAGGCCTGCAATGCGGTAAGCTTTAGGCGTCAAAACTAACATGACGCCGAACGAATGCATCCGCGCAATGGATCGAACCCTGTGAGCTCCCAACCCTTACCCACTATGACTACACTCGAAAAACTCTCCCAGGCTGTCGCCTCCGGCAAAAGCCGGGACGCCAAGACACTCACCCAACAAGCTCTCGACGAAGGCGCGAGCCCGGGCGACCTTGTCGATCACGCGCTCGTGCCGGCAATGGCATTGGTCGGCGACAAATTCAAGCAGGGCCTTATTTTCGTCCCGGAGATGCTCGTCGCCGCACGCGCCATGAAAGAGGCGATGAACCTCCTTGCACCTCATCTCAGCGCCGCCGGCATCACGCCGAAATATACCGCCATCATCGGCACAGTGCAGGGCGACCTGCACGATATCGGCAAAAACCTGGTTGCGATCATGTTGAAGGGAGCGAACTTCCGCGTCATCGACCTCGGCACGAACGTGTCAGCGGAAAAGTTCATCGCAGCAATCAAGGAATACCGTCCTCAACTGGTCGGACTCTCCGCGTTGCTTACAACCACGA
>JBAZHQ010000566.1:0-1868 GCA_041652235.1 Opitutaceae bacterium | reverse complement strand
GCGGCGCGCCAATCAGCCAGCAATTCGCCGACCAGATCGGCGCGGACGGCTATGCCCCCGACGCCGGCTCCGCCGTCGACCGCGCCCACGAACTCGTCGGCGCCGCCTGAGCGCACGCCGTTCCGACATGGCCCGTTCCGCCTACCTCGATCTCGCCGCCGCAGGGCTGCGCATGCCGATCGGCGTGCACCTCGTGCTCCACGGTCATGCCGACCCGGACGCCATCCTGCTTGACGGCGCGCGCCTCGGCGCCGTGATCGCCGAGACGGCGCGGCGCTTCTCCACCCCGCTGGCCATGCCGCTGATGGACCTGACCCTGGAGAAGGCTGCCCTGCTGCTCGCCTGCGGCGTGCCCGCCGCGGAAGTGGATAGCCACCACTTCACAACCGCCCCCGAGCCGCCGGACCGGCTGCCCCTCACGCCGCGAATGGACGCAAGCTGCGCCGCGATCGCCCGTGTCTCCATACAGCCCGGGCTCATCCCGATGGGCATGTCCATCGGGCCGTTCTCGCTGATGACCAAGCTCGTCGCCGACCCCATCACGCCGGTGTTCCTGGCCGGCAGCGGACTCACCGCCGCGGAGGATGCCGAGGTGGACCTCGTCGAGCGGATGCTCGCGCTCGGCGAGCGCATCATCCACCGCTACCTGCACGCGCAGATCGACGCCGGCGCCCGCGCCATCATCGTCTGCGAACCCGCGGCCAACCTCGTCTATTTCTCCCCCTTGCAGCTTCAGGTTAACCCGGAGCTCTTCGAGCGCTTTGTCATGGCCCCGATGCAGCGCATCTCCCGCCTGCTCGCCGACCGCGGTGTCGACCTCGTCTTTCACGATTGCGGTGAGCTCACCGACGACATGATCCGCCGCTTCGACACGCTCGGCTCGGTCATGCTGAGCCTCGGCAGTTCGCGCCAGCTCTGGCGCGATGCGGCCCTCGTCTCGAAGCAGACTGTCCTCTTCGGCAACCTGCCGACCAAACGTTTCTGTTCAGGCGAACTCACCGTCGCCGAGGTCGCCCGGCTGTCCGGCGAACTGATCGAAAAGATGCAGGCCGCCGGGCATCCGTTCATCCTCGGCAGCGAATGCGACGTGCTCAGCGTCCCCGGACGTGAGCGCGAAATCCTCGGCAAGGTGGACGCCTTGATGGGCTGCTCCTGCCCGGCCGGCAGCGACTGCGCCCATTCCGCAGGCTCCGCCGCTTGAATTCCCTCCCTTCATGACATTCCGCCAACTCGCCATTCCGCGCGCCGACGACCTGCTCTTCGGCACCGCGCCCCGTCCGCTCACGACCCGGCACGGTCTCCGCATCGGCGGGGGCATTGTCTATCCGGAGCTTAATTTTACGCTGCCACCGATGGAGGTGACGCTTGCGACGATGCCCGCAGTGGCTCGCCACTATCGCGATATCATCACGGATGCGCTGCGCCGCGCCGCCGAGCTCGAGGCGCCCGGTGTCGTCATCGAATTCGAAACTGTGCCGCCGATGACGGCCACGCCGGCCTTCGGACTCGAACTCGTGAACATTATGCTCGCGGGCATGGAGGATGCGCGCAAGCAGCATGGATTGCGCACAGTGCTGCGCATGACGCCCAACGACAACCGCGAGTTCTCACGCCCTCCCGTAATGCGCTCCGGCGAGCATTGGGAGCGGATGCTCGAGCTCTTCGACGGCTCGGCAAAGGCCGGCGCCGAACTGCTGAGCATCGAGTCGGTCGGAGGCAAGGAGCTGCACGACGAGGCATTAATGCAGTGCGACCTCGGGCAGGTGATCTATTCGCTTTGCGTGCTCGGCGTGCGCGACATGGAGTTCCTGTGGAAACAACTTGCGACAATCGCCAAACGCCACTCCGTCGCCTGTGCCGGCGACACG
>JBAZHQ010000565.1:0-2578 GCA_041652235.1 Opitutaceae bacterium | reverse complement strand
GATGACGTCGCCCGGCTTGAGGCCCGCGCGAGCCGAAGCGGAGTCGGGGGCCACGTCGGTGATCAAGGCGCCGCGCAATTTTGCGGGAATGTTCATCTCGCGCCGCGAAGCGGGATCGATGTCGGCAACCGACACGCCGTTGAGGACGCCTGTGTCGCTGCCGTTGTTGGATGACAATGCGGAGGAGTCGTCCTCTTCGCCGTTGACGCGGCGGTTGCGGGGCTGTGTGCCCACAGTGGTGTCAATCTTCTCGGTCTTTCCATCGCGCAGAACTTCCAGGGTGATCTTCGATCCGGGCTCGGTCTGGCTTATGGCGAGGCTGATCTCGCTCGATTCGGAAATAGTCTTGTTGTTCAGCGTTGAGATGACGTCCCCGCTGCGCAGGCCCGCTTTGTCGGCGGGGCTGCCGGACTCGACGTCGATCACGGCCACGCCGGCGCCGGGCTTGATTCCGAAAGACTCGGCAAGGGCGGGAGTCAGATTCTGGATGGAGACGCCCAGATAGCCGCGCACGACCTTGCCGTGCTGCACGAGGCTGTCCACGACGTTGCGGACGATGTCGGAAGGCACCGCAAGCCCCACGCCCTGGGAACCTCCGGAGCGGCTCAAGATGGCGGTGTTGATGCCGATGAGCCGGCCCTCGATGTCGACGAGCGCGCCGCCTGAGTTGCCGGGATTGATGGCGGCGTCGGTCTGGATGAAATCCTCGTAGGCGAGGCCCAGGCCGGGTCGGCGGCTCTTGGCGCTTACGATGCCGGTGGTGACCGTTTCGCCTATTCCAAAAGGATTGCCGATGGCGAGAACGCGGTCTCCCACCTCGACCTTGGAGCTTTCGGCAAAAGATATGGAGGGGAGGCCCTTGGCATCCACCTTGATGATGGCGACATCGGTCTGCGGATCGCGACCGATGACGCGCGCCTTAAGTTCGCGTCCGTCGTCCAATGAAACCGTCAAGCGGTTCGCGCCTTCGACGACGTGGTTATTGGTGACGATATAGCCATCGTTGCTGATAATGACGCCGGAACCGAGACCGGCCTGCGGCGCCTCGCGGAGTTGCCGGCCGCGCCTTCCAAAGAACTGGCGGAACATAGGATCGTTGAAGGGAAAGGCGTCGGAGTTATCGAGCGTCACCGTGCGGCCTTTTGTCTCCGTGGTAATCTTAACCACGCTTGGGGCCACGCGCTTTGCGACCTTCGAGAAGCTGGCGGGCTCCATGGCGTCCCGATTGACAGGTTTCGTGTCGATCTGGACTGCAAGTGGCGGCGCTTTAGCCGGGGCGGAGCTATCCGCCTCGCTGACCGTGGCGGCGGTTAGCGCGCCTGCAAAGACGAGAGTGGAAGCAGCCAGCGCCAGGCTGCTGCGGGAGAAACGTGTGAATTGGAGGAGGTGGTTCATAACGGCCTCACTATCGCACACCAGGCTCTCAGGCATCTTTCCGCAGGATTACAGTTTTGTAAGGATCGGAAGGGCGGCGAGTCTTGGAATGCAGGCTGGTGGTTTTTTGCTTTTCAGGGGGCGGCCGGAGGAGAGGGTTCTCATGCTTCGAAATGGCTGTTTCAGGCGAAACAGAAGCCAGATCTTTGTATACAAATGAGGAACGGGGAGCCTATATTCCGGTCGAATTTCAACCCAAAGATCCTGGCAAACCATGCGTCGATCGACACCCATTTTCATTTATGCCGCGTTTGCGGCTGCTGCATTCGCCGCACCCACTGCAGAGCAGCCGAAGGATAACAAGTCCGCACCGCCGGCTGTTAGCCAGGATTCGGCGCCTGCGAATGAGAAAACCAAGCCTGGCATGATGTCCAAGGCGGCGTCCGCGTTTTACAGGACATCGAGCGACATGACCCAGCGGGTATCGGATGGAGCGTTAAAGATGCGCGATCTGTTCGATATCGTGCTTCCCGGAGCGCTTGGGAAAAATCACCTTGAGCTGGATTTCGAGCCTAAGTTCGGGGATTTCACAAAGCGCGAATTCGTGCGCTATCCCTTTGAGCTGCGCTACGGTCTCTCGGACAAGTGGGAGGCCTATGGCGGTCTTACACCGGTATCGCCGAACCCTTTCAAGAGCGGCCCCGATCATCGCTGGGGTCCCGGCATGGCGAAGCTTGGCGTGCGCCGGGATCTGGTAATGGGTGACTTCTATTTTCCCAAGATCGCGATTGGACTCGAAGGGACTGCTCCCGTGGGTGAACCGCCTGTGGATCTCATCGACCACTATGTCCATGTGAAGCCGTACCTGACTGCAACACGTCAGCTCAAGACATTGCCCGACACGACGCTTCTACTCGCGTTGAGCTACGACCAAGCCATCAGTTGCCCCAACCGGGCCAATGTGCCCCTTGGTGTTATCAAGCGAAACGTGACGGAGATAGCTCCCGGTTTGCTCTACAAGCCGAACGAGTACGGAGCCTTCGCCATGTATTCCCTGGTTTTCTTTGATGAACCCACCGGACAGCGTGTGAGGCATGAGGGGAAGATGGGTTTTCTGTGGGACATGCCCCTGGAGAAAAGCCGCAAGTGGAGTCTGCCGGGCAAGTGGCAGTTCGAGCTAGGCTACAAGATAAGCGATGAGGAC
>JBAZHQ010000564.1:0-2586 GCA_041652235.1 Opitutaceae bacterium | reverse complement strand
TAAAAATGTCTTTGGATTGGACGAGCGGAACCCCAACCCATTTTTTACTGCGGAGAAACGGAGAAGAAGAAAGGAATTCGAAGGAAGGGAGCTCTCGCTAAACAGACCACTTTGGTTGCGGCAGAGCCGCTCTAGGATCTCTGTGTTCAACAATAGCACACATTATCACACCCTTCTTTCTATCCTGTTCACCTCCTCGACCCTTTCAGACCTCTGGTTGCATTGCCTGCTACTCTGCCATGCTTTGCGCATCTCTCTTTCATTCTATGTTCGCAGGACGAGCGGCATCCCCTAGCATCGCGGCAATGGTTTCACTCTCGCATTTCTCCCAGCTCATCCTGGCGACAGTGGTTGCCCTGCTGCCCATCATCAACCCTCTCGCGGCAACGCCCGTATTCCTGGCGATCACGGAAGGCGACAGTGAGGCAAAACGCCGTGAGCAGGCCATGCGGGGCTGTCTCTATATGGTCGGAATCCTGGCATGTTTCCTTTTCGGCGGCAGCTTGATCATGCAGTTTTTCGGCCTGTCGATCCCCGGCATGCGCATTGCCGGCGGACTGCTGGTGTGCGGCGTTGCGCTCGCCATGTATGCGCCGCCGAAGGATGATGAGGGGGAACGCCGCAGACGGGAGGAGGCTCGCGCCAAACACGACGTCTCTTTCTCGCCGCTGGCAATGCCCATGCTGAGCGGTCCCGGCTCCATCGCAGTGACCATCGGGCTCACATCCCTCTCATCCCAATGGCACGACTACCTCGCCATCATGATTGGCATCCTGATCGTCGCTATTATCAGCTATTGCACGCTGCTGCTCTCGGGCAGATTGGTTCACATGATCGGGCACAACGGCATGAGCGCCCTCACCAAGATCATGGGGTTTCTGCTTCTCTGCATCGGTATCCAATTTGTGGTGAACGGCGTCGTCGGAGTCCTCACCGATCCCGGGCTGATCAACGCCCTCCGCGCCGTCCTGCATTCCTGACGCAGTCGGGAACCAGGATGTCGGCGATCGGAACTTGAGAGCGCGTGAAGCTTGTAACTCCCGACCTGCCTTCCTCCGTGTCCTCTGCGACCTCCGTGTTAGAACAAGATCCCCAAGCTTACCCCTTGCCTCAGTCTAGTTGCCTCACAGCCGTAGCCATCCGCTCAAACGCCTTCGCCAGCGTGGCGCGCGCACAGCCGAAATTGAGCCTGACATAGTCGCCGCGCTTCGCCCCAAAATACGCCCCTTCGCTCAAGCCCACGCCACACTTCTCGAAATGCGCCACCGGATCGCCCAACCCAAGCTTGGAGACATTCAGCCAGGCCAGGTAGGTCGCCTCGATGGGAGCCTCGATCTCCACACCCGGCAGATTCCGAGCCAGAGATTCGAAGATGAAATCCCTATTGCCTCGCAAGTATGCCAGCAAGGCCTGCCGCCAGGACTCGCTGTCGCGGTAGGCGGCCTCGCATGCTGCATAGCCCAGGTTATTTACCTCGGCCACGATGCCCTCGGTTGCGTGAAGGAATCGTTTGCGCAACGCGACATCGGGGATGATAGCCATCGATGTCCCCAGGCCGGGAACGTTATAGGTCTTGCTCGGCGCCATCAGAGTCACCGAACGTTTTGCGACATCCTCTCCCAACAACGCCGTCGGAACATGGGGAATATCGTCAAGAATGAGGTCGCAATGGATCTCGTCGGAGCAAAGCACGAGATCATGGCGGCAGCAGAATTCCCCTAGGCGCATGAGTTCGTCGCGCCGGAAAACGCGCGCCACGGGATTGTGCGGGTTGCACAGGAAAAAGAGTTTCGTGCGCGGCGTGACCGCCTTCTCCAGGGCCTCCCAGTCGATCTCCCAGCGCCGGGCGGATCGGTTGAGCAAGAGCGGCACCGTGCGCGCCACCCGCCCGGAATTCTTTGGAGCCGACATGAAAGGCGGATAAACCGGCGTGAGACTCAGCACTTCGTCGCCCGGCACGGCGAAAGCCTGGGCCGTGACGTTCAGCCCCACCACAAGCCCCGGCAACCACACGATCCACGAGGGATCGATCGTCCACGAATAACGCCGCTGAAAGGCACCCACCACCGCATCGACCGTCGACTTCACCGGACGCGCATAGCCGAAAAGACCGTGCTCAACGCGTTTGTGCAGGGCCTCGAGCACTGCCGGCGGACAGCGAAAATCCATATCGGCCACCCACATTGGAAGGATGCCCCGCCCCTCATACTTCTGCCATTTCTGGGAATCCGTGCCTGTACGCTCGGGGCAATTATCGAAATCAAAGGTCATTTCTTTTTAGTGCTGATTGTATTTCCGCTGCCATCGCTGCGCTCGCCAACGATCCATTCGCCGACGGGGCAATGATTCAACTGACGAAAGTTCCTTTGAAACTCAATAACGGCAAGACCCCGAGAATTGGAAAGCCGAAACCACATGTTCTTCCCCCCTCCTGAATCCACCTCCTTCCAATGCCCTTCGTCACGTAATACGTGAATGGCGCTTAAATTCAAAAGGAAGATCAGTAAGCATTAAGGGCACGGAAGTGCCGATACTGGTGGCGCGGCTTGGTCATGCGGGGGTAGTTTTTCGGGCGGCGTTTGACGA
>JBAZHQ010000563.1:0-2590 GCA_041652235.1 Opitutaceae bacterium | reverse complement strand
CACAACCCCGGAAAACGAGTCGTCGTCTGCCGTTATGACTTCGGATTTAATTACGTTGGAGACGAAATTTCGAGAGAATAGCGTGCCGGTAAGCACCAAAAACCTTGAAATTATAGAAAAAAAGTATGGCCTTGCTGTTTGCACGAAGGCGTTGCGCGAGGCGCTTAAACAGGGGCATCCCGAATTTCGCTACGTTGCGGGGATACTGACGAACTGGGAGGCCGAAGGGTTGCCGGCTGATAGGGCCGGCCCGCCTCGCAGTAGGCATTAAATTAACACAATAAAAAAGGGCAAGGAGGCAAAAGATGGAACTAACTAAAGCAAAACTTCGGGCGGAAGAAATCAAGACAAAACTCACTCCGTTCTGCAAGACCGGTAAGTGCGAGGTGGCCGGCAGTGTGCGGCGCGGCAACAAACCCGACGTGCACGATATCGACCTGGTCTGTATCCCTATCAGCCAGGCGTTCTACTTGGCGATGAACCAGCTCGGTAAAGTCAGCGGTGGCCCGAAGAATTACAGGGTGGAACTCCCCATTATTTCTCAGGGCAAGGCTTTCACCGCAGATATCTACATCGCCACCGAGGCCACCTGGGCGACGCTGCTGCTTATCAGGACGGGGAGCGCCAATCACAACAAGAGGCTCTGCACGCTGGCCAGGTCAAAGGGTATGAAGCTGCACGCGGACGGGAGCGGACTGTCGCGCTTAATGGTTATGAGCCGTCTCATGACTGAAGAGAGTGCTTTATTCGTTGCCCCCGATGGTGAGCGCCCAATCCCCTGCACCACCGAAACCGACATCTTCGCTGCCCTGGGCCTGCCATACCGGGCGCCGGCGGAGAGGGAGTAGATGATGAGAATACGGGTTGATTTCCTGAAATGGGGCATGCCGTATAAAAGACGCCATTGGTTCTTTTACTTTTTCCGCCTGCAACACTTAACAATAATTCGCCTCTTCGGCACTGCTCTTTGGATTTATAACACGGATTGGAGCCCGAAATGATGAAGGCCCTCAGCATCAAGCAGCCCATGCGGATTTACATCGCTGCTCGGTTCGATAGATTGCCCGAGATGAATATTCACGCCGATGAACTGCGACAGAAAGGACACATCGTTGATTGCCGATGGTTAAACGGCTCGCATCAGTTGCATCCCGGGGCCGAACAACTTGATGGCTCTGCTGGCTTCATCTCTGTTGATGAAGGTGTCACGATGCAAGCTCTCCCATTCGCCCTTGACGACGTAGAAGACCTCGCCGCCGCTGATGCAATCATCCTGTTTTCGGAGTGGCCAGAATCACATTCAAAGCGCGGTGGACGGCATGTCGAGTTCGGTATAGCTCTCGGATTGAATAAAAAGCTGTTCATCGTCGGGCCCCCCCGCGAGAATGTGTTTCACTGCCTGCCTCAAGTTACGCGATTTAATACTTGGCCTGAATGCCTCGGGTTCTTCGAGGTGAAGAGATGAGTGGTTTTGAACAATATCTAAAATCCAGCCAGATATGTGATGGGTGCAATAAGTCCTTCACTTTTGAGGAGCGAGAGTTTCCAATGATGCTAAAAACATGCGAGAAATGTAAACGCACACTATGCCCTGCGTGCTGGAAACTCAAACACCTATTTGCTTTTCGCTACTGTGGCGACTGCCATCCTGAAGATGGTGAGCAGAAGGTGCAGCCATGACCGCCCGCTACACCCTCGGCATTGATCCCGGTGTGTCCGGCGCAATCGCCTGCCTCGACGAGAACCAGAAGTTGTGCTGGGTGCTTGACATGCCGGTGATGACTCTATCGGGAACCAAGCAGCAGGTGAACGGGGCGGAGATAACCAGGTTCTTCAAAGAAAACCTGACACGCGGCAGCTCGGGCAACTTCTTGGACGTTCTCGCCTATGTTGAATTGGTTCACACCATGCCCGGCCAGGGTGGTAGCAGCCAGGGCAACTTCATGATGTCCTACGGGAAGGTGCTTGGCGCGCTCGAAGCCCTCGGTATCCCCTACCGGCTGGTGACGCCGCAGTCCTGGAAGCGCCGCGCCGGTGTTCCAGGAAAAAAGACGGGACCGGATGGCAAGAAAAACATCAACGCTGATATGTCGCGTACGCTGGCGCAGCAGCTCTACCCCGACGCGCCGCTGGGACTCAAGAAGCATGTCGGGCGGGCTGACGCTATCCTGATTGCGAAGTACGGAGGTGCTGTATGAACATGGCTGAATTTCTTAAACTTTCCGATAGCGACAAGGTCAAGCACATGGAACAATTTCCCGACAACCCGCGTGGCTGGCGGAAGGCGACCGATGATAAAGGAACCTGCTCTCAATGTGGCAAAAAGAACGTGGGCGCAGGCGATTTCTGCTTCGGCTGCCACAAACTTATCTGCGCCGACTGCATCGAGAAAGAGCCGCATAACTCGGCTTGCTATACGAAAGATTTGACGGCGAAGTAGAAGGAGTTTGAATGTTTGAACTCACCGAGACCGAGAAGCAGATGATTGAGCTGGCGCGAGATGTGAAGGATGAGGGACACGGCGAGTTAAAAATCATCATCAGGGATGGAGAAATCACAGGCTTTGAGCGTATAATTAGAGACAAGCCGA
>JBAZHQ010000562.1:0-2590 GCA_041652235.1 Opitutaceae bacterium | reverse complement strand
GGTGAGGTGATTCTTCATGTTCGGTGGCGGTGTTGGAAAGGAGTGGGGTAATAGACCGTGCTTCAGGGCTAATGTTCGCTCAGAAAAACCACCGTATCTCCCTCCGGGCGGACTGACAAGGTGATCTCCCGGGTGCGGCTTGCGATGGGCATGCCTTTCTTGTCCAGGAATTCAAGACGGCCGGCATAATCCCCAGCAGGCAGGCTGATTGCAGCGAAGCTGAGTCGCTGGGGCAGATTGTCCCAGGCGCGGATATCGGCCTTTGCGACGGTGGCGGCGCTGGCGATCTTGCTAATGAGACCGAGGGCACCCAGGGCGATGGCAACGTTCTCGGTGTTATGGCTTTTAGAGCCGTCATTGCGCCGGATGTTGTTGGCAGCGACGGCGGCACTCACGAGGGCGACGTCGCCGACGGTGTCGGTGGCTCCCTTGAACACCGCCTTGTCGCCGAGGATATAATCCATTGCGCGGCCCCCGCGGGTTGTCGCCTGGAAGTTCAGGTCGTCGTAGGCGGGCAGAGGCACCACCTGATCTCCGATGGTGAGGCGGGCGGCATAAGCCGGGGAGTCGTTGACAAGGAACTTCAATTGTTCGCCGAATTCGCCACCGGCATATTTCCTCGGGCCGTTTCCATATTCGGCGAAAATCAGCACGTTGGCCTTCGGGTCGTAGGCTGGCAGATCGCCCTTGGCGGTTTTTTCGGCCCTGGCAAAGGCATCGCTGCCGTCGGCTCCGAGCTTCGAGCTCGCGAAGCCGTCGAGATAATCGAGGAGAACGTAATCGCTTTTGTAGGCGTTTTCCTGCGCATCGCTATCGATGAGCTGGCCGGTCCGATAGCAGGCGCGGGCATTGTCGGGCTGGCCTTCCAGCCAGTAAAGCACGGCGCGATAATAATATGCCATGACCCGCTCGTAAGGCTCGCCGATGAATGTCTTGGAGCTCTCTCCGGAGAAAAAGCTGCGGGCCTTTTTGGCATCCGTGGTGTTTGCCAGGATGCCGCCTACGAGGGGCAGTGCGGTGTCGAGCTGCAGCCGGGCTTCGTCGTATTTGCCCAAATGCATGGCAGTGGCGGCGATACGGTAGTTCCAAAGCACTTTGTTCTTGGGAAGGGCGGCGGCGAGCTCCGCCTGCCCATCAATAATGGGATTCCCAGTGTACCTGATCGAAGGGCGCTCCGGCACGGTTTCGCAACCGGCCACAAGGAATCCGACCGCCGCGGCAAGAACGGCAGCGAATGCCGATTTAGGGAGGCGTGGAGAAGAAAGGTTCATCCGATTGCAGCAGGAATGAAGAAAAAGGAGCGAGGAGCGAGGAGCGAGAAGCGAGAATAAATCCGGCGCTTGTAGAACCTGAGGTTAAAAGCAGAATTCATCCTTAGTTCAATCTGCAGCCTTCGTTTCTTTGCTTCTTTGCAGTTCAAACAAGCTCATGCCGAAAATGCTGAAGCGGATTTATCCCGCGATGCCGCCGGGGCGATGCATCGCGAAATAAAGCCGCTTCGGGTGGGCGCGAAAGAGTGCGGGTTAGCGATAGGCGGCGTCCTCAAGACCCTGCTTCTTGATCTCGGCGGAACTCTCCCAGACGATCTCGCTCGTGCGGGCATCGGTGAGGCGGAAGCTGTAGAGGATGTAATCGCTCGTTCCGGCTGACGTGCGGGTGGTCAGTCCCTGGAGTTTTCCGGTGAGGAAGAAGTCGGCCCCGCGGAACTCGACCAAGTTGGGATCGGCGCTGGCGGTCACCTGTCCGTTGCGCTTGAGGTCGCGCTCGCGCTCGAGGGTCTTCATCATGTCGCGATCCAGGAAGCGCACCTTGCCCATGGCTTTTTCATTCAACTGGGTCCGGATGCGCGTGAGGAAAATGTCCTTGTTGATGGGGAATCGGGTGTCATTGACCACGGGCTCCAGCACGATGCGGGGAGTGGCGGTGGCGTTGGCGATTTCGGGAATGCCGAGGATGTTGCGCGCCATCTTGTCGGTTACGGCCACGAGATCCTGCGACTCGACGCCGGTGCCGGCGACGAAGCCCCGTTCATCGGCTTTCATCTCGGTTACGGGGACGCCGGATGGATTTTGCACGCCATCCGAGGCGCAGCCGGAGAAGAATGCCGAGGCCGCAAGGGCACCGGAAACCAGAAAGAAGCGGGAGGTGGAATTCATTGGTGTTGGGAAGGAAAGCTTTAAGCTCTAAGATGTAAGTCAGACACAAGATTTAGCGTCCGTATAGGGAGTTTGCAGCCGCCATCTGAGTCGAGGAAGCGCCGTTATAGTAGTTATTGATAATGGTTACGTTTTGCGGAGCGGCTTGAGCGGGTGCCGAATTGGTTGCGACGGGAACGGACTCAACGACAGTGGGGCTCTCGATCAGCGTGCCGGTGCTGGCATAGCTGTCTGCAATGCTGCCAAGGAGCAGCCCGGCACCAGCGCCGATGGCAGCGCCTCTCCAAGCACCATTGTGGTGGCGGCCGCCGCTATTGTGACCGATGATGGCTCCCACAAGACCGCCGAAAAAAGCCCCTGAGTTGGCGTAGCTTGGGCTGGCGTAGTAGGTGTAGGGGCTATAATAGCCCGTAGTGTAGCGGGGACTATAGGAA
>JBAZHQ010000561.1:0-2592 GCA_041652235.1 Opitutaceae bacterium | reverse complement strand
CCCCGACCGACACGAGATCCCTGAAAGCCAGTTCTCTCTCCCCCTCCGTGATCTTCAGTTCCTCTTCTAGGCCGATTACGTTCCCGATGTACAACGGCTCCTTGGGATTTCTTACGATCGTGACTCCATTCTTGTCCCTGGTTATGGAGCCCTTCCATTGGCCTTCGGGCTGAGCACAGAAGACGATCACGACCGTTGCACAAGTTATTGCGAGAGCGGCCAAGAGGGAGAGGAGAACAAGAACGGGCTTGGCCTTCATCGCTTGCCTCCAGCTTCTCGGATCCTCCCCAATGACTCCGCTTGGCCTCATGATAGAGCCCTATCCCGGGAGGAGTCAAGATGATCCGGAGTGCGGCGGCGGGCATGTCGATGAACCTATGGTGGCTGGAACACCACGTCGGCCTTGCCCGTCCTAAGAGTAATGCGCTGGACTATGACCTTGAGCAGTTTGGCTCGGCCAGCCAAAATACTTCTTCAAGAGGCGTGGCAAAAACCCGAGCGATCTTTAAAGCGAGCATAGTTGATGGTACCCACCTCCCGTTCTCGATATTGTTTATCGTAACCCTTGTGACACTGACCTTATCCGCCAACTCCTCTTGACTTATGTCGCTCTTGGCCCGCAGGACCCTCATATTATTCATTAAGACATCCTCATTCATGACGTGACTCCCTGCTGTAGTAGAGAAAGGCACAAACGATAGTCATAAGGGCTAAGGCTCCCTGTAACCTCCTATTCTTTTCTTCTAGAATGATGCGTCATGCGAACTCTTCTGCCCAGGTTTTCGCTAATATTTCATTTTCTGTAGTTTTTTGGGGAATCTCAGTGGAATAGCCAATCCGCTCTCTCTGATACCCCCGAGACCGGTTCCGGCCGCACAGTTCGCTCGGGGACTTGACTCCGCGGTAATTCATTGATAACTACATAACCATCAAAAGAAGCCAAAAAACTCCAGTTTTGGCTGGATCAGTTTTCGCGTGAGGCCCAGAAGCGATATAACAATGGACCGCGTAAATACCCTTCTTAAAGGAGGTAGTGCGTGAGGAAGATGCTTCTATTCGTCGCAATTATGGCCGCGTATTGTGCCATACTGGCGGAAGCCAGCGAACCAAGAATCAAACGGCTTGACGGCAGCATGATTTCGCCAGCGATAGTCGATGCGACGGTTACCCGCCTGATGAAGTCGGCCGAGGTCACCAGCGTAGGCATTGCGATTATAAACGATGGAAAGGTTGCTTATCTTAAGAGCTATGGGATCCGAGATAAAGAGAAGAATCTGCCGCTTTCCGAAGATTCAGTCATGCCCGCCGCCTCTTTCACTAAGGTTGCATTCGCTTACATGGTGATGCAGCTAGTCGGCGAAAAAGTCCTCGACTTAGACAAACCGGTGTATCAGTATTTGCCAAAGCCGCTGCCGGAATACGACGAGTACAAGGACCTTGGGAATGATCCACGCTATAAACAAATCACGGCAAGAATGCTCCTCAGCCACACGAGCGGCTTTCCAAATTGGCGCGCGTTCGAAGATGACGGGAAACTGAAAATACACTTTGAACCAGGTTCCAGATATGCATACTCTGGCGAAGGGATTGTCCTGTTGCAATTGGAGGTTGAGGCAATCACGAAACAGCCTTTGAGAGAGCTGATGCAGACTCGAGTCTTCAAACCTCTGGGAATGACGCGAACCAGCATGGTGTGGGAGGAGTCGTTCAATAGTGATTTCGCAAATGGGTACGACGAATACGGGCGCTCTCTGGGCCCGCAACAACGAAAGACTGCCGATGCTGCCGGCTCGATGCAGACCACCCCGCGTGATTTTGCACAGTTCATGGTGGCAGTGATGAAAGGCACAGGATTAAGCAAGGCAGACGCAGCGCTTATGCTCAGCCCACAGATTCAAATTTTCTCAAGGCACCAGTTCCCGACACTCGCGAATGAAACCACAGATGTGAACAAGCCCATCCGCCTCAGTTACGGGTTAGGCTGGGGCCTTTATTGGACGAAATATGGCAAAGCATTTTTCAAAGAAGGCCACGACGAGGGCTGGCGCAACTACACGGTATGTTTCGACAAAGCCAAGACTGGGATCGTGATCATGACGAACAGCTCGAACGGCGAAGGCATCTTCAAGGAGCTGCTTGAGACCTTGATCAGCGACACGTTCACGCCGATCGAGTGGGAAAACTACAACCCCTATCGCATCTTTCCCAAGGTAATCGTCGTCGATTCCAAAATCCTGGACAGATATGTGGGCCGTTACGGAGATCCGCCGGACCTCATCCTGACGATCAGACGGGAGGGCGATCATCTGTCTGTCCAGGAGAATAGCGTTGAACCAAAACTGGAACTTGTGGCGGAGAGCGAGAGAAAGTTCTTTTCTAAGGTGATTGACGATGCGTGCACCTTCGAGCTAGACGCACAAGGTCGTGTGACCACAATGGTGTTGCGTGTTGCCGGAAGGGATCTCCCGCTGAAACGGATCGACTAGAATCCGCAGCAGTGACTAAGGATAAACTCGGAAGTTCGCTTCGGCCGTTGACGGACTCCCGTTTCGGCTGAAGCATCGGAACACCTCAGCTTCCGAATGCCGGTCT
>JBAZHQ010000560.1:0-2593 GCA_041652235.1 Opitutaceae bacterium | reverse complement strand
AAGCCGTCATGCGCGCCGTCGGGCAAGGCGTTCCACATGCAATAGAATGATTGAAAAGCTTAGTTGCTTTTTCTGAAGCGGTGAAGTGAGTGACGACGTCCTGCAAATAGCGCGGCGGGGAAAGTGCCTTGGGCACATAGCCGGTGGCATCCGCCACTCGGGCGTTCTGAATCCAGGCTAAAGCAGTTATGTTGCCTTGCTGGGGAACCGCGTCGGGGTAAAAGACGGCTCCGGCGACGCGTGTGCCGTGACCGGCTCCAGGGGCTTCATCATGGACGGCATTCGCTGCTGTGCCTGGCAGGAAGCACCGCGAAGACACCGTATGCATTGCCGGTGCCAACCATAAGTGCGCTTCCTCGATTCCACTATCGATGACGCAGAGGCTCGGTGCATCGCCATCAGGTGCGGACACCTGAATTTGGGATTGCCCCCCCCCCCGCCGCGATGTCGGTGCCTGGAATTTGAATATCTTCGGGCAATGCTACTTCGAAAAGATGGGGCGAATTTAAGACGACATCCTTGAATCCCCGTCCCGACATCCGAACACGGAGTTGAAAGCAGTCGGCGAAAACAACCCCGCTCTCGGCCACCTCCTCGGGTGCATTGGCCATCCCGGTCAGCAAAATACCCTGATAATGCTGTATCAACTCTACGAGTTCGTGAAAGCGCAGTTCCGCTGCTTCCGCCCACTGGTCGCTCGCTTCCACCAGAATGGCGTCGCGGATCGTGCGCTTCCGTGTGGCAAAAGTTTCGGGAGACTCGTGTTTGCTCTTCTTGACGCGCGGAAAAGTGACTGTGCGCAGACTAGGGGCTGTTTGAACGGAGAGGTCGAAAATGTAAACTTGGTCGTCCACAAACGGCCACAGCGGGAGAACCTCTGGGTCCAAGATCCGGCTGATGCGGTGCATGTCTTCAGGCCCAGCGAATACCTCTAACACGAAGGCGGCTGTTCCACCACCCTCGGCCTCCTCGGCAAACGCATCGAGGACCTCCTTGATGCGCGCAAAGGTCAGATCTTCGGTCGCCACCAACATGTACCCGCCCTGTGTTTCAGCAACGAGTTCGACGCCCAATGCATAGGCGATTCCGTCGGAATTCGCGCCTTCTGGTAGCCGCAACAGGAATCCCGCTCCGGTCGGCACGGGGGGCAAACCGGCTTCCTGACGGGCCAGCGCCGATCGCTTCGTAGTTGCATTCCAGTCCCTCAAGGACTCCCCGCAGGGTCGCGGCATGCTGGACGCGCTGGCGCTTAATCAACTCCACTTCCGCATTCTTCCGACGATCGGGTTTATAAACCGCTTGAAACTTTCCCCGATATGCGAGTTGGAGATGGGGGAAATTCGGCATGATGGTTTCAATTGTGTCCGCGCTCTAAGCTCTCCTCCAAGGCGTGCCGCACATCCTCGGTACCTACGCGGTCATTGCCGCATAGGATCGAACTCTTGGCGGCGTTGCGAGCGATCTGCGCAACCTCCGAACATGACATGCCATCCACCTGCTGGGCGAGTTCATCCCAGTTGATACTAGTCTCGGTACGAATCGAGGACAGCGTCAATTTCAAGAGACGAAGTACCTCAGTATGACCTGGTAGTGGTATCTTCAATACCTCGTCAAACCGCCGGAATAGCGCGGGATCAAGTGCGCTGTCCAGATTGGTCGCCGCGATGATCAACCCGTCCCCGCGATAGTCTTCCAATAGCTCAAGAAGAGCGTTTGTGATGCGGTTGATCTCGCCGATGTCATTTCGCTCAGAGCGCGCTCGAGCCAAGGTATCGCATTCGTCCAGGAGTAGCGCGCATGGTTTTTGCGCTGTGTCGTCGAAAATTCGGCGCAGGTTTGCCAATGTCTCACCAAAGAACGACGATAGAAGTGTATCGAACTGCACTTTCTTGAGCGGCAGTCCCGTTGTCCAAGCCAGACGTTCGGCACCAAGGGTCTTTCCGCAGCCCGGCGGACCGTACAGCAAGATCCGTTGTCGCGGGCGCAGTCCATGGCTTGCCAACCGGCTGCGTGCTGCAAATTCCCGCTCAATCCTCTCAAAACGGCGCTCCACCGCCGTCGGCAAAACCATATTGTGCCGCAGTTCGTCATGCGGGATTTCCTTGAGCAACGGGGCTGAGTCTCGCCGACTCACGGGCATTCCCGTCAAGACGGGCGGTCCAGGCGAATGGGCCGCTGGTGACTCCTTTAGAATTCGTTCAAGGTCATCGGCCACCAGTTTGTGGCCAAGCTTCCGCTCGCCCTCGGCGATGCGGCGGAGGAGGTTGTCGACGTCTTTCGCCATCCCCGAATGGGCGGCTCGGACTAGACGTTTGAGCAAAGTCGCGTTCATTTGAATCCAGACGGCAGTGCGGGAGCATTGCCGCGATGGATCGTACGCTAGTCTGCCATTCTCCTAGCGCCATCCTAAACTTCTTTTTGCTCTCTCGAAGTGTCCCGCAGGAACTAACAATTCGCCCAGGAAAAATATCGGTGCCGCCAACGCGACGAACGCCAGCTCGCCTGGGAATTCGGCGGCAACCCGGGCGACCTCGTAGTTTGCGGCGGAGCGAAGGTCGGCACGGCCTAGTACACCATTTCACTAAAAGATCGG
>JBAZHQ010000559.1:0-2601 GCA_041652235.1 Opitutaceae bacterium | reverse complement strand
CCTCGTAAAGGGTTATCACCTGCCCCCTGTTTCCTTCACCGCCGAGGAAGCCACGGCGTTGTTCGTCGGCGGTGAGATGGTAAAGCGGTACACGGATGCGTCCATGAAGGCGCCGGCGGATTCTGCCTTGCTCAAGATTCGTTCGGTATTGCCGCGAGAGCGCCAGGACGAACTCGACCGCCTGGCGCAGGTTACGGAGTTCAGTGGCGATCACCGGGTTCCGCTCGGCCTCAACAAGCGCACGCTTTTGCCGATAAAGCAGGCGCTTGTGGGAAGACGGGTTCTCAACCTCACCTATCGAGCCAAGGACCGGGAAGAAGACACGGCGCGCGACGTCGAGCCGCTGGGCTTGGTCTTCTACGGCGACACATGGTACTTGATTGCCTGGTGTCGGCTCCGTCAGGACATCAGGCATTTCCGCATCGACCGCATCCAGGACTTGAAGGTCAGCGGAGAGCGTTTCGCTCCCCATGAAGATTTTTCGCTAAAGAAGCATCTCGAACAGGGCAATGCCAGCCAGGAGAGGACCGATGTGCGGCTCTGGTTCCACAAGAGGGCACTCGAGCGGGCGAGGAAAGAGAGCTATTCCGATCTCGCGGAAGCGAAGGAAACGAATAGCGGCTCTGAAGTCCGGATGCAGGTCTTCTCTTTGGATTGGGCGGCCCGGTGGATTCTTTCCTTCGGTCCCGACGCCGAGGCCTTGGAACCGCCGGAACTGCGCGCCGAAGTGCGCACCCTGGCCGAGGATCTGGCAAAACGGCACGGTGATTGAACTGCAAAGAAGCCCGTTCGACTCAGCTCAGGGCAGGCGAAGAAACGATCAAAGCCGATTCTGACGACAAATGCCGGTCGTGCGTCATTGCTATCCAGCGACAGCTTTGTATCCGACACCGAATGCAAGGTGCCAGTAGTAGTAGGCTTCGGGATTCACCGCCTTCAAGCCATCGAGCCAGGCGTATGGGGTTCCGTTGAGCGTGTCAGTTCGTAGCGTAGCGATTTGTTCCACGCTGCCGGTGTAGCGCATGGCCGCGAAGTCCAAGTGACGGCCGCTTTGCAGGAACGCGACCAGCACGGCGGCGCGTGCGGCCAAGGTACGCCGATGCTCGCGGCCGAATTCGGGCCAGGTGAGGTGACCGCGCAGGCGATCAAATCCGTCATGCAAAAGCGGGGCATCAGCATATGCGGCGAGGTCGCGTTTTTTCGTCGCCGTCAGCGCGAGACAGGCCGCGAGCGTGTCGTCGAGAGCCGTTGCACGACTTGGATGAGTTGGTCGATAAGATGCCTCCAGCGTGCTGATAGCATCGTAGGAACGCGCTATTTGG
This sequence comes from Opitutaceae bacterium, assembly GCA_041652235.1. Classification (GTDB taxonomy): domain Bacteria; phylum Verrucomicrobiota; class Verrucomicrobiia; order Opitutales; family Opitutaceae; genus MWDT01. The sequence goes on along the minus strand of JBAZHQ010000559.1, from coordinate 1,279 downwards.
GCGAAATCGTTTGCAGCTTCGAATAGCACGCCCACGTCGAACAACTGCTTCGCAACTTGCTGCACGTCGGCAGCGGAACCGTCTGTCTTGCGCAACGGAACGCCTGTGGTTTTAGGCGCAAAAGCGGTGAGTTTGTCGCCGAGCAAGCTTTCGACTGTCGGCACGCGCACGAGAATCTCGCGTTCGGGCTCTAGGAATCCGGTGCGGATCGCCCGTTGCACGACGGTATGAACTTCCGCGCGCTCTTCGACGATGTCGAGCAGCACTTCCTGCTCTACGCTCGCCCCCAGTGCGGAGCGGTAGGAAAACTTGAAATGTCGTCGCTGCGGAAGACCGCGAGTCCCCCGCATGTCTTCCTCCCAGCGCACAAACGGTGCGCGTTGCCCTACGTTGGCGAGCGCAGTGTCAACCGTGCCCGAGGCTTCCCCGCACACGATATCGATGTCGCGGGACAACCGGCGTGTTTGAGGCAGATGCAGCAACAGACTGGTGCCGCCCTTAAACAAGAAAGGTAAATTACTTTCGGCGAGGTACCCCAAGAGAGTCAGAGCATACACGCATTTTTCCAGAATCGCGGGATCGCATTGTCCGAGTTGTCGGCGCTGCGATTCGATCCATGCGGGTGTGAAGGCGCAGGCGGGAAACATGCCGATTAACTACCTCCGGCGCCAGGCGTGGATTGGCGTTGGTTAATCGCATCGAGCGTGGCGAGACACACGCCCCGTCGTTCGGCATACGACTGTAGCGCTGCGAGCTGCACGAGATAGCGACTCAGTATGGCCTCGGTCACACTTTGGGCCTCGGAGTTGTCCATGAGTGCCAGTTTTAGTGTTTCAGCAGCCAGATCGACGAGGATTTTCTCGATGGGAGCCTGATGCTTTGCGCCTTCCGGCTGTTTCGAAATGGACGGACGAAGCACGACGGTCTTAGGGCCGGGACGAACGGTCTTTGGTCCTTCGCTCGGGGTCGGATTGATGGCCACCTGCCAGCCAAGATCGCGAAGTTTTTCTCCGACGGATTCGAGCGCATCGCCGTCCGCGTACAGGAGCGCGGTGGGCTGCGCCAGCATGTGGTGCATCCACGGATTGATTTGAACGGTGCTCCAAGTGGCGAACTCCAGTAGCGGGAACGCCTTTTCGACCGTGCGAATGAGCCTGGCGACAGGTTTGGGATCGAGCATCAAGATCTCGCTGAGGCATGAATACCAACCGCGACCGGCGTCATGAATGAGGCCCTGCTTGGCGGCTTCGTGGAGATAGACCTTGAGCGACGATTCCTT
>JBAZHQ010000558.1:0-2605 GCA_041652235.1 Opitutaceae bacterium | reverse complement strand
AGGAACACGCTGGAGGAGTTCGTCAAGCGGAGGCAGGGATTGCTTGTCAGCTTCATCTTCAGCGTCGCTGGATAGCGCGGCGGCGATGATGGTCTCGCCTCGAGCTTGGCCATCGGCGATGGCCGCAGCCTCGGCACTTTCCGAGGGCCAGGAGCCGTCTTCGGAGTCGCCTGGGGGTGGTGGCACGGAATCGCCTGAGGAGGTCGACGCATCTATTTGAGCGGGAGGAGCGGCGCCCAAGGGAGCATCGGGCTTTGTTGCCGGCTGCAGGATCGGATCCCTGATAACCGGAGCTACAGGCTCTATCTTCGCCAGAACGGCCGAGAGTTGGGCCTCAAGGCGCGCAATCAGGGCTTTTTTTTTGAGCCGTCCGTGTTGCTCTCCGTTGTTTCAGGGACTTCCTCGGCGAGAGCGGCAAGTTCCTTGATGAGGCTGTCGATGGCGCGCGCGCGGCTGGCCTCGACCGCCTTGAGCAGTGTGACCTCGAAATTGATTTTCTCGGCCAGGCCGAGCTTCACGCGTCCTTCTCCTTCGCGGAGCGCGTCGAGCATGCGCGTCAACTGCTCGGTTGTCATGGATACGCCTTCAAGCTGCGTGGAACGCCCACCCTGGGCGATGGCATCGAGAAGAGCGCGCCGGATGAAACCCTGCAGATCGCCAAGAAGACGGGCCAGATCGCGGCCGTTGGCATCGCATTCGTCGACGATCTGGATGAGGCGCGCATGGTTTCCCGCGGCAAGAGCGCCGGAGAGCGCCGCTATCTTCTCCGTCGCGACAAGGCCATAGACGTCGAGCACATCGGCCTCAGCGATCTCGCGGCCGCAGAAGGAGATCATCTGGTCGAAGATGGACTGGGCATCGCGCATGCCTCCGTCGGCCATGCGGGCGATGCAGTCCAGGGCGGCATCGGATACGACGACCTTTTCAGCATCCGCGATCATGCGCAGGCGCTTGACGATGAGCTCGGTCGGGATGGGTTTGAGGTCGAAGCGCTGGCAGCGGGAGATGATTGTCGGCAGAAGCTTCTGCGGATCGGTCGTGGCGAACACGAACTTCACATGCGCAGGCGGCTCTTCCAGGGTCTTGAGGAGCGCGTTGAAGGCCGCCGTCGAGAGCATATGCACCTCGTCGATGATGTAGATCTTGAACTTGCCCTGTGCGGGGGCGTACTGAACGGTCTCGCGCAGCTCGCGCACCTGATCCACGCCATTGTTGGAGGCGCCGTCGATCTCGATCACATCGAGGTATGAACCGTCGGCGATGGCCTGGCAGGCAGGATCGGCGGGATCGAAGTCGGCCTTGGGTCCGCCGGCGCAGTTGAGAGCCTTGGCGAAAATGCGGGCGGTGGAAGTCTTGCCCGTGCCGCGCGGCCCGACGAAGAGGTAGGCGTGTGCTATGCGCTGGCGGGAGATGGCATTCTTGAGCGTGCGCACCACATGATCCTGCCCGACGAGATCGTCGAAGGTCTGGGGCCGCCACTTGCGGGCGATGACTTGATAGGCGGCTGACATGTGTCGTTGCGGGGCGTTAGGTTTGAGGGCGTAAGCTGGACAAACACTCTAGGGGCCGGAAGCCGCGGGTTAGAAGGAAAAAGATGAGTCCGTTTTTGCCTAAGCTGGAAATATTCAGACGTAGGAGCCTGCTTGCAGGCGATGAGCAACATTTTCCAACAGACAATCGCCTGAAAGCAGGCTTCTACGTCGAAACCATAAAACAGTATCCAGAAAAAAAGTGGCCAGGCACTCCACGGCACTAGGAGAACGTCGTTACCGTTGCTACCTTCCGGTCCTGGCGGAGTTCACGCGCCTGCCCATGCATGGCACCTGGCCGACGCGCACCATGGAGTCCGTTTGGGTGGGCGCAAGCTGTTTTACCTGAAAATTCGCAATGCTCTCAGGATGATCGCACATCCGAACAAGGGGGCCTTCGCTTAGGTGATGGCAAGGCGACAAACCGCAAGCCAGCCATCAATGCGCTGCTGCCCCCTTGTTCGGATGTGCTACACCAAGGGAGCGGCAAAAACAAAGGTCCGAATGCAAATATCGGAGCAGAGCCTGGCGAAAAATATCGGAGGTGGAAATCAGGGATGCGCTTCGGCGGGTGGTGGAGGCTGTTGCGCCTCGGGAGGGCGACCTTCCTCACTGGGGGGAATCTGGCCACGTCCCCCTTTCATGAAATCCTTCATGCGCTCGCTTTGGCGGCGCTGCATCTCCTGGAACCTGGCGTTCTGTTCTGGCGTAAGGCATTTGGAGATCTCGCTATTCAGGCGCTCAAAGATCCCTTTGGTCTCCTCACCTGTGAGCTTGCGCAGCCGATGGAATTCCTCGTCGGCCTTTGCGATCGCAGGCTTGATCTGCTCCTGCTGCTGATCGGTCAGATCGAGGTGGCGTGCAATCCTGGACATGTGGACCTGCCTGAAATGTTCGACGGGATTCCTATTCGCCTTCCTTGCCCAATGGATGCCCAAGGCTCCACCCGTGACAGCGCCTGCGACGAAGATGCCTGCAAAAACGAGAAGAACTTTCCAGGAGAGGTTCATGGTCATGACTGGTTGATGATTTCGGTGAAGAGATCCTGCGATAACTGATCCGCGTCGGTGGCTGTC
>JBAZHQ010000557.1:0-2611 GCA_041652235.1 Opitutaceae bacterium | reverse complement strand
AAAGAGAATCTCCACTTGCTCGAAGGTCCAAGCCTCGGGCGGGTCTTGCTCGACCGGCAACACGCGGATCGAATCGCCCTCGGGTTCCTGTTGAACGAGTCGCATCCGATAGGCGGCCGACCAAAGCATGAGGAGCGTTTGCCTTTGGTTGTTCGTCGATCGCGCCGACCACTTGGCGGCGTAGGCCGTCAGGTAGATCGCTAGATTTTCCGCCGTCAGGTCGGAGAGCGTCGCCGGACGACCGATAGCAACGGAGAACCGGCCAACGACAGCGCGAACGTTGTTCACGTAATCGCGCGTCAAGCGAACGCGCGACGGAAGATACCGTGTATCGACGAACGTTGCCAGCAGCATGGTGCAAACTCAGAGAGCGGACGGAGACTACCCAATGGTAGGTTATAGCCAAGCAATTCCGTCGTGCATCCAATGCGGCCACGGCAACACCCATGTTGCTGGAACTTGGCCTTCTGCCGAAGAATCTGGCAGGCAGAGAGGCTTGTACTGGTTATGCCGGGCTGTTGGGCTTTTTAGGGCCTTTGGCTCAGCGATTTGATTACTGTAGCCCAAGAAAAAGAAAATGGCAAGCGAATCCGTGATGTGGCGGCTGAAAAAACCGACGCCGAGCCCCAGTACAAGCACATTCTTGTAAGCTCGGTTTCGGTTCCCGATCGCCTTGCGAACGATCGGACGCCGCATCACGAAAACCTCTTGTTTCCAAGGGTTTCTACTCGCTTGCCAGTGCCGAAGACAGGACTTGAACCTGCACTCCCTTGACGGGAACTAGGTCCTGAACCAAGCGCGGCAAAAAGATTATTTTCGCGCTAGGTTGGATTTTTTCGCAAGAGACAGAAAACGGCCGTTTTTTGTGGTTTAGCGCAAACACCACTAGACAAGTTGCCTTTAATGGAAATCTCCCTAGATCATTACACGGAAAAGAGTTGCGACAATTTTCTGGAAGAGTTGGCGTTTTTCGGCTGGGTGCGTGAGGAGGAAATCCGACGCCAAGAAAAAAGAAGAGCGGGCAAAAAGGCCCGCTAAAGAGTCGCCGCCGTAGTCGATTACGTTGGCAGCTGGCAGCATCGCGACACGATCCAATCGACCTGCGTCATGTTTGCTGCGGCGGCGTTCGCGCGCAGCCTGGCTATTTCGGCAGGCGTGAAACTGTAGCCCTGCTTGACGCTTCGGGTTTCTTCGGCGGGTTTACGCGGAAGTGAACGCCAATCGCATTTCTTTTTAGTCGCCATTGTCAAGTTCCTCCATGTCCCGATCTTGCATCGCATCGTAGGCGCGCAGCTTTTCGCGCGCAATCTCGAAGAGGTCGGCCTGTTCGCGCGGACTCGGCAGTTCGTCGAGCCAAACGACGTTTGCAAGAACCTGCCCTTCGTCCAAATCGTACCGGCATAAATCGGGCGGCACGTCGGCTTCGTCGTCGAAGACTTCGCCGATGAAAGCCGTGTCGCGTCCAAGGTAGATCACGTACATGCGGCGCGATTCCGCGCCTTCGCCGATAATCCATTCATCGTGGCCGCAGCCCTGGCGCAACGGTGTGTCCTCGGGACGCGGCGCGAGAGCCGCTTTCGCGTGCGCGTCGGCCAACTCGCTGGCGAGATGCTCGATCTGTTCGCGGTTCGGGCTGCTCGCGATTTCGCGCAGCACGGCATCGAGTTCGGTGGCCGTGCCCTTGCCTCCCGCTTCGCGGAGTTCACGCTTCGCCGATCGCCGCGAACAGTAGCGAGCGAGAAACAGAAGTCTCGCGTAGGTGTCGATTGTTGTCACACCAATTTCCTTTGGCAAATGGTCTTTGCGATTTCATCGGGTTCGTCGTAAGCACGATTCACGTTGCAGTGACCGACGATTTTGCCATCTTTCGCGATAACCAGTCCGCTCAGCTTGTGCCAGTGTGTCGTGCGTTTACCTGATTTCGCGACGCAGGCGATTGCGCCAGTGGCGAAAAGCTCGACCGCCGCGACCGCTTCAACGTGTTCCGTCGGCTTGCGTCTTGCGTAGCGCGTGGTTGGCCACGTCACGTAGCGAACGACGCAGTTCTCGACGATTCGCGGCGGCGCGGACTTCGCGGCCTTCGCCGATTCGTCAAAGGCTTTCATCGCGGCGACCTGCGCGTCGGTCGGCGTCGAGTCTGAATCGATGACCGGCGTGAGGCGGCTTTTGCCCCTCCACCCGGTGCCCGTGTGGTGCGCCTCGGTTGGCGACATCACTTCCACGGCGGCTGCGGCTGAAACCCCAAAGCGTTTGGCCCAACGGCCGATCGTGATTTTTCCCGCCGCCTCGGCCGAGACCATGTTGTTCGAGCGGCCGCATTCGTAATTGAAACCTGCCATCCTAAAGCACCTTCGCAGTCAGATTGTGGCGGGCGGCGACTTCAACGATTCGGCGAATCTGCTTGGCGATTTCTGGTCGAGCCCAGCCCGCGAAGCTGTTGACTTTCACGAACCAAAGGCCGGCGGCCTTGAGCGAATCTTTTGCGGCGAATGTCTCGCCGAAAACCAGGTCGCAGCCGGTTTCGAGAGCGGCGGCCGCGTCGTCGCCAGCCTCAAGCTCGACAGCTTTGATGCCGTCGCAGGATCGCGACATCGAAGAGGGAAGTCCGTCG
>JBAZHQ010000556.1:871-2619 GCA_041652235.1 Opitutaceae bacterium | reverse complement strand
CTCCAGTCCCCACTCGAACACATCAGCTTCTTCAAACTCGCAACCCGCGAGCGGTGGGATATTTGGACTCCCGTGGCGATGGCGGGGCTGGGAACTTTCGGCATCTGTTTCATCTACAGCGCCCAGCTCTCCATGCACGGCAGCAACTGGATCTCCCAATTGGTGTTTCTCGCCATCGGGCTGCTTCTGTACCTGACGGTTTCACTGATCGATTATCGCTTCTGGCTGAGCGTGTCCCATTGGTTCTACCTGGCCTGCCTGCTGCCTCTTTTCCTTGTGCTGATCCCCGGCATCGGCAGCGAACGCTATGGGTCCCAACGGTGGATCGATTTCGGCATCTTCTCGGTTCAACCTTCCGAAACGGCAAAAGTCGCAGTCCTGCTCGTCGTAGCGAGCATCCTCATACGATCTGAAATAGGCACTTTGCGGCAATCCCTCGGCGTATTGGGCAAGTTGGCGCTTGCGGTGGGCTTACCCATGTTCCTAATTCTGCTTCAGCCCGACTTGAAGTCGGCCATTGTGCTTCCTCCCGTTGTCTTTGCCATGCTCTATGTCTCGAAACTCTCCAAGCGCTTCTTTCTGGGCGCTCTGGCGGCGTTTATGCTGATCGTGAGCCTGGTGTCATGGGATGTCTGGCGCTATGCCGATTTCATGGAGAGCAATAGTTTTTCCTTTATGAGCGATCGCGGCAAATACGAGCCGCACTCCTGGTTGCCCTACCTGCACGACTATCAGCGCAACCGCATCCTGTCCTTTGTCGCTCCCGATAAAATCGACCCGATGGGCATCGGCTGGAATCAACGCCAGTCCCTCATCTCGGTCGGTTCGGGAGGTCTCGGCGGCAAGGGATGGACGCAAGGCACCCAGGCGCAACTCGGATACCTGCCGCGCTCGGTCGCTCATAACGATTTTGTCTTCTCGGTCATCGCCGAGGAGAAAGGTTTCCTGGGAAGCATCACTGTCCTAAGCCTGTTTGGAATTGTACTGTTTAACGGTGTCCGCATCGCGAGTCTCGCAAGAGACCGGCTGGGCACGCTGATTGCCATCGGCGTGACCGTCCTCTTCGCTGTGCATGTCTTCGTAAACATCGCCATGACCATCGGGCTGGTACCCATTACGGGCATACCGCTTCCCTTCATTAGCTACGGTGGCTCCTTTGTGCTTAGTTGCTGCTTGCTGCAAGGACTGGTCCAAAGCGTCTATCGCTTCCGGAAGGATTTTGCATAACCCCCCCTCTCCCGCGATATGGACCGCTCTGCCAGAATCTCCTGCGCCGCAACTTCCGCCCAAGGTGTCTCCGTGCCCAACCCACACGACAACCATGAGCAGCGAAGATACATCACACCCCTCCACCGATCGTCCAGATTCGCATCCGGATGACGCCCAACGCATCGACGAGGAGCTCGCACTTCCACCCAGACAACCGGAGGCCAGTCTCGTAGACCCGGGCGAGCTAAGGGCCAGTGCGCAGGAAAGAGCCAAACAGCGTCCCATCCTTCAAAAGATCCTCTCGGTGTTCCAGAAGGCCAAGACGTCCTACCGTGAGCTGATCATCAATTCGGAGCCCCTCGAAAAACGCGTCGCCCTCCTGGTCGACGGCCGCCTCGAAAAGTTCGAGATCGAGCGCCAGTCCGACGACCGCATGGTCGGCGGCATCTACAAGGGCCGCATCAAGAACCTCGACAACGGCCTCAAGGCCTCCTTCGTCGATATCGGCTACAACAAGAACGCGTTTCTTCACTACTGGG
>JBAZHQ010000556.1:0-861 GCA_041652235.1 Opitutaceae bacterium | reverse complement strand
AAGAAGGACGCCAAGCCCAAGGGAGATATCACCGTCAAGGACATCCCCAACCTGTATCCCCCGGGCACCGACATCGTCATCCAGGTGACCAAGGGTCCCATCGGAACCAAGGGTCCGCGCACCACCGCCAACCTCTCCATTCCGGGCCGCTATCTGATCCTCACGCCCTACAGCGACGGCTGCGGCATCTCCCGCAAGATTGAGGACCCCTCCGAGCGCAAGCGCCTCAAGCAGCTCATCAACGAGCTCACCATCCCCGAAGGAATGGGCGTCATCGTGCGCACCGCCGGCGAGGGGAAAAAATCCCGCTATTTCGTGCGCGATCTCCATCTGCTTCTCAAGAAGTGGGAGGAGATCACCCGCAAGATGCAGACCGAGCGCTCCCCCGCCAATCTTTACCAGGAGCCCGATCTCGTCGAGCGCACCGTGCGCGATTTCCTCACCGAGGAAGTGGACCGCGTCCTCATCGACAGCAAGGATGACTACGAGCACACAGCCGATCTCGTCGGCCAGATCTCGCAGCGCTCCCGCTCCAAGATCGCGCTCTACAAGGACTCCATCCCGATCTTCGAGCGCTTCAACATCGAGCGCCAGATTGAGCAGACTTTTCAACGCAAGGTCACGCTGCCCTCCGGCGGCGAGATCGTGATCGACGAGACCGAGGCCCTCATCGCCATCGACGTCAACACCGGCTCCCACAAGAACCGCTCCGGCGACGAGAAAAACACCATCTATGCGGTGAATCTCGAAGCCGCCGACGAAATCTCCCGCCAGATCCGCCTGCGCAACCTGGGCGGCCTCATCGTCATCGACTTCATCGACATGAAGGAGCGCCGTCACCGCAACGCCATCTACGACAAA
>JBAZHQ010000555.1:0-2628 GCA_041652235.1 Opitutaceae bacterium | reverse complement strand
CTCTGTCCTCTGGCTTCTGGCCTCCGGCTTCTGGCCTCTGTCATCTATCCTCTGGAATCTTTGCCTTGCATTCCGCGATGGAAAATTCGCTCATCTCGGAGCGGATTCCAGCTCCTTTCCCGCCCCATGGAAGCCATTCAATTTATCCAGGACATGGCCGTGATCCTCGCGGTCGCCGGTGTTGTCGGGTGGGTGTGCCAGCGCCTCGGCTTGTCGACGGTGGTTGGGTACCTCGTCGCCGGTGTCGTCGTGGGGCCCCATACGCCGCCTTTTGCGCTGGTGACGGACGTTCCGCGCGTCGAGACGCTCGCGCAACTGGGCCTGATCTTCCTCATGTTCTCGATCGGGATGCGCCTGAGCGTGCGCAAGCTGCAACGCCTGGGCTTCACGCTGCTGATCGCGGTGAGCGCCAGCGCCGGGATCATCTTTGCGCTCACCCGCCTTCTTGGCGTGGCCTGCGGGCTGAGCAGCATCGAGACGCTGTTCCTTGCCGGGATGCTCATGGTCTCCTCGTCGGCGATCATCAGCAAGGTGCTGGCCGACTGCGGCGCCACGCACGAGCGTTCGGGACAACTGGCCATGGGGGTTTTCGTGCTGGAGGACGTGGTGGCGGTGGTGATGCTAACGCTGCTCAATTCCATCGTCCAATTCGGGGAGGCCGGGCGCGCCGCGCAGATCGGCCAGACGATCGGGATGCTGGGTGCCTTCATCGTTCTCGCCGGCATCGCGGGGATGATTCTCGTGCCCTGGCTCCTGCGCCGCATGAGCATTTCCGTCGACGACGAACTTCAGACTCTGGGACTGGGAGGACTTTTATTCGGCCTGGCTCTGCTTGCCCAGAAGGCGGGGTATTCCACCGCCCTGGGTGCATTTCTTCTCGGGACGATCGTGGCTGAGACGCCCCAACGCGCCCAGGTGGAACGCATCTTCGAGGGCATGAAGGGCATTTTCACTGCGGTGTTTTTCGTGGCGATCGGAATGCAGATCGATCCTCGAGCCCTGGCCGGAGTCGCGGTGCCCGTCATCGGGCTGTCGGTGTTCACGATCATCGTGCGTACAGTCGCTTGCAGCATCGGGCTGACCCTTATCGGCACTCCGGTGAAGGATGCGCTCCGCACCGGGCTGATGGTGCTGCCCATAGGCGAATTCTCGTTCATCATCGCACAACTGGGCGTGGATTCCGGGGTCATCCCGGCGCACTATTATCCGCTGGTTGTGGGCTTGTCCCTTGTCACCACTCTTGCAGCTCCAGTCGTGACGCGCAGGTCCGATTTTCTTGCGGCGACCATCATACGATCATACCCACGGTGGTTTGCAGCCTGGCTGGAGACCTACCGCGGCTGGCTTGATCGTCTGGCCCTGCAGCAGAAGAAGAACGTTCTGTGGCAGCTAAGCCGGAAGCGCTTCATCCAGATCGGCGTTGGAATGCTTTTTGTGACGGGGCTCCTTCTTTTCTCCGAGCGGCTCTTTGCGGTGGTGGTCGGCGCCGTCGGCAAGGACTGGCTGTTTCCGAACGGCCCGGAGATATTATTTTGGATGGCGCTCACGCTTGTGGCCTCCATCCCGCTGTTTGCCATCTGGAGAAATCTCGGCGCCATGGCCCTCCTTTATGCGGAGGTCAGCTCGCGCGGCCACTCGAAGGAGGGGAAGCTGCGCCCGTTCATCGAGCAGGGCCTTCGCATCCTGAGCGGCGCGGGCATGTTCGTATGGTTGGCGACGATCCTGCCTGTCGAGGGAGCCGCCAAGTGGCTGCTTCCGTTCATCGGCTTGGTGGCTGTGACGGTGTTTTTATTCCTCAGGCGCAAACTCATCTACTGGCACAGCGAGGCAGAGGTGGAAATCCAGGAGATGCTCAGTCCGGCGCGCCCTGCGATGAGCGCGACTGCCGCTCCCTGGCTTCAGTCCAACGACGAGTGGAATCTCGCGGTCATCGACTGCGTCATCCCCGATCTAGCCGATTGCCGCGGCTCCAGCATCAAGGATCTGCGCCTGCGCAGCCTGTTCGGCTCGACGGTCGTGGGCATCGAAAGGCAGGGTTATATGATATCGCTTCCCACTCCCGAGACCGTGCTTTATCCGAGGGACAAGGTGCTGCTGATGGGAACGTCGGAGCAGGTGAGAAGCGGCGCTGGTTTTCTCCAGACCGTGACGGGGGCGGGCTCCGAAGACGATCGCTTCGAGGAAGTGCGCATGGAGAAGATCCTCCTGGATCGGGGGGCTGCGGCCACCGGGCAATCGCTGGGCCTGGTCGCGCCTGCGAAGCGCTTTGGCGTGCAGGTCGCCGGCATTCACCGGGGGGGAATGCGGCTTCTCAATCCCTCCGCGAGCGAGGTTCTGGTGCCGGGAGACGAGATGCTCGTCCTGGGCGCTCCCGCCCAGATCCTTGCCTTCCGCCAGTGGCTGCGCGAACCAGTGCCCGAAGGTTTGAAATAAGAGGTGTTTGAACTGAAAAAAGCTAAGAATCGAAGGAAGAAAGAGCCGCACACTCGAGTGTGATATCGTAAGGCAAGTGAAGAACCATGGGCATTTTTTGAGGAACAGATCACCATTCCGAACAATCCGCTTTGTCACGTAATACGTGAATGGCGCTTAAATTCAAAAGGAAGATCAGTAAGCATTAAGGGCACG
>JBAZHQ010000554.1:0-2629 GCA_041652235.1 Opitutaceae bacterium | reverse complement strand
CACAATGGCTGCCGCGCACGCAAGCGCCGCCGCGTCTAATTCATCCACGAAATCTAGGCTCTAGATTCTTAATCCTAACATCTTTTCACAATGGCTCGTTATATCGGACCCCAAACCCGCATTAGTCGCCGGTTCGGCCAGCAGATCCTCGGCTCGCCCAAGGCGCTCGAGCGCCGCAACTATCCGCCGGGGCAGCACGGCCCGAAGTCCCGCCGGAAGAATTCCGAGTATGGCACCGGCCTCGCGGAGAAGCAGAAGCTGCGCTACATCTACGGTCTTCTTGAGCGCCAATTCCGCCGTGTCTTTGCCATGGCGAAGCGCGAGCGCGGCGTCACCGGCGAGCGCTTCCTGCAGCTCCTCGAGACCCGCCTCGACAGCGTCGTCTATTCCCTTGGCTTTGCCAAGAGTCGCGCCGCCGCCCGCCAGATCGTCAACCACGGTCACATTCGTGTGAACGGCAAGAAGGTCGACATCGCCAGCTACAACGTGAAACCCGGCGACGAGGTGGACGTAAAGAACACGTCCGCCGCCCGCCAGCTCGTCACCCGTAATCTGGAAGAGAATCGCATTCGCAATGTTCCCGGCTGGCTCACACTCCAGGCCGATCAATTCAAGGGCGTCATCAACCGCCTGCCCACTCGCGACGAGATGGATCCCAGCATCAACGAGCAGTTGATCGTGGAATTCTACTCGCGCATGTAATTGTTTCATCGTTTGTTCGAGCAACCACCAATAATATTCTGTCATGCCCAAACGTCTCGGTAAGTTCGAACTGCCCAATAAACTCACCAAGGTCGAGGAAGGCGCCACAGCGACTTACTCCAAGTTTATTGCCGAGCCCTTCGAGGCTGGATATGGCCACACCATCGGCAACTCCTTGCGCCGCGTTCTTCTCAGTTCCATCGAGGGAGCAGCAATCTCCTCGGTCAAGATTGAGGGGGTGCAGCATGAGTTTCAAAGCATCGACGGCGTGGTTGAGGATGTCACCGACATCGTTCTCAACCTCAAGAAAGTGCTCATCGTCTCCCACAAGCGCGAGCCGATCAGCCTTCAAATCAAGGTTAGCGGACGCCAGGGTCCGGTGACCGCCGCCGACATCCAGCCGGATACTTCCATCACCATCTGCAATCCCGAACAGGTCATCTGCACGCTCGACACCAAGCGCGCGTTCGAGGCCGAGATCGAGATCAAGACGGGCCGCGGCTATTGCCCGGGCGAGCAGAACAAGAAGGAGGAGCAGGCGATCGGCGTCGTTGCCATCGACTCGCTCTTCTCTCCCGTCAGGCTCGTTAAGTACGCCGTCGAGAACACCCGCGTGGGTCAGATCACGGATTACGACAAGCTCATCCTCGAGATCTGGACCGACGGTCGCATTACTCCGGACGACGCCCTCAAGCAGTCCGGTTCGATCCTCAAGCACCATCTCGATGTCTTTGATCGCGTCAGCAACGAGGCGTACGAATTCGAAAACCAGCAGAGCGCCGTCTCCGAGGAGGAGAATAAGCTGCGCAAGCTGCTGAACATGTCGGTGAACGAGATCGAGCTCTCGGTCCGCGCCGCCAACTGCCTCAACAACGCCAATATCACCACCGTCGGCGAGCTGGCGATGAAAACGGAGCAGGAGATGCTCAAGTACCGCAATTTCGGCAAGAAGTCGCTCAACGAAATCAAGGAAAAGCTCGAAGCCCTCGGCCTCTCGCTTGGAATGAAGTTCGACGAGCGCCTCCTCGACAACAAGAAGGAAGCGTAAGCCTGTTTTCGGTTTTCGATTGGCGAGGATCCGTCTCGCGCCCCCGGGCGCGGGCGGGCTCCCGGGAGATCGAAGAGCGAGAATCCAAAACCGGAAAAATTTTAAAATGCGTCACAACAACCACCGTTCCTCTCTGGGCGTGACCCGTGAGCATCGCTCGGCGATGTTGTCCAACCTTGCCGTTGGGCTGCTCACCCATGGTCGTATCCAGACTACTCTTACCAAAGCCAAGGCCCTGCGTCCCTTCATCGAGAGGGTGATCACCAAGGCCAAACAGGCGGCAGCCGCCACGGACAAGAAGGATGCGCTCCACCTCCGCCGTCTCGCCATGCAGGACGTGCGCGACAAGGACGCCGTCGCGGCCCTTTTCAAGGAGAAGTACAAAGAGTTCTCCAATCGCGCCGGCGGCTACACCCGCATCTACAAGCTCTCTCCCCAGAGGATTGGCGATGCGGCAGAGATGGCTCTGATCGAGTTCGTGAAGGCCGACGATGTCGGTTTCAAGAAGTCGAAGGGCAAGAAGGCCGCCGCCGAACCCAAGGTCGAGGCTCCCGCAGCCCCCGCCACTCCTGCCGCTCCCGCCGAGGCGAAGGCCTAAGCCGGAAGCAAAAGCATAACACTCTCAAACGCGCCGCGGCCCAAAGCCCGGCGCGTTTTTTTGGGGACGGAAGAATGGCCACTTCCGACTGTCCGACCGAGGTCCCTCCGGGCGCACCACTGAGACGAGCAAAGCTCGTCACCGAGGCGGCTCTGCCGCCACTGTGATAGGCGCGCAGGTGACTAGTATAATGTTTCTCTAAAACTTTTACAGATCAAGCGACCAGAAGATCGAACTTCTTCCATCGGTGGACGACCGGAGCAGCGTTGATTTCCGCAATC
>JBAZHQ010000553.1:0-2636 GCA_041652235.1 Opitutaceae bacterium | reverse complement strand
CCGTCCGACCGAGGCGGCCCCGCCGCCACTGTGTGCTCTGCTGGCCAGCAGAGCACCACCGTCCGACCGTTGGCCTCTGGCTTCCGGCTTCTGGCATCTGGCCTCTTTGGTTGCGGCTCCGCCGCGCCGTGTTTTTCGTGGCTATTCTCCTTCTGAAATCTTTTCCCTCCATGTCTTCCACCCATCTCGAACTTCAAGTCCGCAATCATCCCGGTACGATGTCGCACATCACCGGCCTCTTCGCGCGCCGCGCCTTCAATCTCGAGGCCATTCTCTGCGTGCCCATCGGCGACGGAGAGACCAGCCGCATGCTGCTTCTCGTGGCCGACGATCCCCGCCTCGAACAGGTCGAGCGCCAGCTCGCCAAGCTCCATGACGTCCTGTCGGTCAAGCACCGCGGCGACCTGCCCGCGGACTACTTCGCGCAATTATCCCGATCCCCTTGATCGGATCGCGAAAAGCAGGGGCCGATATCGAGGATGAATTTGAACGCGGAGTTCCTGCAGCAGCGGAGCCTCAACTAAAGTGGCCCTTTTAGAGAAAGCTCCCTTCCTTTGGATTCCTTTCTTCTTCTCCGCTTCTCCGCAGTAAAAAATGTCTTTGGATTGGATGATCGGAACCCCAACCCATTTTTTTACTGCGGAGAAGCGGAGAAGAAGGCCGTGCAGATTCCTCGCAGGCTGAGATGAATCGAAAGCAGTGTAGTAGAAAGGGGATGGAGCCTCGTGACATAGGGAAATCGTCGACAAAATGAGCGAGCCATTGAGACGGTAACGCACTCACTCGTGCGATGTTGCACCCTTAAGGTCGGCTTCGTCGGGGCAAACCGCGGCGAAATCTCCTTACTGTCCTCTGAAAGAACAGAAAGAGAAGGCGTTCTGGAAATTAAAAGTGTGCATCCGGGTAGCCAACAGTTGTCGCAACAGCGTCTACTTAGTGAGCACTGAAAATCGTCATAGCGGAAACCCAACCCCAAATCGTCTTCTGAAGCAGCCACTCCAATTCAGGGCAACCTGATCGTCGCGCGTGCCCTCAACTCAATGGCCGGGCTCCTTCAAGTGCCCTGAATTCATTCTCAATTCTCGTCTGTCTTTTCCACCATGCCTTCCGCTCATTTCGAACTTCTGGTCCGCAACCATCCCGGCGCGATGTCGCACATCACCAGACATTTCTCACGGCGTGCCTTCAACTTGGAGGCCATTCTTTGCACGCCCATCGGCGATGGAGAGACCAGCCGCATACTGCTCCTCGTGGCCGACGACCCCCGTCTCGGACAGGTCAAGCGCCAGCTCTCCAAGCTTAATAATGTCCTCTCGGTCACGCACCGCAACGACCTGCCCGCGGATTATTTCGCGCAGTTATCCTATTCCGTCGGTTCGGATTGCAGACAACAGAATACAACATCGATGACGAATTCGAACACGGGGGTCTCGGAGCTCCGAAGGACGAGAAAGCGCCAACGTGTGAAGGCCAGCCTGCCTCTGTGGCCTTTCTCCATGCTCTCCGCGTAAAAACAGCGCTGCCACCTGCTTCTGAGCCCAGGCCGGTGCCACACACATCTAAGTACAGATCAATGGGTCGTGGAATCGCCGGAGTTCGCCGTGGAGGTTGGCTTCAGGAAGCCTCGGTCGCCGAGCCAATCGGCCATCCGCTGCGGCCAGTTCTTCACTGCAGCGAGGGGTGATCGGTCGCCCATGTTGAACGCGTGTTTGCCCTGGGCAAGGAGGTGCGCTTCAACCAACACCCTGGCGTCTCGGAACTTCTGGAGAAGCTCCATCGTCGCTCTGTCACAGCCATATTCGTCATCGTTGGCACAGATAAGGAAGGCGGGCGGGGAGTCGGCGGGAATCTTCTTCGGAATCTGACCTCCGGGGTAAACCATCATCTGGAAATTGGGCCTCCCATTTATGCGATCGATCGGATCGGCTGCCTTCGGATCGCCGGCTCCCTTGTCGAAGGAGACCATCATCACCACCGCTCCACCGGCGGAAAATCCCAGCATGCCGATGCGTTTCGGATCGATGTGGAATTCGCCCGCCCGGCTTCGCACCAAACGCATGGCGCGATAGGCGTCCTGGCGGACATTGTCGAAGGTGTACGGTGAATGATCCTCGTTCGGCAGGCGGTATTTCAGCACGAATACCGCCACACCGAGCGGATTGAGGAAATCGGCGACCTGCTTCCCCTCGTTGTTGAAGACCAGCTCGCGGAACCCGCCGCCCGGGGCGACCACCACGGCGCATCCGTTGGCCTTGTCCTTGGACGGCAGGAAGGCGGTGATCGACGGATTGTGAATGTTGCGCACCCACCAGTCCTTGGCCTGTTCCGGCTCGTCCTTCCGGTTTTCAAATCCCGGAGCGCCATTTTGCCAGAGGTAAATCACCAGCGGTTGCGTTTGCGCCAGGGCGAGCACGGGGAGCAGGAGTGAAAAAAGAATACCGGGAATACGAGTGTGCATGATGGGGTTGACGCGTTGAGGGTTTCGATCGTGCCGCTGCTGCTAGAATAAAAGATACAGGATAGCCCAGGCTCGTGAGACTCAGCGGAGCGTGAATCCAAGGGCTTCGAGTTCGGTGAGGTGGAAGGGGGCGCTTTCCAGGAGTTCCTGAAGCTTGGCGACAGCCTCGGAGAGCGAG
>JBAZHQ010000552.1:0-2643 GCA_041652235.1 Opitutaceae bacterium | reverse complement strand
GATGGTGAGTTGCGGCGCATGGGCAGCGCGCTGCTGCTCCATCCATGCCACGTCCTTCTCCGCCGTGCCGGCGTTGACCACGATGCGGAACCAGTCCTCGCGCATGAAGTACACGATCAAGTCATCGATCACACCGCCGGCCGGATTCAGCATGCAGGAATACAGCGCCTTGCCGGGCTCCTTGAGCTTGGCGACGTTATTGGCGAGCAGGTATTGGAGAAATTCGCGGATGCCGCTGCCGGTGACGTCCACCACCAGCATGTGACAGACGTCGAACATGCCGGCATCGCGACGCACCTGGTGGTGCTCCTCGATCTGGGAGCCGTAGTTCACTGGCATGTCCCAGCCGCCGAAATCGACCATGCGGGCGCCCATGTCGCGGTGGGTTTGATTGAGTGGTGTTTGTTTCAGCATTATTCTTGTTAACTCCCGGTCCAGAAATGAAAAAAGGGGTGAAGCCGGCTGTCCGGCTTCACCCCTCTGTCCTGCGTACCTGAGAGATTACGATGATTTGACCATCGCGTGCCCCTTCGGTGGGCGGACCTAGCCGCCTCTCTCCAGAGTTGCCGTGTTCCATGCGGTTCCTGATACCTGAGCGGTTACGGGTGATTGCGCCTTCGGTGGTGCGAACCTGATCGCACACTCTCCCGCATGGGTTTTTGGCAGCGTGAACTATACCCTATCCGCGCTTCCCGTGACAAGGCGGCAAAATCAAGTCCCGATCATCCGCCGCTGGCAATGAGGGACAAAGACCTATTTCGTTAACGCCGAGCCTTCAGATAATGAAAGAATTCGCGGTCTGCGCCCAATATGTGTTTGGCGACGATATTCTGGGCCAGGAACTGGAAAAGTTCACCCGCCTCCAGCAAACCATTGCGGAATCGGTCGGTCAGCCTAACGGCTTTAGCATGCAGTTCGCGATGGATCTCGGTGTGAGACGCCGCTCCGGGATATCCGGTCGCCGTCATGCAGTCCAATGCATATCAGTTGGCGATATAGCGGCGGTAGCATTGATCTTCACACAGGATGTGGTCACGCAACCAGTCTCGCAGAAAGCTCAGGATGTGCTCACCAAACTGGGCGCGGCGGTGGCAGATGAATTCTTCCCGTACCTCGACAACCCATTTAACGAAGTCCTGATGAATGCGCCGATGCTGGTCTAGCTCCGGATAACCGCCGGCTTCGATGAGCTGTTCCTCGAAGTGAAAATGAAAGGCCGCATAGCCCACTAATTCGTCGATGATCATGTCCACCGCCAGGCGGTCGTTCAGATTCTCCGCGCTGGCGAGCTGGTTGATGGTATCCATGAGTATTTTGTGCTGCTCGTCGATATACAGGTTGCCCACACTCATCGAGTCCGTCCACTGCACCAGCGACACTGTCTCCCGCTCACGGATCACCTCGGCAAAGGCGATCACTACCGCCGGATCGAACTGGGTGCCACTCTGTTCACGGATCAGCGCCAACGCCTTCTCGGTTGTCCAGGGCGCCTTATAGGGGCGCCGCGAAGTCAGGGCGTCAAACACGTCGGCAATGGCGCAGATGCGCCCGGCAAGCGGGATGTCCTCGCCAACCAGCCCGGATGGATAGCCGCCGCCGTCGAACCATTCGTGATGCGTGAGGGCGATTTCCGCTCCGATTTGCAAGTAGGCGCTTTCGCCCATCGTCAGGTGCGCCTGTTTCAGCAACTGGGCGCCGACGGCGGGGTGGAGCTTCATGATTGCCCGCTCCTCATCGGACAGCGGCCCGGCCTTGAGCAGAATTCGGTCCGGCGTGGACAGCTTGCCGACATCATGCAGGATGCTGGCCGTGCCGACATGCTCGATAAACGCATCGTCCACAATATCGGGGAATTGGTTACACCGCTTCAATTGCCGGGCCGTCTGGCCCACCAGTCGAGCCACCCGCAGGACATGAATGCCCGTATCCGTGTCCCGGTGCTCGGTGAAATTCGCCATCGCCACCACGGTGGCCTTGGTGTTGCGCCGCACCTTCTCCAGTGCATGGCTCTCGCGGGTGATATCGAGATAGGTATAAACATAGCCGCCAGATGGCAACGGCGCGGCGGAAACTTGCAATACCGTGCCGTTGGGGCGCACCCGTTCGAGACAGGGAATCTCCCCGCCTCGCAAGGCACACATGCTCTCGGCCGGGAAGCTTTCATGGGCATCGCTCTCGGCGAATTCGCCGCGCTCGAGCAGGAACCGCATCAGCTCGCTACATGGCTGGCCGACGAACCGATCAATACCTTCAATCTCCAATAGATGACGAAAGGCACGGTTGTGCCGCCGAACCACAAAGCGCTCATCCAGCCAAAGAAAACCCTGATTTATGACATCGAGTGCGTCGGACAATTCGACATCCAGGGCCTGCAGTTCAGCGGTAATCAAGGCGCAATCCTTTTATATTCAACAGTATCGTGGATTTTTTCAGCGGATAAACCGGAAATAGGCGATCAACTCCCGCAGGCGGGACGCGGCATTCTGCATCTGTCCGGCCTTCTGGCTGACTTCGGCAATGGTGGAGGACGTATGGTCAATGCCGGCCACGATTCCTTCCACCTGCCCGGCGATTTCATTGCCGGCAGCGGATTGCTGCCGGGTGCCCTCAGCAATGTGGCGGGAGATTGTCACGACTTGTTCC
>JBAZHQ010000551.1:0-2649 GCA_041652235.1 Opitutaceae bacterium | reverse complement strand
GGGATGGAAGGGCGACACGTTCTAGCCAGAAAACTCATGAGTTTCACCGCGGAGACGCGGAGTGCGCGGAGAGATGGCATGTGTTCTTTTAGCTCCGCGTTCTCCATGAATGCGTGAGCTTTGCACCGACTTCCGATTTCCGACCTCCGACTTCTGGCTTCCGGCCTCTGGCTTCTGGCCTCTGGCTTCTGGCCTCTGGCTTCTGGCCTCTGGCTTCTGGCTTCTGGCTTCTGGCTTCTGGCCTCTGGCTTCTGGCCTCTTTGGTTGCGGCTGACGCAGTAGGATGAATGCAGGCTAAAAACTCCCTTTTGAAATTCCACTGCTTCCCGCGCCCTCCCTCCGACTCTGCTTGCGTGTTGGCGTTGTTTGGCTTGATTCCGGGCTCCAATCCGAAATCAAAATCAACCCGATGCCGACCTACGTCTACGAGACCATTCCCCGGAAACCCGGACAAAAGCCCAGGAGCTTCGAGGTGAAGCAGTCCATGCATGACGCCGCGCTCACAAAACACCCCGAGACCGGCGAGCCCGTGCAGCGAGTGATTTCAGGAGGCATCGGCCTGATCACAAGCCACGCCGCACCTCCGCCCCGCGAAGGCTGCTGCCGTGCCAACGGCGGCGAGTGCCACTGCTCGTGCGAGGGCTAAGAAGCTGTAAGCTATAAGTTGTAAGCTGTAAGTTCTAAGACACTTGCAGGCAGGAGAGCGACCTCCGACCTTCGACTTCCGACTTAAAGCTTATAGCTTAAAACTTCCAGCCCACCGAGCTTTCACAGCTCGGTGTACTTCTCCGCCCGGCCCTTGGCTTTTTCGACGGGGTACTTCTTGGCGTTGGCAGCCATCTTGGCCTCGATGGCGGCCGCGAGGTCGATGCCGGTCACATTGGAAAACTCGAGGGCGTAGATGACGATGTCGGCCAATTCGTCCTCGATGTCGCGGCGACGAGCAGGTTCCGCAGCACGGGCTTTTGAGGCGGACGATTCCACCCAAAGAAAGTGCTCCATCAGCTCGGCGGCTTCCGCCGCCAGCGCCATGCTCAGATTCTTGGGCGCATGAAACTGCTCCCAGTCTCGTTCGCGAACAAAGGCGAGAATGCGGGCTTTCAGTTCGGCAAACGTGGTAGTGACATCGCTGGCAGGCATGGATCGATTCTGACCCCGCGCGGTCGACGGGGGCAAGCGCAAGGACATGCTCCCAAAAATACCCCTTGATTTGCCAAGGGAATGGTCCGTTACCGAGAGCAGGGGAACCTTGACTGGGCAATCAACACCGCCGGGTGTGTCACCGAAATCTTCATGAGAAAATATCGGCGCCACTTGGCATGAAGCTTGCACTGTGCATATTCCAGAGACGAAAAAATGAACCGGAACAGCACATATCAACGCGGCATCGCCGGCGCTTCGGATACGAAGGCCACGGCTCAGCATGCTTGCGTCCAGATGCGCCCGGCATGTGCCAGTTGTAACAAACAACACTGTCAATCGGGCCCTCATTCCTGAACTTCCGCTAAGCGGAATCTGTTCGGAGGATCCCAAATCAAAGAGGGCCGAGGGCTCGTTCGACAAGCTCAGGACCAGTAACTCATCTTCAATTCCCATTTCTCCCATGAACACCAACATCAGCATCCTCAACACCCGCAGACGCCTTCGCGCCGCCGAGTCGAACACCGTCGACTTCCGCAGCCCGAAATACGACTGCAGCGAGCAGGATGGCGCCTTGACACTCTTGGTTTATGTGCCGGGTGTGGATTCCACAGGCGTGGAAATCACCGCGAGCGGCCCCGCCCTTATCGTCACTGCACGCAAAAAGCACTTCATTCGGGTCAACTTCGACGCGCTGAACCTTGAAAACGCGCAGAAGGATTACCGCCTGACACTGCGTCTCGGCAACAATCTCGACTACGAGAACCTGAACGCCGACATCAGCAACGGCGTGCTCACCATCACATTACCCAAACGGGGATCCTCCGGCACCTTCAACCGCCTGCGCAAGGTGGCTTGAACGGGGAATTGCCGAAGACCTGGAGCAGCGCACCGCAGTCCGGTGAAACTTCCCATGGAACTACGTACTCTCCGAGCTGTTATAACAGGAGCTCTGGCAAATAATCAGCGACCTATTCCCAACGACACCCCATGAGATCGCCCTTTCATCTTTTTCACCGGGAAAGACACGGCAGCTCCGAAGCTGCTGTGGAAGCAAGGATGATGCCTCGGATGGATCTGCAGTGGGGCCGCCGGGTGGTCACACCCCCCGCTCTTCCGACTCCCAAGGTGCTGATCGAGGAATTGCGCTTTGCCATGGACTTCCGGCCCGGAAATCGCACGCGCCGCTGATCCCGGACCGGCTCCGCATCAGGCGATGTGACTGGCGCGAAGGTTGGCGCTCGCCATGAAATAGCTGTGTGCGCAGAAGCTCGGCGCCTTCGGGGCGCACATCGCAGGAAGGTAACCGCCGTGGGGATATAAATCCCGGGCGTTCACAGTGTCCCGCAGCTCCGTGCCGAAGAGTTCATCCACGATCCAGCGCCGCAACTCGGGAGCCTCTATGGGGAAGAGCACCTCGATGCGCCGGAAAAAGTTGCGGGACATCCAGTCGGCGCTGCCGGCCAGGATGACGGGCTCGCCTCCGTGGTTCCCGAAATAGAAGGCCCC
>JBAZHQ010000550.1:0-2655 GCA_041652235.1 Opitutaceae bacterium | reverse complement strand
TCGGTGTCGCGGAAGACGTAGCTTGTCGTCTGATAAAGCGGCACGGCGCGCGAGCCGGTTGTGGGATCCGGCTTTTGGCCGGCGTGAAGGGCTTTGGTTCCGATTCCTTGATAGCTCATGACGGAGGGACAGGTTCCGAATAATGCGCGCAGCGTCAAGAATATCTTTACTAAAGAAAACCAGATGGCGGAAGTGGTTTGTTAATAAATATATGAGGATATAAATAGATTCCATCCTGCAGGATGATGCAGCGACGATGTATTTGGAGTCACATCCATCCTAGAGTCCTTGATTGCCGATAGTTTGACTACGGAAATCAGGGCGCCAAAAACCATTGTGATGAACTGCAAAGAAGCGAAGAACCCAAGAACAAGCCGGAATGATTGAGAGAGGTGGCCCAATTTCTCATCAATCCGATCTTCGATTCTTTGCCTGTCCTGAGCGTGTCGAATGGGCTTCTTTGCAGTTCAACATGTCTCGTCGGGCTGGGGCGAAGTCCCGCTAGGAGTTCAGTTCGGTGATGAAAGGAGACGGTGGCAATTTTGGCGGGCGCACTTTCTGCGCGGTTTCGGTGGTCGTTTCCGCGGGGCGGCAATCGAGCACCACGATCTCTCCTTGGCGGACCGAGGGGCCATGGTCCGCATCGACATGCAGTCTTTCGCGCCACGCTTGCGCAATGCCTTGCTGCCCCGGCCCCGGCAGGCCGGCCACAGCGGTGAACAGACAGGTCTCGCCTGAGGGAATGGTTCCCGCCAATCCCGGAAGAACCGTTAGCGGATAGAGCAGATTTGTATTCGGTTCGGGTGAGATGATCTGCGCCTCGCGCGTGCCGGCGAGATCCCAGATTGCCGAAAGCGCCGACCCGTTGTCCGCGGCGATTCCACCCGTCGACGCAACCGGCGGAGGCATTGTTGGCTTTTGTTCCAGAGGGAACCCGCCTTCAAAAATCTGGATTGTCCGCGCCGATTTGATGCGGTGCACACGCACATGACCCGGCATCGCTGGCGCCAGCCAAGTGTCGATCTCGATCTCCGGCCAGGGCAGCCAGCGCGAATGCAAGGCGTGGCCATTGGCGCTTTCTTCCGTGAAATACTCCCGGCAGCGCCAGTCCCGGCCGTCGAGGCTCACCAGCAGCATGTTGTCGCCGGCACCATGCCGCGGACCGCTGCCCCCGACGGGAACGCTGAATCCGAATGCCGTCGAGTAGGCAAATTTTCCATACTTCTGGATGAGGAAACGGTGATGAGCCGGATACACCAGATTGTTGGCCAGGGCGAAGACATGAGCGCGCGGCTCATCGCGGCAGATCACAAAGCCGTGCCTGGGCGCCACGATCTCCGGCACCGCGTTTTCGCTTTCCTCCGCCTGCCAGAACGGATGTTCGGGCGGCAGCGCCAATGGCAGAAAAGCTTTCGCAGCCCAGTAGGGCGACCCCGGCGCATTGTAGCCTTCCGTCATGATCAGATTTGGATAGCGGTAGCCCACCGTCAATAATCCCGTCTCGCTGAAGATCGGCTGCCTCAGCCACCAGCGGATATTGCCCAAATGCAGTCTCTTGATCACGCCCCAGGGGAGAGCCTCGATATCCGCAAATGCCAGGGCGCCCCAAAACGAGCTTTGTGCAAAACGGTAGGTGAGGCTTCGTCCGAACGGCAGCGCCTCGCCGCCCCGGGCAAACCATGCGGCAAATTGCGGGGCGAACAAGCGGGCCCGGGTCCGGAATTCCTCCGCATAGGGCGCCGGACCTTTGCCGCTCAGCCGCGCGTAGATTAGCCCATACAGATGCATGGCCCACGGGATGTAATAATCGAACTGCGTCGAATTGCCGTCCGCATACCAGCCATCGCCGCAATAATGCGAATTCAGGTGAGCGAGATCGGTCATCATCTGCGGTTCGTCGATCTCCTGCCCAAGAGAGCGCAGGGCTCCGTTCGCCAGCACGCGGAAGAAGACCCAGTTATTGCCCCACAGCGAGCGCCTATTTATCTGTTGCAGCCATGCCACGAGGTGCGCGCGGCTGGCGTCTGGCAGTTGATTCCAGAGCAGGCTGGGCGCCATCCACAGGATCGCGCCCAGAGCGCCCATCTCGACCGCGCGCTGATCGTTCTCGCCGAGGTCGCCCCAATAGCGGGGATGCGCCGGGTCCACCCCTTCCGCCAGCACACGACGGCAGAGCTCCGCATCCGGGAACGCTCCGCCGCCCGCCACCAGCGCCGCCACGCCCCATAGCGGACGCATGAACGTCTCCAGCATCGTTGTCGGCGCGCCGACGGTGGACTCGGTGACTTCAAGTGTCACCGCTGCGCCCTGGCGTTCCAGAAAAGGCCGCAGCGGACGCCATAGTTCCAGCATGACGCGCTGCAGGTCGTCGCGGGTGCGGAGAGGATTTTCAGCCAATGTCGCGGAGTGCATGGAGGGGATGATCGGGTGGAATTTCAACAAGCCGTTCGGCTGCGGTTGCGTAGGAGAACCGAGCTTTCTGTTTGCCCGGATGTGCGAGGCGCGCCCGGGTGGAGATTTTATACTGCGCATAATGTCACTTTCCACCCAATCCGCGCCAAATAATGTGCACGATCCGCAGCTCCCAGGTGCTTCACTCGCCCGAGCGAAGACGCACGGGTGACGCTGCACGATATCAGTTATCCGCCGAACGTT
>JBAZHQ010000549.1:0-2656 GCA_041652235.1 Opitutaceae bacterium | reverse complement strand
TTCCCCAGGTGGTAGGTCTGCACGATATTGGTGTGAATGAGGTCCGCCACCAGACGGGCCTCTCCGATGAAATTCTTCTGGAAGGCATCGATGGAAGAGTATTCCTCCTTGATCAGTTTGATCGCCACTCTCTTCCGGAAATTACCCGAGCCGCTCTGGAGCGCTTCGTAAACCATGCCCATGCCTCCTTCTGCGATTTTTCGCACAAGTTCGTAGTCAATCTCCGAGCCTAGATGTTTAATTGCGGCCACGGCATCAAAAATGCTGCATGTCGAGCCGGACGCAAGAGCGCAGATGCCGAGACCGTCTTCAGGGCGACCGTGGCCCGGCTTCCGTATCCAGGTTTGGGATGCGCTTCCGCGCGCTATTTCAACGCCTTGTGAAGCGCCACGATTCCGAACATCATCGGAGTTGCGGTCACCGCGGAGAATCCCGCCCTGCGGCATTCCCCGGAGAGTCCATCCCGGGAAGGGAACAGGTAGCAAAGGTACAGGGGCCGGAACCAGGCATAAGCCTGCGAGAATTCCAGGATAAAGAGACGCCCTCCGGGCTTCAGCACCCGATGTATTTCCTGAAGGCATACGTCGCGGCTCGCCATGTTGCGCAGCCCGAAGGAAAGGGTGACTGCATCATAGGATTCCGCAGCAAAGGGAAGTGCCATCCCATCACCCTGCCGGAATTCAATGCAGGCGTGGCAGTTATCATGAGCCAGGTTTTTCTTGGCCTCTGCTTCATCCAGCATCGGCTTGCAGAAGTCCAAGCCTGTGATGCGGATGACGTGCGGCATTGCCCGGGCCAGAGAGAAGGCGACATCGCCGCTGCCCGTCGCTAAATCGAGGACGCTGGCGGGTCTGTATTCACGCACTGCATCCACCAGACGCCTTCGCCACCAGAGGTCCGCGCCGCCACTCAACAGTCGGTTTGCCACATCATAACGATGCGCGATGCGGGCAAACATTGAATTTACTGCAGAAGGATCGGGCATTTCTAAGTTGCTTGATCACGAAAAAGTGTGCAATTAGGTTGGCGACGGCATATCAACGATTTAAGTAATATTACCCCCCTGGCGATATGCACTTAGAGTTGACCTAATCCGAAATACGCTAATTACTTAAACTGCTTTCCAAGCTTCAGGGAAAGGAAACACATGTCAACAAACCTTACAAAAAGAGAGATCGTCCTCGATATATACAAAAAGACCAACTTTCCACAAAAGCAGATTGTGGAAACGGTTCAACTAACCCTCGACATCATCCAGAAAGCTCTGGCTGATGGGAGGAACGTCGAGCTGCGGAACTTCGGTGTCCTCGAAGTTCAGCGGCGTAAGTCACGCATTGGCCGCAACCCGAACAAGCCCGAGGCTGAAGTAGTCATCCCGGAGCGTGCAGTTGTTAAGTTCAAGGCTGGCAAGATACTCAAGCAGCAACTTGGCAAACTGGATTTGGCGAAGCTTTAAGCCTCAGCAATTCTTCCAATCAAAACCGGGCTTCGCGCCCGGTTTTTTATTTTAAGGATAGTTTAGGGTCGCACCCAGCCGGCAAGATTTGCAAGTTGGCCCATCATCATGGCCTCGTTTCAGACATTGCCCGGATTCAGAGAGTTCTATCCAGACGCCCTCGCGCGCCGGAACCATATTTTCCGGCACTGGCGCCAGACCGCGACAAACTTTGGATTCCAGGAGTATGACGCGCCCGTGCTGGAACCTCTTGATCTTTACAAAGCGAAGTCCGGCGAAGAGATCGAGCAGCAGCTTTTCAGTTTCACCGACAAGGGCGGGCGTGAAGTTGCGCTCAGACCGGAGATGACGCCCACCGTCTGTCGTCTGGCAGGCGAAAAGGCCGCCTCGCTCAAGCGCCCCATCAAGTGGTTTTCCATCGCTGAGTTCTATCGATACGAGCGTATGCAGAAGGGACGCGGACGCTGTTTCTTCCAACTCAATGCGGATATATTCGGAGAGCCCGGTCCCGAGGCGGAGACCGAGTTGATATCCCTGCTGATACAATGCCTATGCGCCTTCGGGCTTGGAGCCCAGGATTTTTACGTCCGGCTCAGTGATCGCAACCTGTGGTTTTACTATCTCGAAGCGATGGGATTGGATGAGCCAAGAATTCACGCAGTGCTCGGCGCGATCGACAAGTATGAGAAGATTGGCGACGACGCTTTCAAGGCTTACTCCGAGGCCTACGGCAAGATTTCCGAAGAGTTGAAAACCAGGATATTGGAGTTTCTGAAAATCAGATCGCTGGCTGCCTTGGAGCAGGCGCTTTCGAGCTTGGGCGGCGAGAAGCTCAACCGCAGGATGGCCGATTGGAAGAAGCTTCTCGGCAATCTCGAAGCAATGGGGCTGGCCAAGTTCATCGAGGTGGATCTTGGCGTCGTTCGGGGACTCGCTTATTACACGGGATTTGTATTCGAGGCGTTTGACCGCAAGGGGGAACTCCGCGCCCTGGCTGGCGGGGGCAGATACGACAATCTCGTTGGGAAGCTCGGGTATGGCGACTTGCCGGCAGTGGGATTCGCCATTGGCGACATGACATTCGCTCTTCTGCTCGAGCAGCGCGGGCTCGCGCCCAACATCATCCGTTCGCCTGATATCTATGCGGTGATCGGCGGTGACAAGGAACGGGCGACGGCATTCTCCGGGATACACGCGCTG
>JBAZHQ010000548.1:0-2679 GCA_041652235.1 Opitutaceae bacterium | reverse complement strand
GGAAGGCAAAATGTTCAAGCCGATGGCGCTCACCGTCATCTATGCCTTGGTCGGCGCGCTGATCCTCACGCTGACGCTGATGCCGGTTCTGTGCTCCTACTTCCTGAGGGGGAAGATCAGTGAGAAGGACAACTTTGCCATCTCGTTCTTGAAGCGACTTTACGAGCCGAGCCTCCGGGTGGCACTTCGGCTTCGCTGGCTGGTTGTGGGCGGTGCGGTCGCTCTCTTCATTTTGTCGTTGTTTCTCTTCGGGCGTCTCGGCGCGGAATTTATCCCGCAGTTGGACGAAGGCTCGTTTGCCGCGCACATGATACGCACCACCAGCATCGGCCTCGACGCGTCGGTTGCGATGCAGGAGCGAACCGAAAAAGTGCTCCTGGAAAAGTTTCCCGGCGTGGCCTACACGTTTTCGCGCATCGGGACGGCGGAGGTCGCCACCGATCCGATGGGAGTCAACGTCGCCGACACCTACATCTTCTACAAGCCGCTCGAAGAGTGGCCAAAAATCGACGGGAAGGCGGTTACAAAAGACGAACTCGCCAATCGCATGAGCTCGGAACTTGGAGTGCAAGTGCCCGGTCAGGCCTACCTTTTCTCCCAGCCGATCGAGATGCGATTCAACGAAATCCTCGAAGGCACACGCGCTGACATCGCTGTGAAAGTCTTCGGCGATGACTACACGGAGATCGAGAAGATCGCCGGGGAAGTCCGCGAGATTCTAGAAAAGGTTCCCGGCGCGGCAG
Source organism: Opitutaceae bacterium (assembly GCA_041652235.1). Lineage (GTDB taxonomy): Bacteria > Verrucomicrobiota > Verrucomicrobiia > Opitutales > Opitutaceae > MWDT01. The sequence continues at coordinate 1,936 of JBAZHQ010000548.1, read as the reverse complement.
ATGTCGAATTCGATGCGCTCGGCAAGGCTCCACTTCTCGAGGTGACGCCGAACCGCGAAGCGATGGCAAATTACAATGTCCATGCCAGCGAAATCAACGAAGCCGTCGAGAACGCGATGGCCGGTGGAGAGCCCGGCGTCATCATCGACGGCAACCGGCGCTATCCGATCATCGTGCGGATGCCGGAAACACTCCGGGCAAAGGTTGAGGAAATGAAAAAACTTCCGCTGCGCACGGACGAGGGCGGACTCGTGACCCTCGGGCAGGTTGCTGACTTCAAGGTTGACGAAAAAGTCAATAGCATCGCCCGCGAAATGGGCCAGCGTCGTGCCGCAATCATGGTGAACCTTCGCGGTCGGGACGTGGAAAGCTTCGTTTTAGAAGCGCAAAAGAAGGTCGCCGAAATGGTGAAGCTTCCACCCGGCTATGCCGTCGAGTTTGGCGGGCAGTTCAAAAACCTTCAGGAAGCACGGGCGCGCCTTACGATCATTGTTCCGGTGGCATTGCTCATCATCTTCCTGCTCATCTTCATGGCTTTCGGCAGTCTCCGGCAGGCACTTCTCATCTATACCGGGATTCCGCTCGCCGTGACGGGCGGGATCCTCGCCCTGTGGGTGCGCGGGATGCCATTCAGTATCAGCGCCGGTGTTGGCTTCATCGCCCTGTCGGGTGTCGCAGTGCTCAACGGCCTGATGATGGTTAGCTACTACAACCAGCTTCGGGAGGCTGGAATGTCCCTGCTCGACACGGTGATCGAAGGGTCGCTCACCCGACTGCGGCCGGTGATGATGACCGCCATGGTGGCGAGTTTGGGATTCCTTCCCATGGCACTTGGAAATGGAGCGGGCGCGGAAGTTCAGCGGCCTCTCGCAACGGTCGTCATCGGAGGGATCATCAGTTCCACGTTTCTCACGCTCGTAGTGCTCCCCATTCTCTACCAGTTCTTCGAGACCCACTTCGGAGGCCGCAAATCCAAGGAATCCTAACCATGAAAAAACATCTTTTCCTGCTCGCGTTCACGGTGATGCCGGCGTTCGCAGAGGAGCCGGCTTTTACGCCCGAGCAACTTGCACACATCGCCATTTCCGACAACCCGGAGTTGCGGTTCTACGAAAAACAAGTGGCGGCACTGCCCAAGCCCTTGCAGGTCGCCGCTCCCGAGATTGCCCAGCCGCTCGCTTTTCCGGGGCGCGAGGTCTTCCGGCGCGCCGTCTTGAACCTCGACGCCGATTTGGCGCGACTCTATCTCGCGGAATTCCGATTTGTGCTGGCGGGCGAAGTGCGGCTCAAGGCCATGGAATTTGAGGCTGCGACGGAATCCGCCGCAACGGCTGGCGATCTTGCCAACCGCATCACCGCGCTGGTCAAGATGCTGGAGCAGCGTCCCGCCGCTGGCGTGGAATCGCTCATTGAGCGCCGCATTCTGGAGGGCGCAGCGTTGCCCTTCGTCCGGCAAGCGGCGGAATCGTCCATGCGAGCGAAGCTTATCCACACGCAGTTAAACGGCTTGCTGGGACGAAAGCCTGATGCGCCGTTGCGCGTGGCAGGCAGCTTCGAATTGCCGCCGGAAACTGCCGCGCAGAATCCAGCGGGATCGTTGCTCTTGAAAATCCGCGAAGCCGAAATCGCCCGCGGGCTTGCCGGGCTCGACGCGGCCAGCGCAGTCGAATCATTCGCCGTGGGAGGCTGGTTCACCCGCGAAGGTCTTGGCACATCGGAAGCCGTCGAGGGAGTCACCCGGCCCGGCGGAACCTCGGGCGCGACGTTTCAACAGACTCGCGAGCGGCTGATTGACGATGCCCGTCGTAAGATGACGCGCGAAACGTCGCAGCGGCAAACCGCCGTGCAGGCCGCCCGCGAGGTGGTGAACGCAATTCCGCCCAAGCTCATCGAAAATCTGCAATCCGCCTCCGACCTTGCAGAACGTCAATACCGC
>JBAZHQ010000547.1:0-2682 GCA_041652235.1 Opitutaceae bacterium | reverse complement strand
GGATTCGATCACGCCGGCGGCGCGAAGGAGACTGCGGTGGGGGGCGCGTTCAAAGCCCTTTTTGATGATGTCGCTGCGCATGGTGTTTTGATTGTGTGTGGAATGTTCCCGTAGTAAAGAAAACGAAGCAACCCCGGAGAGATTGCTTCGTTGTTCGAAACAGATCGTTCGGGGTCTCAGTTCTCGCCGCGGCCTCCGATTCCTTTGGTGCCGGCAGCGAGTTCCTTGACTGCCAATTTTGGACGGAGTGAGCGAGTGGCCTTGCCGGCCAGCCACATCTCCGAGTTGCCCAGTGCGTGCAGTTCCTTGCCCAGCGCTTCCTGATAATTAGGAGCGCCGCAGGCCGAGAGGACGCGGGCGCATTCCTTGCCCGTGGCAACGCGTTTGTACAGATCCCTGAAGACCGGCAGGACGGCTGCTTTAAACTTGGGTTTCCAGTCCAGCGCGCCGCGCTGGGCGGTGGCGGAGCAGTTCGAATACATCCAGTCCATGCCGTTTTCGCCGACCAGACGGATCAGGCTTTCGGTAAGCTCTTCGACGGTTTCGTTGAAGGCTTCGCTGGGGGAATGGCCGTGTTTGCGCAGCACCTCGTATTGGGCTTCCATGATGCCGGCCAGCGCGCCCATGAGCACACCGCGTTCACCGGTCAGATCGCTGAAGACTTCCTGTTGGAACGTGGTGGGGAACAGATAGCCCGAGCCGATCGCGATGCCCAATGCCATGCATCGCTCGCTGGCTTTTCCGGTGTAATCCTGTTCGACGGCGAAGCTGGAGTTGATGCCCGCGCCGGATAGGAAATTGCGGCGCACGGACGTGCCCGAACCCTTCGGAGCGACCATGATGACATCGACGTTCTTAGGCGGAATGACGCCTGTCTGTTTGCTGTACGCGATCGAGAACCCGTGCGAGAAATAGAGAGCTTTGCCGGGCTTGAGGCATTTCTTGATCAACGGCCAGATGGCGCGCTGAGCGGCATCGGATACGAGCATCTGGATGATGGTTCCGCGTTGCGCGGCTTCTTCCATTTCGAACAGGGTTTTCCCGGGAATCCAGCCATCTGCCACAGCACGGTTCCAGTCCCTTTCGAATTTTTTGGACTGGCCGATGATGACGTTGAAGCCGTTGTCTTTCATGTTCAACGACTGGGCGGGGCCCTGTACGCCGTACCCGATGACGGCGATAACTTCTTTCTTCAGCACCTTGCGGGCTTTTTGCATCGGGAATTCATCACGCGTGATGACTTCCTCTTTCACACCACCGAAATCAATTATGGCCATAGTGATATCTCCTATTTGTTATGATGAAGCTAGTGAATGTTGTTACTAGAATTGACAGGGCTGCTGGCAAAATAGCTGGCGAAGTTTTGCGTTGAGCACTTCAAAGGCGAGCAAAAATCTTTCAGATGCCTTTAGATTGGAATCGGCTGCGTCTCATGCGGGAAGCGTACCCAAGGCATCCAAACCCAGTTTACTGCGGAAAAAGCGATGGTAACATTGTTTAGCCGCGGGCCAAGTCGCCCGACTACGCTAGATTCCTTGATCGCCGATAGTATGACTACGGAAATCAAAGTCCAAAACCCCTGTGATGAACTGCGAAGAAGCGAAGAATCCAAGAACAAGCCGGAATGATTGAGAGAGGTGGCCCAATTTCTCATCAATCCGATCTTCGATTCTTTGCCTGTCCTGAGCGTGTCGAATGGGCTTCTTTGCAGTTCAACATGTTTCGTCGGGCTGGGGCGGGGTCCGTTAGAAATCAGAAAGTCGGAATACAACCAACTCGTTCGAAGTGGGGCTGCGCCATCCGAAGCCCAAAGGGCGAAGGATGGTGGACGACGAGGGACTCGAACCCCCGACCCTCTCGGTGTAAACGAGATGCTCTAACCAACTGAGCTAGTCGTCCGAAACAGAAGCGCGAGATAATCGGGAGCCAAGATCGACTGGCAAGGGTATTGTCGAGGCGCCCCCCGACAATGGAAGACAGACGCTTACTTGCGCTTGGGCTGGAGCCAGCCCTCGCGAATCATCAGCTCGGCGTTTTGAATGGCGTTGAGGGCGGCACCCTTCCAGAGATTGTCGCCGCTCACCCAGAAAGCCAGGCCGTTGTCGAACGCGGAGTCGATGCGGATGCGACCCACGCCGCACTTCTCCTTTCGGGTAAAGTCGAGAGGAGTCGGATACTTGCGGCTCGCTGTGTCGTCGACGAGAACGGAGCCCTCGAAGGAGGCGATGGCCTCGCGCGCTCCGGCGACGCTCACGGGACGCTCGAATTCCGCATTGACGGAGACCGAATGCGCCCGCACCACGGGAACGCGAACGCAGGTGGACGATACCTTGAGCGCAGGCAGTCCCATGATCTTGCGGCTCTCGAGCATCATCTTGTTCTCCTCGCCCGTGTAGCCGTCCGGCAGGAAGGAATCGACCTGCGGGATCACGTTGAAGGCGATCTGATAGGGATACACCTTATTCACGAGGGCTTCACCCTTCACGGAGGCGTTGATCTGCTGGTCGAGCTCGCGGACAGCCTCGGCTCCCGTTCCGGAGACGGATTGGAAAGTCGACGCAAAATAGCGCTTCAGGCCGAACTTCAGGTGAAGGGGCCAGAGGCCCATAAGCGTGACCGCAGTGGAGCAATTGGGATTGGCGATGATTCCCTTGTGGGTGCGCAACGCCTGAGGGTTGATCT
>JBAZHQ010000546.1:0-2694 GCA_041652235.1 Opitutaceae bacterium | reverse complement strand
ACGAGAAGAAGATGACCGCGTGGGAGAAGGAGCGCGATAGGATATCCGAGGCCAACCGTATCAAGCAGGAGCGCCACCAGCGCCGCGCCGCAATGTCAAACGCCATAGGGTCTGATATAGGATATATGCCGCCGAAGGCGCAGAGAGTACCGGGCGCGGAGTCGCTTCCCGAAAAGGAAGAGGTCAATAGTTTGGCTACTAACCTTGCTCAAGTTGCCGACATAGCGGGCGAGGCGATAGGCGGGATTGGTGGTGCTGATTATGCGAGCAAGCTAAGGAATGAATCAAGTATTGGTAAGTTGCTTGGACTTGGGACAAACAATACCCCTCCTACCGAATATGCAGCCCCGGACTGGATGAGTTCATACAATCCGGAACCAAGTGGAACATACGATTACACGAAGCGCTATAACCCGGATAGGTATCTGACAAAATAGGAGTAAACCATGGCAATGTTTGAAGAAACCACCGATCAGATGACGCCAGACATTGAGTCTGTAGAGCCGGATGCGGTGCCCGACGAGGGGCGGCGGTGGTATAACAACCTGCCGAAAAAGGAAGACCCATACAGCACGGCCACTGGCAGGCTCGCGGAGATGCGCCGTCCGAAGTTGACTGACCTTATACTGCCCGTCGCCACATTGGCTATGGCCATAAAGAGCAAGGGTCCTGCGGCCCTTGGCCCCGTAGCCAACTACGCCCGCAACCGCAACGACTACATGAAACAATTGGAGGAATTGGCGTATAAAGAGACTGCAACAAAAAAGGCGGAAGAAGAAAAGAACGCTTGGAAATCCTCTCTCGCCGACGTTGACTTCTCTACCCCCGAGGGACGGACGCAGGCGCTGAACGCGGCGGCAAAGCAATCGTCACCCGAAGACATCATGGGATACCTTGAGCGGTTGGCGACACTTGAGGCGCGGAAGTCTGGCGCGTACCAGATGAGCGACAGGGCGCGCAAGGCGCAAGAATACGAGGCTATCATATCGATGCCTGATGGCCCCGAGAAGGAACGTGCGATGGATGTGTGGTGGGCCGGTGCTGCCCCGTCGATATTGTATCAGGGTAGTCCGCAGGCACGTACCGATAGGCAGGATTTGGCGGCGGCAAGCGCACAGGGGGGAACTACTGGCAGAACGCTCACAGAAGAGGCGCTTGCTCCTATCATTGAGAAAAACAAGGCCGGTGTCGCTGCGGCAACCACGGCGGCGCAGAACGTGGCGAACACAGAGAATCGCCCGCTACAGGTTAGCCAGACAACGGCACTGGCCGATATCGCGGCGTCTATTGGGCAGGTGCGAGACATGGTTTCTGGGCTTGAAGACCCGAAGAACCCGACCGGCCCAGTTGCGTACATGCGTGGGTTGAACCCGTTTGACGTAGAGGGGCAGGGCGTCAAGCAGTTGATTGCGTCTACGAAACAACTAGTCGGTAAGGCACTAGAGGGCGGTGTGTTGCGCAAGGAAGACGAAGCGAAGTACGGCAAGATTCTGCCGCGTGAATACGATACGCTTCCTGTGGCACGCAAGAAGACACAGCAGTTGATAGACATGCTAAACAACGTGTACAGCGCACAGCGTGACTCGTACAAAAAGGCAGGGTTTGACGTATCACAGTTCCCCGAGTCCGTCGGTGGTGGAGAAGCTCGCCCCAACGTGACACAGGCTGAATATGAAACGCTACCGTCCGGTGGAACGTACTGGTACAACGGTAAGTCGTTCACAAAGGAATAAACATGGCATGGATTCCCCCTGAAGTTGCGAAACAGAAACCGTCTGCCGATGCGTGGGTGCCGCCCGAGGTGGAGACAACCGCAGTGGATTTAAACTACAAAGAGCCCGGCCTTCTGTATGATGACAAGTCGTGGGGAGATAAGCTGATTGGATTGGCCAAGGGAACAGCCTCCGGTATTGGCGATGCTGTTAGTGCTGTCCCGAAAGCGATACCCGAATTTGTTGAGAACATAGCGTCTGACCCTGCTGGGTTTGCAGCGGGGCTTGGCGGAGCTGCGGTAAAGGCGCTTCGGACAACTCCGGGGCTATTGTTCCCAGAAATGCCGTCATCGAGAATGGAAAAGCTGTACCGCAAGAATAACCCCGGAAAAAGACTGTTGCCAACAGAGGACGAGGTATTTTTTGGAAACAACCCGACGGCAATGGCGGCATCCGAGGCGTTCAAGCCCGCAGCGCAGGCAGCAGTGTCAATCCCGTTGGCCCGAGCGGCAGGTGCGGCTACTCGTGGGTTGCTACCGGTAGCAAAATCCGCTACTGGCAGAACGATTCCTATTCGCGGCATGGAACTGCTCGCTGAACTTGCCGAGGGTCAGGCGGCGGGCCTACCGTATGCGGCCACGGCAATGGAAGATGCACCAACTGTCGGCCAGGGTCTGAAGGATGTAGCCAAGCTGCAGGGCATGAACGCGTTGATTGACCTCCCGGTAGGGGCGGTAACGAGCGGTGTTACGGTTCGGGGCGCGGTCAAGGCGGCGAACAAGGCAGATGAAATTGAGCGGCTTGCGGAGATGGCGCGTAAGGGTGTGGAGACTGTTGACCTGTCAAAACCGAAGCAGCTTGGTGGCGTTGAGCAGTTCTTTCGCGGAATTGGCGACAAGATGAACGAGAGTGATTGGCGTGCCGTTAATGAAGCCCCGGCACCAAGAACAACCCCGTTGCCAGAATATGCACGGGCATCAGA
>JBAZHQ010000545.1:0-2709 GCA_041652235.1 Opitutaceae bacterium | reverse complement strand
CACGCGCCGCTTCGATGGCTGCATTCAAAGCCAGCAGGTTGGTCTGGTCGGCGATATCCGAGATGAAATGAACGGTGTTGTTGATTGCCGCGCTTTCGCCGCCCAGTTCCTGAGCGGCCTGAGCCATCCCCTGCACGCGTCCGTTCATGCCGGTGAGCGCATCGCTGATGTGAATCATGGCGTCCAAGCTGTGCGCGGCGGCCTCGCGGTTGGAGCAGGCGATTTTATCGACCTCGTCCATTTCGTTGCTGGTACTGACCAGATCCTTCTGGTTGATCTTGAGATTGCGCAAAAGGTTGTTGGTATTGGTAGCGTGAAGCTGGGAGGACAGCTCGTTCTTGTTGATCAGTTGGGCATTTTCCTCCATGGCGGCAATGGCGGCATTGATCTTTTCCAGCGAATCGGCGAATTGTCCGGGCAGCCCGGCAGGAAGCGCCTTGCGGTAGAACACCCCCTCTGTCACCAGATGAAAACAGGTATTGACCTCTTTGAAGTACATTTCGATCAAATCGAGAAACTCATTCAATTCCCAGGCAGCTTTGCCCAGTTCGCCCAATCCGGCAGTGTTGGTAATGCGACGATGAAGCTGGCCCTTTCTTGATTCCATTAGCACGACTTGCATGCTTTTTATGATTTCAATGGGTTTGTGGAAATGATTCCAGGCGTATATCGAGAAAACGATCGAGAAAACGGGGAAGAGCCAGATCGACCATTCAAAACCGTGCTGTAACGTAACCCAAGTAGCCAAAGAAAGGGTAATCAGGCTGAAAACGACGCAGGCCAGACGAAACTGGCTGTCAAGAAACGGGACATGCCGGCTGATGCCGGCTCTCATGGCGTTATGCATTTTTCACTCACGGCGATTAGAGGCTCAGGATAAAACGGTCGTAGGTCGTTCCCAGGCTTTTCAGCTTGTCGACCACATAGGCGATAGAGGCATCCGGCGCATTGGCCGGGCCGGCCTTGCGTTCCACTTCGAGCATTTCCTGGTAGATGGCCTGTATCGTCGCGATGGCGGAGGGCTTGGGTTTGCGCCGGACCGAGAAATAGCCCACCACATTGCCCTGCGCATCCCGATCCGGGGTAATATTGGCGAATACCCAATAATAGTCGCCGTCGGCTGTCATGTTTTTGACATAGCCGAAAAATTCCTTCTCCGTTTTCAGCGTATCCCACAGCAGCTTGAAAGCGCCGCGCGGCATGTCCGGGTGGCGAACGATGTTGTGCTGCACGTTAATCAGATCTTTTTCCGAATAATTGGCGATCTGCATGAAAATGCGGTTGGCGTAAGTGATGCGGCCCTTGAGGTCGGTTTTCGAAACGATGACGTCATCGTCATCGAGCCTCAACTCGCTGCTGGTCGGCGTGACTTTACTCTTCATGGCTTTCCTCTGATTAAGCGGTGATGCCGTATCGCGATACAAGACATTCTAATGCATGAAATGTTCGTTGCATAATAATTGGCCGTCGCCACGAATTCGGCTCATCGCTCCCGCACCTCAAACGCCCTCCATTCCCCCTTCCAGCCATCCCCGGCAGGAATGGCACCCAAACACGGGCTACGCCCACAAGACCATTTTTAATCCCCCTCTGCACCGCCTCGGTTTTCCGGGTGAATCGGGGGCCGTCGGCTGCGTTTGTCTGAGGCCATAGGCCGAGTTTAACGCGGCCGCCCGATTCGCCCGGAAAACCGAGGGAAGCCCGCAGGGCCGGCGCGGCGGGGTGCCCTTTTGTTTGGTTACTTGTATTTTGGACAAGCAAAATAAAGTAACCTGCTGCCGGGCAGCCCCCGGCATCTAAGCAGCTGCGCGCAGCGCACAAAACCCAACATGTGCGCATGCTTTATAAAATACTCTGTGCTGGTGTTGTCAGTGATATTAATCATTATACGGACGCAAGAATTTCAAATTCATTACACAGCAACTAATTACGATGGCATTATGGGTGTCCGTATTATTAACTGTTAGACTACAACCCAACCGACTACGGATTCTCGCAATGGGCCTCACCGCATGGTTTCCTTCGCTAACTACCACCGCATTGTTCGCTGCGGCACTTTGGCTTGGGCGGAACGTAATTTCTACGCGACTAACAAAAAGCGTCGAACACGAATTCAATACAAAGATTGAATTAGTTCGATCCCAAATGCGGGAGAGTGAGGAACGACTAAAGGCAGAACTCCGAGCCAAAGAAACTGAGATTGCCGCATTGCGGAGCGGAGCACTAACGGCTCTGGCTAGCCGTCAGATGGCCATAGATAAGAGACGACTGGAAGCTATAGATCAACTTTGGGCTTCAGTAATGGCACTGGGGCAGGCACGTGTGATTGCAGCCCTCATGTCCTCCATCTCATTTGAGAAGGCTGCCCCCATAACTGAACGAGACCCCAAGGCCCGGCAAGCCTTTGAAATGATGGGCACTGCATTCGATATCAAGAACCTTGATCTAAGTGGTGCTTCGAAGGCGCGTCCATTTCTTTCGCCTATGGTGTGGGCCACATTCTCCGCTCTTCAAGCGGTAGTGATGCACGCAGTAATGCGATGGCACATCTTAAAGAGTGGCCTTGGCGCCAAGGACTTTATGGACAATGAGGCGATCTCAAAACTGATTAAAGTCGCGCTACCTGATTACTCTGACTACATCGACAAATTTGGACCGTCTGCCTACTACTATTTGCTCGAAGCGCTCGACGACCAGTTGCTGAAGGAA
>JBAZHQ010000544.1:0-2710 GCA_041652235.1 Opitutaceae bacterium | reverse complement strand
GATTCGCTCACGAAACGAACGAATATGAAACTACTCACCTTGCTAGTGCTTTGCAGCAGCCTGTTCGCGTTTGCGAACGCACAGGAATCGGCCTTTGCCCTGCGCGACGGCGATCGCGTCGTGTTCTATGGCGACAGCATCACTTCTGACGGCGGTTACGCCCGTTTTGTCGAGGCCTACACCCGCAGCCATTTCCCCCAATGGAATCTGCGCTTCTACAACGCCGGAGTCGGCGGCGATAAGGTCAGTGGCGGCTGGGCCGGAGAGATCGGCGTGCGACTCGAGCGGGACGTCATCCGCCTCAAGCCAACGGTTGTGACCATCATGCTCGGGATGAACGACGGCGGTTATAAAAAATTCGATCCAGCCACTCTGGCCGCGTACGCCGAGGGCTATCGCGCCTTGGTCGCAAAGCTGAAAGAGGCACTACCGGGCGTCCGGCTCTATTTCATCCGTTCAACGCCCTTTGACGACATTTCGCGCGCGCCTAACTTTGATCCGGGATACAACGATGCGCTCCGGCAACTGAGCGATTTTGTCACCGCATTTGGCAAGGAGCAGCAGGTGCCCGTGGTTGATTTTGGCAGCAGCCTTGAGGACGGCATCAAAGCCGTCTGTCAGGAAAACAAAGAACTCGCGAAGCAAGTCATAACAGATCTGGTCGCCCGTGTCGAGATTGACGCAAAGTCCAAGACAGTGGCTGCGGCGGAGAACACCGTCATCAGCGCGCTCTCTTTCGACGGCGGCAAAGTCACGTGGAGCGAGCTCGACCGCTCGCTGCCGCTGCCGGTGAACTTCGGAGGAAATGCGAACACCCAGCTTGCCCATATGGCGAAGGCGGATCTGGAGTCCCTCAGTGTGGAGCCTTTGGTCATCACAGGACTGAAATCGGGCCGCTATGAGCTTCGGATCGATGACACGATCGTAGGCACCTTCACGGACGCCGAACTGGCTCAGGGCGTTAACCTGGGGGTGTGCGATACGCCGATGCTTTGGCAAGCTTTGAGGATGACATGGGGCACCGATGGCGGACATGCGCTGCACCGGGTGTGGCGTGAATTGATGGCTTCGTCCGCGGAGAATCCCGATTATGCCACCGCAGCGAAGATCATTTGGGCGCGCGATGAGGCCGCACAATCCACCCGCTCGCAACAGGCGCTGCCTAAGCCTCACCAATACTCGGTCACACCCGTCCTCTGAATCACCGACTGGTCCGCGGCGGAGCCGCGACCATAGAGGCCAGAAGACAGAGGCCAGAAGACAGAAGACAGAGGCCAGAAGACAGAGGCCAGAGACCAGAAGTCAGATGTCGGAGGTCGGTTCGACAAGCTCCCGCCTTCGTATGGCTACGACGGGCACAGCAGCGCAGGCGGCACTGATTTCAGTGCCGCATCAAAACTCGACTTCCGATCTCCTTGCTGGCTTCCGGCTTCTGGCCTCTGGCTTCTTTGCATGCGGCTCCGCCGCATGCAGTCTAGCGACGAAGCGCGACTTCGAGAAGCTCGTCGATGCTGGTGTCGGCAACGCACTGATAGCGGTCGCTGGCGCCATAGTAGAGCTTGATGGAGCCGTCCGGCTCGACGACATGGGAGGAGGCGAAGACACAGTTGGGTGTGTGCCCGATGTGCTCGAAACTCATCTCCGGGGTCAGGATGCACTCGTCACCCACGCGAATCAGCGCAGAGGGGTCTTCCAACTTCGAGAGGGCGACGCCGGCATGGTAAAGATACTCGTAGTCGCAGACCACCGACACCGCGTGGAAGATGATCAGCCAGCCTTTCTTGGTCTTGATCGGGGTTCCGCAGGGGCCGATCTTGCCCCAGCCGAAAGAGCAGCTTTCCTTGCTCATGAGCATGCGCTGGTTGCCCCAGAACTTGAGATCGCGGGACTGCGTCACCCAAATCTCGCCGAGGGCGTTGGGGCGCTCAAGGGCAGTGTAGAGCCCGTTTACCTTCTCGGGGAAGAGCACGGTGTTGCGAAAGCCGGTGCCGGTGATGAAGCCTTCCCATTTGAAGTTGCGCATGTCCTTCGATGTCATGTGGCCCATGCGGGCGTCGGACCCGTGGCAGCAGAAGGTCATATGGTAGGTGCCCCCGACCTTCGTGATGCGGGGGTCGTATTGAACGCGCGCATACTTGCGGTATTCGGGATCCTTCGGCATCTCGATGATCTCCCCGATCTTCCAATTGTCGTAGCCGTTTGGCGACTCGGCCAGACAGAAAAAGTTGTAGAAATTATAGCCTTCGCAGCGAAGGACCATCACGTAACGGTCCTCGTGCTTCACCACGGAGCTGTTGAAGATGCCGCGGCAGGAGAAGGGCACCATGTCGGCTGTCACGATCGGATTCTTCGCGTAGCGGCGCACGGGACGCCACTTGGCGTAAACTCGCTCTTCAGGGAACTTGGCAGTGGGAATTTTGGCCATAATGGGTGGGAATGAAGAAGCGGGATCAAATCGCCGCGAATTGCGCCCGTCAAGTGCCGCAAAGGCAGCTCTAATGTATGAGAGATTTGGCGGACACCCGTGTCCCTTTTTCGCTGCGTTCTCAGCCGGCGTGCGCAGCCAGATTCACGCTTGCACGGCTTTTCAATCCTTGCCCAGATATTTTTGGCTTGTCGGTCCCCAGCCCCAACGGGCGGGACTCATATGCCCTCAGCCTCCCATACCTATCAGTTTAACCGCAGTCATCCCCCCAGATATATGTCAAAC
>JBAZHQ010000543.1:0-2710 GCA_041652235.1 Opitutaceae bacterium | reverse complement strand
GCTCAATTGCGGACTGCCGATGCCGTACCTCTCGGACATGGATGGATGGGCGACTCCCCTGGGTGAGACCAAGGCCCATCCACTCGGCTGGTTCGATGAGATGCCCTCCGGTGCCGAGAGAGCCCTGTCGGGCGGGCACCTCAGTTTCTGGTCGGACGGACTGGAGGATGTTGCGGACCGGATGGGTGTCGCGCCGCTGAGTCTCGCGCACAGGCTTCATATGAGGGACTCGGGCAGCGAGGAACTGCTGGCGAGAATTGCCCGGGATGACATCGTTGCGGTGAGGCTCGACTTGAGAGCGCGCGAGGATGCAGCGATGACTACCTGCCTGCCTGTGCTGGCGGAAATCATCCCCGGGGCCAGGCATGGTGAGATCGATCAAATCCAGGGGTTTCTTGGAAAGAGCCTGAAGGTCGCCTTTCCTTCCCTGGAGGACGCAGTGCTCGTCGACGCACTTTTATGTATCCGCGAGGCGCTGCTCAACGCGCTCGTTCACGGCTGCAGCTGCAAGCCGGATCGGTATGCGTTCCTGCAGGCGGCACACGACATCAAGACAAATATGCTCCATTTGAGCATCGCCGATGATGGCAAGGGGCATTTCTTTGATTTCGACAAACACGAGAATGAGGCTGCAGAATCCTTGATTCCTGAGCACCGAGGCCTAGTGCTTATGAAGAATCTTGCAGATCGCATACATATCTCGGCGCGCGGAAACCGCCTTTCCATGGATTTCCCTTTAATCAACCCCTGAAAAAACATGACTTCCGGCACACCAGTTCCATCAATCCTGTGCAAGGTTACGGGCGACCTCACGAGCACGACGGTTCCGGCTTTTCGAAACGAAGTCGACCAGAAGCTGGCTCAGGCGGAGAAAGAAGGCCCTGGATTGAGCCTTGTTGAGATCGATCTTAAGGGGGCTCGCATGGTGGATTCCGTAGGCCTCAATCTCTTGGTATCGGTGATAAAGCAGGTAAAGGATCGTGGCGGCGAGGTGAGGCTGCTCATAGCCCATCCCAATATTCAGCGGATACTGACCTTCACCCGCATCGACAAGCATGCCGAAGTGAAGATGAATTGAGGTAGAATCCCCAGTCATCGAAGAGGTTGCGAGCCTAGTCCCTTGCCGGCCGAGGAGTGGCCGCGCCAGGGAAACCGTGGCATTCACAGTCTGTTTCCCGGAGCAGGGATTGCCTGAGTAGGGAATCGCGCCCCCCAAGGGTAGGAGAATTCCTGAGACCGATTAGGATAAACCCTAGTTACAAACCCACATGGGCGGGATACAATAAATAGTCTTTGCCACCGAATTTTCTCCCCATGGCGTCCGTCGACGCGAGATCACCAACAGCCTTCGATCGGACTCTTCGATCCAATTACAAATCAATCCCTCATGTCTGAGATTTTTCCTGAGATATTTCGCTACATGCATGCATCGACATGCTGGTTTCTGGCGGCGAGCTTCCTGCTCTCCCTCGGTGCCTTCCTGCTCTATTTCAGAACCGAGCTGCGTCGCAGACACTACGAAAAGCGCATTGAGGAGCAATCTGTTGCCCTTCAGGAGCGCGAGATGCAATATCGCGACCTGGTGGAGCGCGCCAGCGATGGCATTATTATCGTGAAGAATGGCGTCATCGCCTTCGCAAATCAGAGGGCGGCCGAGATTGCCGGATACTCGATGGAGGAAGCTATTGGGAAGTCGTTCCTCGACTTCGTGATTCCCGAAAAGCGCGAGGAGATAAGCAAGCTCTACGCGCTTCGCATCGCCGGCAAGCCCGCGACGTCTCTCAACGAGACGCAGCTTTTGCACAAGGATGGCACCTATATCGACGTGGAGATCAACGGCCGCCTCATTCCCTATCAGGGAGACCTCGCCAATCTCGTGCTGGTGCGCGATATCACTCCGCGAAGACACAGCGAACAGAAGCTAAAGCAGTATTCGAAGCAGCTCGAGGAGGCCAACAAGCAGCTCGAGGAGGCCAACAAGCAACTCGAGACCGCCATCTCCAGAACAAGCATTCTGGCGACTAAGGCGGAAGCCGCAAACCGGGCCAAGAACGAGTTTCTGGCCAACATGAGCCATGAATTGCGCACTCCGCTTACCACCATTGTCGGCATGACGGAGCTTCTCCAAGACGAGGCCTTCGGCACGATCACGCCCTCTCAACGCGACGGTCTCAAAACTATCGATGCCAGCACGCAGCATCTGCTCGACTTGATCAATGATATTCTCGACCTTGCGCGCATCGAAACCGGACGCGTCGAACTCGAGCGGAAAGCGGTCGACGTGAAAACCCTTTGCGGCGTGTGCGCCCGATTCATACAGGATAGCGCACAGAGAAAACTTCTTAAGGTGAGCATCGATTGCAGTTCGGCTCCCGAAAAAGTATGGGCTGACCCGAGGCGCCTTCGCCAGATACTTATTAATCTTCTCGGGAACGCGGTTAAGTTCACGCCAGAGGGTGGCGAGATCGGCATCATCGCGTCCCGCGCCGAACAGGGGGAGGGAAGCAGGTTTACCGTCTGGGACACCGGCATTGGAGTGGCGCCCGACAAGATGCATCTGATATTCGAGCCCTTCGAGCAGGCGGACACTTCGCAGGGCCGCCGATATGGCGGCGCGGGCCTGGGTCTCACGATGGTGCAGAGGCTGGTCATCATGCATGGCGGAAGCGTGTCGGTGCAGAGCGTTCTGGGCCAGGGAAGCCGCTTCACC
>JBAZHQ010000542.1:0-2719 GCA_041652235.1 Opitutaceae bacterium | reverse complement strand
CTTCTGGCCATAACTTCCCTCCTGTTTCAGTCCCGCCTAACGTATGCTGCTGGTCTTCACCCAATACGCACCGCTACATCCAGGTATGGTCTGCTGTTCGTACCCGTTGTGCGTGTAGATGGCCACCGTGATGAGGTTGTAGGCCGCGATCGAGAGAATCAATACAAGTATCACACTTCCGATCCACCGAACGCAGGACGTAAGCGCTTTCATCTCATTCTCACACATGACTTCCCTCCTGTTTCAACCCCGTCGGCCCCGGACACACGCCGTGGCAAAACGGCGGGTACTACTACTGCTAGTGGAGCGTGCCGGAATTGCACCGGCTTGCCTGGTGATTCCGCAGGGCTATTCCGGGTGCTTCAGTTCGTAACCCGGTAATCAAAGGGTTTCGCTTTCCCCCTCGCTGCCGAACTCGTCGGCACCGACGCTCCAAGTGGCTGTCTCTCCAGCCTGTCGCTCCCTGTAGCTGGCTACTCAGCGATTATGCTGAGCTGCCCGCAGGCGGCCCCCGCCTTGATCTCAGCGATCGTCGCGATGGCCACCGCGTAATCGTAGCCAGCCTCGGACAGTTGCGTCTTGATCTCGTCCATGGTTCACCTTACTGCATGTTGACGCCCATAATGACACCATTCCCCAAGCCGTGGGCATCGGATACGGCATTCGGGTTGATCGGCGATAGCTTTACGAAGAAGTACGCCGGGTCGAAGTGCTTCTTGAGCATGTCAATGTCAAAGTCACGTTCCTCGCAAAGCGTTAGGTTCAGCGTCGTCTTCAAGCGACTTCCGGTCCTGATCTTTCCCAGGTCAGAGATCGAAAGTTTATTGTTCCATGGTATCAATTCATCTCGCCGTTTTTCGTCGAGTGCGTGAAGTGATATTTGCAGCGTGATGTTGTCGCGTATCCAGGAGAAGTCCGAGCCCTTCACCCCGATCGTTGATACGTAGTGGTGTGTTCCAGGCCACGCAGCCTCGATGGATGTAATGGCGTGCCTAACCGCATCAAGATTCAGAAATGGTTCACCCATCCTCGTGTAGTTGATCTTGTGTTCCATGGCGTCACCGAAGCGCTCGGAACGACGCCCGAGCACAAACGAGAACTGCTCCACGATCTCAGAGGCAGTCAACCGTCTCCAGCGCTTCAGGCTTCCAGTGGCGCAGAACTTACACCTGACGGGGCAACCGCTCATGACGGATACTCCGATCATCCATCGCTCCGCACGGCTTCCAAGATTTCTGCTGCTAAGCGCGTTCTGGTGTCTTCCAATGGCATCGCGGGTCTCTATCGGCAGGAACGTGTCCGTGGTCTCGATCGGGAATCCATCATCAGTTTCCAGGGCGTAGACGATTCCGTTGGCAAACGCCTTGTGTCGCAACTCTTTCATGCCCGTCGCTCCCTACAAGTGCCGGTCTCCATCCTCGCCCATCCATGCCGGCCGGCAAGCATGGCGAGGTAATCTAGTGCGGCGGTCGCCATCGAAGGCGCGGGCAACAGTGGTCGCCATGCGGCCTGTCCCCGCCGTCGCAAGCCCGGCGCATGGCCGGGCGCAGCTACGTGCAGATACGAAGCGCTCTTTCGGTCGGGTAGCCATGCACTGGGCACGCCTTCTGTGGCTCGATTCTGCACATTGGACATCACCTCCCTCCGCGTAAGTCAAAAGAGGCTCGGTCTCCCGTGTCACCCGGGCGTTCTTAACAAAGCCAGGGCCCTCGTCAGCTCCATTGATGCCCTCCGTAATGCTCCGCTCTGCGGTGAACCGCAAAACGCAAAAGCGTTACACTGAAGTGCGATCTTCATTTCTGAGGCAGAATCCAGAAAGTGCTTTGCTGCTTTCTCGGCGGCTTTCATCTTGTCTTCATTCATGTAAGCGAATCCTTCTCCCCGTATCACCCGGGCTTGTTCTCCTTCGGCTCTGCAATGGCGATGGCAGCACGCAGCCTCTGTGCCGAGGGCCACTGATCGCCGCCGCAGTAGCAGAGGCATTCGGACGCAGCCTTGCCCGCCTCCAACAACTCCCCCGCCGCCTTCTCCCGCGGCGTCCGCGTCTCGGCCTTTGCAAGGGCATCGGCAACAACATCGGCACGTAGAAGGACATGCCCGGTCCATAGGCCGTAGCGTTTCAGGATCGCGACTCGTTCGTCAGGTGTCATGGGGAGTCCTTGTGAAAAGGCTCGCTGTGGGTAGCCATCTGGAGCAGGAAATCTACCTATGCTCCCAGCGCGTCTTCTCACGCGGCATCATAGCAGATTCCGGCAGTTCCGCAATGTCAGTTTTCGGATTCTGGCCACGGACTCACCCTGCGCTGCGCGAAGTCTTGCTCGCACATCCGCTGTATGGCCTCCGCAAAGCCAGCCTCGGACAATAGGGCAAGGCGGGCGGCCGAGAAGGCTGATGGCTGGAGGTATTGTCCTGCCGGGCCCTGGACTGCCACCACCTGCCAGTCTGTGTTATGCACGCCGCCCAACAGACTCTCGTCCGATGGGTCCACCTCCTCTGGTTCGGCGTCGTAGGTCGCCTCGATCACCACGACCTGCGGTGGCGTCCAGTCTGGACGCTCAACTACCCCCCTGAATCGGTACATGGCGGTTCCCCCCTCCGTGCGTCGTCTCGCAGAATGGAAATGGTTCTCGGGGCCTCGATGCCGAGGCGGACGACACCCCGATCCATCGAGCAGACCCGCACCGTCACGACGGTTCCCAATTCGGTCTTGATCCGACTT
>JBAZHQ010000541.1:0-2729 GCA_041652235.1 Opitutaceae bacterium | reverse complement strand
CCAGTCGAGCAATGATGACGGACGGCTCGATATGTCCCTCATCGCCTACCAGCAGCTTCTGTCCAAACAACTGAACAAGACGCAGCAACGCATCGTGTTGCTCGGCTTTGCCCGGGCTCTTCGCAAAAAGGGCGATTTGACCAAGGCCGCAGCTGTTTATGAGAAAGTGCTCAAGGATTATCCGATGGATGAGGACACTCCGGAGATCTATCTGGAACTCGGCCGGACGCATCGTGCCATGGGTGCCTACAAATCCGCAATCTCCAGGTTCTACAGCGTCATCAATTCCACGATCAAGCTGCCCGAAGATGGAGCCTCAAGATATCGCCAACTCGCAAAGACTGCCCAATTTGAGATCGCAGAAACTTATTTCCTCTCCGGCAATTATACCGAAGCCAGCCGTTTCTATTCCCGTTTGAGGCTGCTGGATCTCGCCCAGGCGGACAGGGCAAAAGCCCACTTCAAGGCAGCGTACTCTCTTTCGCTTGCCGGGGACTATTTGGGCGCCGTCACGGCGTTCCGCGCCTACATCGACCAAAATCCCGACGATGAGAATGTGCCTGAAGCGCACTACCTGCTAGCGACTTCCTACAGGAGCTTGCAGCGCCCCCTTGAGGCGCTTGTCGAGGCACTGGATCTGTTGCGGATGGAGAAGACACGCACCGCAAAGGACCCGAAGCGCTGGGCTTACTGGCAACGCAAGACCGGCAACCAGATCGCCAACGAATTCTACGAACATGGCGATTTCACGCATGCTCTCACGATCTATCAGACGCTTTCCGAACTTTACCCGGAACCCTCCTGGCGACTGCCCGTAATTTACCAGATGGGACTCTGTCACGAACGCCTTGCCCAGATGGATCAGGCCATCCTCTGCTACCAAAGCATCCTTGACAATCTGAAGTCATCGAAAGGGGATGGAACCCAGCAATCCGACCTCTCCGACCTTTCCCAGATGGCTTCGTGGCGCCTGAGCCAGATCGGCTGGCAGCACACCACGGAACAAAGTCTATATCTGCTCCTGCCACAGCAGCATTCATCGCCTCCTCCACCGGCAACCCCTCCCAAAAATGACGCCAGCGGAAACCCTCCAGCAGCACCAACTCCTGTGCGATGAGATCCATCAACTCGCGCTTGAGGAAAACAGGTTCCTAAAGCTGAACCAGCGCGTGCCAGACGCGCCCCTGCTTGACCGGAAACGCGCGTTGCTGGCCCGCCTCGAAGCGAGCCTGGCAGCATTGAAGGCGATGAACATCTTTCTCAACGCCGATAACGGAGGCGCCGCGACGGCAGGCCTGGATCGCGAACTCGTCGAGAAAGTGCGCTCGCGAGTCATGCAGATTCTGCATCTGGACAGGGAAAATGAACAATTGCTTTTCCGTTTCAGTCTTGGGAGCGGGCCGAAACCGGCAAACATAGCGCCTCCGCCCTCCCATTTGCAGAAAATGTACGGATCCCAGTAGGGAGACAGCCGCCAGATTCCCGCTTTTCGATTTACAAGCGGAAAATGGGAATTCCGCTCCGGCCGGCAATACGCAATATAGCTGACATATCATGCCTTGCGCAGGGCATGCATCTGGATCAAGTTATGGCCATCGGTGAGAGACTTGCGATGCTGGATGGCAAGAATGTCATCGGGCAAAATCCGCAAGGCCGCGCCGGATGAAAAACAGACCCTCGCTTGCCACGCATTCTCATCAATGAAGACTCATTGGCCGACCAGCGGATTCTGCTGGAGGAATTTCACCGTGCACATTTCGCCTGCGAGACATTATGCGTCTACCATCGGGAAGAGTTTGAAGTAGCCCTGGAGAAGTTTGCCCCGGATCTGGTCATCTCGGATTACTACCTTGTGAACTTCGACGGTCTCGAGGCCCTGGCCTTGACCCAGAGGCTGCGTCCGAAGACGCCGGTCATCATACTTACCAACACCGTCGACGAAGAGACCGCGGTGGAATGCATGAAGCGAGGAGCCGCGGATTATGTCCTAAAGAACCGCCTGCCGAGCGTGGTGCCTGCCGTGATCTCCATCCTTGAGCGCCAGAATGTGGCGGTCGAAAAGGAACGGATGGAACGCGAGCATGAACAACTCTTCCAGCTTACTCCGAACCTGTTCTGCATGACTGATCTGGAGGGAAAGATTCAGGACGCGAACCCCGCCTGGACCGCGCGCCTGGGCTATGCGCGCAACGAACTATTGGAACGGCTCCTGAGCACCTTTGTACAGACGGAGGATCGCGGACTCTTCCTGGATTGGTGGGCAAATGCCTCAACCTCGGGCAATCTGGTGATCGGATCGAGACCTCCCATCGGGCGTGGCGGCGAGTGCGAATGCAGGCTCCTGCATCGCGATGGCAGTCAGAGGCACATCGTTTGGAATGCGACGCCGTTTCCCAAGGACAACCGCATCTTTGCGTACGGACACGACGTGACCGAGAGAAAACGAGTGGAGGCTGCATTGCGCGAAAGCGAAGCGCGGTTCCGGGCAATGGCGGATTCCGCTCCCGTTCTCATGTGGGTGGCGGATCCCAAGCTGCAATTCACCTATTTCAACCGTCCCTGGCTTGAATTCACGGGCCATGCAATGGAGCAGGAAATCGGCAACGGATGGACCCAGGCAGTGCACGAGGAGGATCTTGATCGCTGCCTTGAGGTGCTTGAGACGGGCAACCATGCAAAGCAGCCCTTCCGCATGATCTTCCGGCTCCGCAGGCATGATGGGGCCTATC
>JBAZHQ010000540.1:0-2730 GCA_041652235.1 Opitutaceae bacterium | reverse complement strand
GGCTTGGATGCCCGGCCAGCCGCCGTTCTGCCGTGCCATCCATTAGGCTCGCATCGGGGGTCTCGACCAGGGAGCCCTTCAGTTTTGCGGCGCTCAAATCGGGCCGCCCGAGAAGCGTGGCAAGAAACTGGCGAGCGGCGGCCAATTCGCGCTGAACGTCCGCCAGGCCGGCCCGCGCCTGTTCCACCTGTACTTCCGCCCTTAGCTGCTCCTGATAAGCGGTCGCTCCGGCATCCGCCCGTTTTCGCGTTATGGAGGCGGACGATTCAGCCATGCTCACCAGTTGCGTGGCCGTCTCGACCCACTGTTCTGAAGCCAGCACGCGGAAGAAGCATATCTTCACATCCCGGATCAGTTCCACGCGGCGCAGCGCCAGCTCGGCTTCCGAGAGCTTCATTCCCGCGCCGCCAATCTGCCTGTCCAGCGATTTCTTCCCGGGAAACGGCAGCGCCTGGGTGATGCCGATGGTCTGTTTGGCATCGGAGAAACCATTTCCGTCGCGTATCGTCCAGTCTTCGGCGGCAAGCTCCAGTTCAGGATTGGGCCATGCCCCGGCCTGATATGCGCGTCCTGCAGCGGCATCGACACGTCCGCCGGAGGCGCGCAGCTCAGGATTTGTCTCAAGTGCCAGCATGATGGCGGAATCCAGCGAGAGCGGATCAGAGTCGCCGCCGACGGCTGTCTCCTGGCTGCTTGCGGACGATACCATCGCGCTGCTCAGCGCCATGGCCCAAAGGAAGGATAATCTGGGGAAAGGAACCCGTTTCATAGAATGGAGGTGCTCGTAGGAAATGATGCGGACCAGGTTTGGATGGATAACGATAGGTTGACCGTAGCCATGGGCGGATGAATGCGGGCATAGGACAGCCCGGAGCGGCGCGACGCAGGCATGCGTCAACGCAGAGGGAAAATACGCCGATCAAGTCCGCGCAGGGACTGATCAGGCGATAAGCAGTGTCGGAGCCCGGGAGGGTGGAGCCGCTCGTCGAACAATATGCCACGTGGTCACCCAATCCGGAGGGCGATCAAATGATCCCGTCGGTAAAGCGGGGGAGTCGTCGCTCGCTAGCGATGCGATTTGCAGACAAAAAATGCAGGCGCATACGCTGAGCGGCGGCACTTTTACATATGTGTCAGATGGCCGATAAGCTCCATCTTCAATGGTAGCGCAGCCGTCGCAAACGCAAAGCTCTCCACAGCTTGATGCATGCTGTTCGACATGCGTCGCAGAAACGAGTCCCGCCGCATCGAGTCCACAATGTTGGGTTACAGGCAGCCATAGTGCCAAAAGCAGAAAAGCGGTTACTTTTCGGATTGAACCCATTTGCACTCGGAAAAGGAGAGAGGGTGCCGGCTTGTCAAGATGAGTCTGCATTTCTGTACTACAGTATTTACAATTCATCTCAGGCTGAGAGGAAATCCGAGACGGACAGAACCGATCCCCAACCATCCAATCCATTCTCGCGCAGTGACGCAGTGGCGCAGAGTGACACAGACCTCCGATCTCGGACCTCCGACTTCCCAGCTGACTCTGGCTTCCGGCTTCTGGCATCTGTCCTCTTTGGTTGCGGCTCTGCCGCGCTGTGCATCTTGAGAGTGAAAGGGGAACCGGATCGATTGCCGATGTCTTCCATCTCAACAGCCTTGGCCTGACTCTTATCTGCGGCTGCCGAGAGAAGCAGCTTGCCGATCACCAGGATGCAAGCGATCCGCTTGAGGCGGAGTTCGTGGGGCAGGCATGTTGTCGGTAGATGCAGAGGCCCATTTGCCTATTGAGTTCTTGCAGGTACGATTATCGCACTATGCGCAACCTTCTTGGACTGCTTCTCACCATCGGCATATTCCCCCTCGTCCGCGCTGAGCCGTTGGACGTGGGTGCAACGGCGCCCGCTGTCGTCGGCATTACTGAAGCCGGCGCCAAACTCGACTTTGGCGCCGTTTACAAAAACGGATACACGCTCGTCTACTTCTATCCGAAGGCTGGAACGCCCGGCTGCACGGAGCAGGGATGCAGCCTGCGCGACGCCTATCAGGATCTGGCTGGGAAAGGCGTCACGGTGATCGGCGTGAGCGTGGACAGCGTTGAAGAGCAGAAAGCCTTCAAGGAGAAATACAGATTTCCGTTCACGCTCATCGCCGACACAAATCATGAGGTCATCAAAGCCTTTGGCGTGCCGCTTAACGCCCTGTGGGGAACGGCTGCACGGCAGGCGTTTCTGGTCAACAAGGCAGGCAGGATCGTGTGGCGCGATCTAAAGGTTTCCCCGAAGCAACAAGCCGCAGAGGTATTGAAAGCCATTAAGTAGGCCGACGATTGATCATCGCTGAAGATATGCGTGTCGGATGGCGCCGAGAGGCATGACGCAGCCGAGCCGCAATCATCCGCTTGACGGTTTCACAACAGGCCGGAGGCGTGATTTCAGGATGCGCGCGGCGCAAGTTCTCCGGCATCGCGTTATTTCATGAGGATTTTGTTTGTCACGTAATACGTGACAAAGCGGATGGGGTGATTGGGCTGCTGGATGCTGTCTTCTTTGGGGTTGAGGCCCTGGCGCGGGGTGTTCTGGGGCGGTCATTCGACTGTGGCGCCGAGGCTGGGATCGCGCATCGGTCTTGCCTGGGGGAGGACCCTTGCCCATAGCTCCGGCACTCACCATGCCGTTGCCTCGCGAACTGCCCATTTACGAACTCGAAGCCCCGCTCGTGGAAGCTCCCCGCTCCCGGGGGCGG
>JBAZHQ010000539.1:0-2733 GCA_041652235.1 Opitutaceae bacterium | reverse complement strand
CCCGTTCCCATCCATAATGATGGCAACATGCTGGGGAATAGAGGAGGAGTTGGAGCCGGGTCCCATGTTCGAAAGCTGCATTAGGGAGGGCGCTGCCTTTTTGACAAGGGGGAAGGAGTG
The DNA here is from genome assembly GCA_041652235.1 of Opitutaceae bacterium. Taxonomy (GTDB): domain Bacteria; phylum Verrucomicrobiota; class Verrucomicrobiia; order Opitutales; family Opitutaceae; genus MWDT01. Next base: position 2,613 of record JBAZHQ010000539.1, on the reverse strand, counting down.
GGAAATGCGCGACTAAAGATGCCAGAGGCCAGAGGCCGGAAGCCAGAGAGCAGAAATCGGAAGTCGGAAGTCGGAAATGGGAGCTTGGACGTGGGTCTTCTATATCTGGCCTCTGGCTTCCGGCTTCTGTCTTCTGGGACTAACGTGCTTCCGCCATCGCGTTGCCGGCGAGCCAGCCGGTGGTCCAGGCGGATTGGAAATTGAAACCGCCGGTGATGCCATCGATGTCCAGGACTTCCCCGGCGAAATGCAAGCCGGGGCAGATTCTGCTCTCCATGGTGTGGAAATCCACCTCGCTCAGTCGCACGCCGCCGCAGGTGACGAATTCGTCCTTGTTTGCGCTCTTCCCGAGCACAGTGAATTCGCCCTCTGTGATCTGCGCCGCTAGAGCGGAGAGAGCTGTGTTGGAAACGCCTGTCCACACAACAGTCGGCGCGAGGCTGGCCGCGGCTAGAAAACGTTCCCAGAGGCGCAGGGGGATGGGCAGCGGGCACCAAGTGCCCAACTGTTTCTTGGGGTTCTTGATGCGCACCGACGCCAATTCCTTCACGAGCGAGTCGCGCACATGCGGCGGAGCCCAATTGACGCGGAGGGCAAAGCCATAGTTTTTCTCGGCCAGATCGCGGGCGCCCCAGGCGGAAAGCTTCAGGATGGCAGGACCGCTCAGGCCCCAATGGGTGATGAGCAGCGGACCCTCTTCCTTGAGCTTCGTCCCCTGCACGCGCACCTCTGCATGCTCGACGGAGAGACCGGCCAAGTCTGTCAAACGAGGATCCTCGACGCGAAAGGTGAAAAGCGAGGGCACGGGTGTCTCGATGGAGTGGCCCAGCGACCGTGCGATGGCGAGACCGGCGGACTCGGCATTGCCGCCGGTTGCTATGAGCAGCCGGTCGCAATCGACCGTGCCGCCGCCGACCAGGGAAACTTCGAACCCTCCTTTGTCGAGCGTCTTGGCCGCGGTGACGCCTCTCCCCATGGTTAATTGCACTCCGAACTCGTCCATGGCCTTCTTGAGGCAATCGATGATGGTCCAGGAGTTGTCGGTCGTGGGAAACATGCGCCCGTCGGGCTCAGCCTTCAGGTACACGCCGCGCTTGAGGAACCAGGCCTCCGTCTCGCGCGGTCCGAACTTGCTCAAGGGGCCGATGAGCTCGCGGTTACCGCGCGGGTATCGTTTGGCGAATTCCCGCGGATCGAAACAGGCATGAGTGACATTGCAGCGTCCGCCGCCGGAGATGCGCACCTTTGCAAGAGGATGCTCGGTGGCTTCGTAAATGAGGACGCGCCCAGCGGGATTCAGCGCACGCAGCTTCTCGGCGCAGGTGATGGCGGCAAAGAATCCGGCTGCGCCTCCTCCTACGATCACGACTCTGTTGGGTGCCTGCTGCATCCAGCGACCCTGCTGCCATCGGGGATTTGTGTCCAAGATGAAAAGTCGGATGACATGAATTTCTCGAGTCCATGACATGCAACTTGCGAATGCCGGCGCTTTTATTCTACGGCGTTGCTCGTCAACCGATTGGGACTCCCGTTCAGCTTGGCGCGATTTATAACGCGTCATATCATCCTCCAACGGAGGTGCTGTATGGCTGATGACACTGTGGTTTTTGCGGGGCTTACGCCGCATGCGCCGATTCTTATTCCAGGGATCGGTGGAAAGCGTTTGGACGAGGTGAAGATCACGGTCGATTCAATGACCGTGTTATCGCGCAGAGCTCTGGCGTTCCGCCCGGACACCCTCGTTCTCATATCGCCGCATTCTCCGCGGCACCAGGGTGCTTTTGGCGTATGGCGAACGAAACGGCTGCGGGGGTCTTTCGAGCGCTTCGATTCCACCGAGGAAAACGTCGAACTTCCTCTCGACACGGAGATGGTCGTCGCCATCGAACGGGAAGTGCGCAGTCGCGGGTTGCGCACATGGTCGATCCTTGATGAGGAATTGGATCACGGAGCCACCGTGCCGCTCTGGTACCTCGAGGCGGCCGGCTGGCATGGTCCGACCGTCGTGCTGAGTCTTGCCTACCCGGGGGGCGAGGGGCTGGGGCTGCTCGGCGAAGCGATAGCCAGCGCTGCCACCGCGCTCGGAAGGCGCACGGTCATCATCGCCAGCGGGGACATGAGCCACAAGCTCACTCCCGCGGCGCCCTGCGGTTACGAGCCCAATGCCAGGATCTTCGACCAGGCCTTCGTGGGGCTTCTCCGCAGAGGGGCCTACGCACGCCTGGGGGAGATTGACGCTCACCTGCAGGAGTCCGCGGCCGAGGACGTCGTGGAATCCACTCTCGTGGCGACAGCCGCCACGGGAGGCAAGAACGACGGGCATGAGGTTCTCAGCTACGAAGGGCCGTTTGGCGTGGGCTATTGCGTCGCAGTCCTCTATTCGAAGCCGGGCCTGGACCGGGAAGATTCGCCACCCGCAGCCAAGGCTGAGACTGAGAATTCGCAGCCTGTCGCCAAACTGGAAGAACTCCCTTCCCTCGCCCGCCGGGCCATCGCCGAGCATCTTGAAGGACTGAGAGAGATCCCGCAAATATCCGTCGGAGGGGAGGTGGCTCTTCCCGGCTGCGTGTTTGTGACGCTCTACGATGAACAAGGCGACTTGCGGGGATGCAT
>JBAZHQ010000538.1:0-2742 GCA_041652235.1 Opitutaceae bacterium | reverse complement strand
TGCGCCTTAATCGCACCGAAATCTCCCGGCCTATAAAACCAGCCCCAGCCAAGAATCCATGAAATCCAGGTCGCTTCTTCTGATTGCCTTGCTGGCATCCGCAGCCCTTCTCCACGGGCAAGGCGCGCCAACCCCGGCCGCTGCCCCCGCTACCCCTGCTGCCCCGGCCGTCGCATCGACCCCCGCCTCCGCTACTCCTGAGGTGAAGATCAAGGATGCCGGCGAACCTACCGGCACTGCCGTGAAGTCCGGCAAGGACTCCACCGGCCATGACACGCTCTCCGTGGACTTCCCCGATGAGGACATCCGCACGATCCTTCGCAACACCGCCGATCTCTTCGAGCTCAACCTCGTCATCCCGGAGACCCTGCAGGGAAAGACTTCCGTCAAGCTCCGCGACGTCTCGTGGCGCCAGATCTTCCAGGTGGTGCTCGCCCCCGTGGGCTACTCCTACATCGAGGACGGCAACATCATCAAGATCGTCTCCAATGAGTCGCTGCAACAGGAACCCACGACCACGGAGGTGTTCATCCTGAACTACGCCCGTGCCGCGGACATCCTGGCCACCGTCTCCTCCCTGGTTGACACGGCCGGTGGCGGCAAGATCGTCATCGATGCGCGCAGCAATAGTCTCGTGATCACGGAGCGGCCATCCCGCGTCGTTCGCATCCGTCCCATCATCGAGAGCCTCGACCGGGCGACGGATCAAGTGATGATCGAATCCAAGTTCATCGAGGTTTCCGACTCGGACATTCGCAACATCGGCATGAACTGGTCCACGCTCAAAAACTATAAGATGAGCGTGACGCCGGGCGCCCAGGTTGACACCAGCAATGGCCACAGCGTCTCAAACGGAAGCGATCTCAACCGTAGTGGCGGTACAAGCACCACGAGCACCAACCAGGCGGACAACGGCGGCACCACCTCCAACACGGTCACCTCCAACAACGGAGTGATCACCAATACCTCGAGCACGGGCGCCACCGGCGCTCTTACCAACTCCGTCCTCACCACGACGACGGGAGGCGGCGCCTCCAGCGTGGGCGATACCGCGCTCAAGCTGCTCAACTCCATCTCAAATACCAACAGCGTAGACAGGATCTCGACGGCGGTGTTCTCAGCCGATCAGTTTGGCGTCATCATCAGCGCGCTCACCGAGCTCAATCGCACCAAGCTGGTTTCCAATCCGACGATCGTCACGCTCAACAATACCGAGGCCATGATCAATGTCGGCCAGGAATATCCTATCCCCAATTACACCTACAATCAGCAGAACGGCAGTTACGAGGTCAGCGGCTTCACCTATAAGCCGATCGGCGTGATTCTCAAGGTCACGCCCCAGGTCAATGCCCGGGGCTTCGTCAAGCTCAACATCGAGCCCGAGGTGAGCTCCATCGCGGACAAGGTTAGCTTCGGCGGCGCCGGTGGCGCCCAGCTTCCCCTCATTTCCACGCGCAAGGCCAAGACGCAGGTATCGCTTAAGGATGGTTTCACGATGGGCATCGGCGGCCTGATCACGTCGAACGCGGCCAACGGCGCGACCAAGGTCCCGATCTTGGGAGACATCCCGATTCTGGGCTATCTCTTCAAGCAAAAGACCAAGAACGCGGTCTCCAGCAACCTGCTTATCTTCATCACGGCGAAGGTCGTCAGCGCCGAGGGCGCCACCGTCCAGCAGGTTTTCGATCCGCATCAGTTGAAGGATCTGAACATTCGCGAAAGGGATCTTCCCGGATATCGCGAGCCGAATACTCCGCTTCCCAGTGACGAGAAGCCGAAGAAATCCTTCTTCGGATCCATCAAGTCCGACGATTTGAAATAGAACTAAGGCCGCCCCAACTCAGAGGTAAAACCATGAAACGCTGGTTGCATTTCCTCCTCGGCGGTACCGCCGCACTCGCCTTTGCCACTGCGCTTCCCGCGCAGGTCCTCAAGGTCGACATCACTCTACCTGCAAACGAATCCGCCTTGAGTTTCAAGTCGGGCACCCGCCAGGCGCAGGCCACGGCAACCCTCGCCGGTGGCGGCATCACGTCGGTTACGCCAAGCCCTGTCGGTTCAGGCTACACAACCGCGACTGTCGCATTTACTGGTGGAGGCGGCACGGGTGCCACTGCTACTGCGAACTTTGGGGGAGGAGGGGCGATCACATCGATTACTGTAACGAACCCTGGCAGTGGATACACCAGTGCTCCCACGGTTACTATCTCGGGCAACGGCACAGGTGCAGGAGCCACCTGCGTCACTTCCCCAATGGTTGTTGGCATTGTGTCTCTCATAGATCCGGGTGCTGGCTATGTACCCCCTCCCGCGTCTCCTCCTGGTGTCACTATTTCCGGAGGTGGTGGGACTGGAGCGACTGCCGCTGTAACAGTGGCACCAGGTTCTGACGGCCTTGTCGCTTCCATAACCTTGACTTTCCCGGGCACGGGATACGTCTCGGCTCCAACAGTGACAATTGATCCGCCAGATGGAGTTGTTGTGATCAAAGCGCGTGTTTCCGGAACTGCTTCGATCTATACCACGCAATTCTTTATCGATGGCAGCAAGGTGGGGGAGGTCCTCCATGGCGTGAACGATGCGATCATCTCGTGGACGCCGCCCCAGCCGGGCTCCTATTACATCACGGCGAAGACGACCGATGCTTTCGCCAACGTTGCGACCTCCATGCCGATTCGCGTCTTCGTGCAGGGCACCACGATCACCAGTCCGATCACCAACACGATCGTTCCCAACGGCTCA
>JBAZHQ010000537.1:0-2743 GCA_041652235.1 Opitutaceae bacterium | reverse complement strand
GGTCTTGTCTTTTCGATCAGGGTTCTCGCGCAGAGGCGCAGTGCTCGCGGAGGAAAGGCATTTTTAACACGGAGGACTCTGAGGGTACGGAGCGGCGGAGTCGTAGCCAAGACCTGCCTGAACTTAAAGCTTTAAACTTACATCTTATCGCCTCTTTGGTTGCGGCATTATGAATCTTTGTGCCTTTTCGTGGCAATTGTCTGCGGAATTAGGTTCAGGATAGCTTGCATTCCCGGCGGTGCTTTGGGATTCATCTGCCTCTGAGAAAAGGCCCCCAACCAATCATGAAACGTTTTCTTCCCGCACTTATTGCACTGCTCCTCCTCGGTCTTCTCGGCTGCGCTTCGGCGGGCAATTACATGATGGTGGTCCCCATCTTAGATGGGCAGAGCGTGAAAATTGCACTTGCAAGAGGCGGGCCGAAGATCGTCGAAGATGACGATGTCAAAATCTATTATAACGGCTTTACGGTTCCTGAACCGATGAAGGTGGGATATCCCTTTGGCTTCCAGATGAAGAGCCATGCCATCCCGGTAAAAGTCAGGATTGAGGATGTAAACGGGGTGACTCCTGAACTCATCATCGAAGATAAGGCCCCGAAGCTCAACCCCCAGGGGCGCTGGCTAGGCAACAGCATCATCGCCGCCGATATCGCAGGCAACATGGCATGGCTCAATCATGACACCAACTCCATGCTAGTCTATCGAATCACGATCGACTTTGCCGACGGACATAGCGCCATCCTCTACCAGCCATCTTCAATCCCTGCTTTTTTCAAGCCCTTGTTGAAGATAAAACTTGGCATAGACAAACCTGTCGAAGGGGCTGCGAAATAGTTTCTGCTCCGTTGGCGCTTTTACCTTTCTTAGCTGATTGTCCTGAAGGGACGGTCGAAAAATCTCACGCAGGGTCCTCTCTTTCCCATGCTGCGCAACCTGAAGTACAGAGCGGTGCACGCTTGCCACACGGCGGGCATCATTGCCGCCGATCTTCTGATCGCTTCGGGAATGAGGCGGGCGCGCGTCAGAAAAGGCCCGGTCGTTCCAGACTGCCTTTTCTTTAACGTCACCAGCATCTGCAATGCAAAATGCGTCTTCTGCGCTTATCGGCTCGTTGACCATCCCACTGGCATCATGGACTTCGCCGTCTTTAAGAAGGCGATCGACGAATACGCGGCCCTCGGGGGCGGGGTCGTGAGTTTCACGCCCACTCTCGGGGAGGCCCTTGTCGATCCGGGCCTCATGGAGAAGATTCGGTACGCCGTTGGCCTGAAGGGAATTTCGAAGACATACTTCTACTCCAACGGCATTCTCTTGGGGAGAAACGATGCCTATAAACGCCTGATCGATTCCGGGCTGCACGAGATGCACCTGAGCACCACGGCCATGGACCCCGAGATCTACAAGGAGATCTACGGTGTGGCCGCGTACGAAACATTCAGGGACGGGCTATCCAAGCTTCTCGCCTACAACCGCGAAAAGGGCGAGCCGCTCACCATCATCATCCAATTTCGTTCGCCGCTGCTTCCCGAACAGACGATGGCGCTTCCCGATTTCCAGAGAGTCATCAAGCCCTTCCTCTCCCCCAAGGTCATCGTCAAGTTCATGATGACGTACGACAACTGGGGCGGCGCCATCACCGAGAAAGACATGGTGGGCGCGATGCGGCTCCGGCGCGTGCCACGGATGAAATCGATCGCCTGCGAACGCGTATACGACGCCATGATACTCTTCGATGGCAGCGTGCGTTTGTGCGCCTGCCGCGTGAAAGACACGGAATTCGACGACTTGGTGGTCGGCAACATCAAGGAGGCTCCGCTCCACGATATCCTCAACGGCGATGCGGCGCGCGAGGTGCGGGGCAGCTTCTCCAGAAATGAACTCCGCTCTGTTTGCCGGAACTGCTCGTTCTACGCCCCTGATCTCTAACGGGACTTCGCCCCAGCCCGACGAGGTGTAGGAAGAGGAAAACAGAAGGAAGTCTTCATGTGGAGAAATGCACCGATCAGGTTCTCGCACGAAGACACGAAGGCACGAAGGGAAGGCTTTTTTTAACCGCGAATTGAGCTAATAAAGCGAATTAAGGATAATTCAGAATTCGCATAGATTCGCACTATTCGTGGTTCCAAAATGTATTAACCGATCCACAGCCATCCCACAGGACAGCAGTCATAGCGTCAACTAAAGCATAGTCCCAAGAGCCTGCACCGCGACGCAAACCATGGGGGCACAGGCTTCAATGTTGGCGATTCCAGCAAAGACAAAAGGCAAGCCAACAAGGCGCCTATGCCCCCACGGTTTGCGTCGCTGGAGATGAGATTATTCTTGGCTGTCTGCGCTCCTAAAGAAGCCGCGCCGAAGCGCAGAAGGCAAAAGGTGGCTCGGCTGATCAACCTGTCACAAGACAGGGTGTGAAAAATCCAACACCCGGCTGCGGGCCGCCCTGTGGATGAAGCGCGACATCGCCGAACTGTTGCGCCGCTGTGGGACGGCACCCGCCGACTTCCGATTGCCTTGCTGGCCTCTGGCCTCTGGCTTCTGGCTTCTTTGGTTGCGGCTGCCGCGGTCGGATGAGTGCAGGCTAGGGATGGCACTGACGGTTCATGACCGTGGCGTGGGATGTCACCCAGGCATCATCAACCTAGAAAACGCAGTTGAATGGCCACAAAAAACATAGCGCGGCGGAGCCGCAACCAAAGAGGACAGATGCCAGAAGCCGGAAGCCAGAGTCAGCAGGGAAGTCG
>JBAZHQ010000536.1:0-2768 GCA_041652235.1 Opitutaceae bacterium | reverse complement strand
CAAGATTGACTGGGCAGAGGCGGCCACGCCGCGAACGATAGAGCGTTATACGACCCACATCGGCGGCACGTCCTTCGGCACGAAGTTCGAGGGACTGAAGGCATCCATGGACCTGCCAAAACGCATTCCGGGACTGTACCACGCCGGTTCCGTGGGCATTATCATGTCGGGCTGGCTGGGCACCATCAACTACGGCGTCATCGCGGCTAACAGCATAGATAAATTCCTCTTTCGTCGGAAGCAGGGAGCCTCTACTGTCCAGGCCGCTTCAAGTGCGACGCAGGCCGCAAATGCCTGAGAAACGCAGGCTAAGGCATGTCCAATATCACAAATTTCATTCCCCACCGTCCTCCGTTTCTTTTCGTGGACGAAATCGTCTCCGAGACGGACACGGGCATGGTGGCGCGCCGCACTTGGCGCACGGACGAGGATTTTTACAAGGGCCACTATCCGGGAATGCCCATTACGCCGGGTGTTTTACTCTGCGAAGCGGTTTTTCAGACGGGCGCGCTCTTTCTTTCGCGCAAACAGGCGAAACAGCAGCAGACGAGCATCGGAGTGCCCCTCTTGGCCAAGATCAACGACGTGCGCTTCCGCAACCCCGTTTTCCCCGGAGAAACCATCACCATCGAGGTCAAGGAAAAGGAGTCCCTCGGAGGCTTCGTCTTTATGTCGGGAAGCGTGAAAAGCGGCGACAAACGCGTTTTGAGCGTGGAGTTCTCGGTGGGCTGGAAAGTTCCAGAGACAACATCGCCCGCGACCACAAAATCCGCACCATGAGCTTCCTTCGACTGGATGGGAAAACGATTCTCGTTTTTGGCGTCGCAAACCGCAAGAGCGTTGCATGGAGCGTGGCGCAGGCCCTGGAAGAGGAAGGCGCCCGCGTCCTCTACAGCGTGCGCTCCGAGACGCGCAGGCAAACGCTTTCGACCCTGCTGGCCGGGAAGGAAGTGTTCCTGTGCGACGTGGAGCAGGAGGGGGCGCCGGGACGTCTCGCAACCGAGATCGCAGAGGCAGGGCACTCAATGCTTCACGGCATCGTGCATTCCATCGCCTACGCCAACTACAGCGACGGATTCAAACCCTTCCATGAAGCCAAGCGCGCGGACTTCCTCCAGGCGACCGCAATCTCGGCATTTTCCCTGGTCGAGATCGCCCGGGCCTTCAAGGGGCTCCTTGCGCGGGATGCCTCGGTTGTGACCATTGGAATATCGTCGCTGCTGGTCACTCCCGACAATTACGGGTACATGGGGCCGATCAAGGCGGCCTTGGAGTCCTGCTCGCGCTTTCTTGCGAAGTCCTTCAGCGCGGACTCCTCCGTGCGATTCAACGTGATCGGGTCGGGGCCTCTCAAGACCAGCGCCTCGGCTGGAATCCCGGGTTATCTCGAAAGCTATCTCTACGCCGAGAAATTGACCTTCCGGAAGAAGAACCTGGCGACAAGGGAAGTGGCCGACGCCGTTCTCTTTCTCCTGAGCGAACGCAGCAGCGGCATCAACGGAACAACCCTGGTCGTCGATGCGGGCCTCGGCTGCAATTATTTCGACCAGGAGCTGATCCGCCTTGCCATGCGACCCGAGGGCCGGGAATCCGGGAAATAATTCTATGCGTTTCGAGAACGTCTGTATCGAGTCCCTGGCTACGGCATTTCCGGAGGAGACATGGTCGTCCGCGGCAATCGAGGAAAGGCTGCGCCCGCTTTACGAGAGGCTCAAACTGCCCTTCGGACGCCTGGAGCTGATGACAGGCATCAAGGAACGCCGATTCTGGCCCGATGGCACGCAGCCCTCGCAAGCCAGCGCCGCTGCGGGAAAGGCCGTTTTGGCGCGCAGCGGCATATCTCCCGACAAGATAGGGCTGTTCATCCACGCCGCGGTCTGCCGCGACATGTTGGAACCCTCGACAGCCTCTTTTGCGCACCGGCTCATCGGACTGCCGGAGAAGACCCAGATCATGGATGTGTCCAACGCGTGCCTCGGTTTTCTCAACGCCCTTACGCTGGCCGCCGGATTGATCGAGTGCGGCCAGATCGGCGCGGCGCTCGTGGTATCGGGTGAGAACGGACGTCCCTTGGTCGAGCAGACCCTGAGAACGCTGCTCGATAAGCAGCTCGATCGGAACCAGATCAAACCCTTTTTTGCGAATCTCACCATAGGTTCCGGCGCGGTGGGGGCCGTCGTCTGCCATCGATCCCTGGCCAAGGGCCCGCAGCATCGGCTTCTCGGAGGCGTGGCGACGGCTGCGACGCAGTTCAACGATTTGTGCCGGGGAGACACTCACGGCGCGGAGGCCCTGCAGATGCAGACCGACTCGGAAGCGCTGCTTGTCGCCGGCGTGCAGGTGGCCCGCCGGACCTGGCAGGACTTCATGGACAGCACGGGTTGGAACAAGGACAGCATCGACCGGACCATCTGCCATCAGGTAGGCGCAACCCACCGCCGGAAACTCTATGAGATGCTGGAACTCGACATCCGGAAGGATTTTTCGAGCTTCGAAAACTATGGAAACGTGGGCTCCGTATCGCTTCCGGCCACGCTCGCGCTGGCGGTCGAGGGTGGGGCTGTGAAGGAAGGACATCGGGTCGCGCTGCTGGGCATAGGAAGCGGCATCAACTGCATGATGCTCGCCCTGGAGTGGTAGCCGAAATCTTAAAATCGAAGCTGAATGACCACGAAAAGCACAAGAAACCTAGCGCAGCGGAGGCGCAACAAAAGAGGACAGATGCCAGAAGCCGGAAGCCAGAGTCAGCAGGGAAGTCGGAGGTCGGA
>JBAZHQ010000535.1:0-2783 GCA_041652235.1 Opitutaceae bacterium | reverse complement strand
GCAAAGGACAACGGCGGCGAGGCATTTAAGCCTGTTCGCTCGTCACCTTAGCCGCACCTGCCGCCCATGAGCCTTTTGCCCGCCAGACGAAGGAAGCCGGAGATGAATCTCCTGCCCTTGATCGATGTCCTCGTGATGCTGATTTTCTTTTCCTTCGTCACGATGCAGTTCCGATCCGCCGCGACCATGAACATCACCCTCCCGAAGGTGGATACTGCGGGTAAGAACGAGTTCAAGGGCACCGTCACCATCGGCATCGACAAGGATGGCACCATTTCCTTCAACGGCCACGTCGCCACCGAACCCCAGCTCGCCGAGCTCCTGCGCCAGGTGCACAACGTCGACAAGGACATCCCCGTGCTCATCAAGGCCGACGAGACCACGCCCCTAAAGAAGCTGGCCTTCGTGATGGACGCCTGCCGCAAATCCGGCCTGAACAAATTCAGCCTGCAGAGCCGCAACTGAGTGCGTTAAGAGCGTAAGTGAATAAGAGCGTAAGCCTGATGAGCCAAGAAGTCTTGATCGGGGTGTCCTGCGGTTTGGAACTTACTCTTTCTTATCCTCGCTTACGCTCTTACAACTTACTACTTCCATGCCATGAATATTCTGATCACCGGCGTCACTCGGGGACTGGGGCGGGCCTTGGCGGACTGGTACATCAAGAAGGGGCACACGGTCATCGGCTGCGGATGCAGCGGCACCGAGATCTTCGAACTGCGTTTCGCGCATACCGAGCCGCATAGTTTCGAGGCGATCGACATCACCGAGGCCGTGAAAGTGGAAATATGGGCCGAGCGCATCCTGGGCACGCATGGCGCTCCCGATGTCATCGTCAACAATGCCGCTCTCATGAACGCTCCGGCTCCCCTCTGGAAGATCCCCGCCCAGGAGTTTTCAAAGCTGATCGACGTCAACATCAAGGGCGTCGCGAACATCGTCCGCGCCTTCGTGCCTGCGATGGTCCAGGCGAACAAGGGCGTGATCGTGAATATCAGTTCCGGCTGGGGCCGCTCCGTCTCCTCGGGCGTCGCGCCCTACTGCGCGAGCAAGTTCGCCATCGAGGGGCTCACGAAGGCTCTCGCCGAGGAATTGCCCGATGGTATGGCCGCCATCCCCCTCAATCCCGGTATCATCAATACGGATATGCTGCGCAAATGCTGGAACGACGAAGCTTCGAATTACCCCTCGCCCGAGGTTTGGGCGGAGACCGCAGCACCCTACATTCTCACCTTGGGCCCCAAGGAGAACGGCCAATCCCTGAGCATCCGCCTCGCCGGGGAATGAGAGGGGGAGGCAGGGGAATATAGGAGCTAGGAGTTAGGAGCTAGAATGGGCGCTGCGCGCCTAGTGTGGCTCACAGCGTTCGCAGGAAGGAACGAAAGCTGAGAATTTCCAGCGACTTCCTTTGATGCGCCCCAAAAGGCGCCACTGTCGGCGTGCGCGAAGCACACGCCTATTCTAGCTCCTAGCTCCTATATTCTTTGGCTTGGCTGCGGGCATCCGCAGCCATTCCGTTCACTTCATCCCATACGTCGACTGCCACCAGGGCTGCGCGGGAGTTTTGGCCACTCCCGAGTCCGGGTTGGCGGCGAGATGCTCGAGCAGCTTGTATGCGAGCTCAGCCTTGTCGGGCGCACCAATTTTGGCCGCTATGCTTTCGGCGGTGAAGGCGGTGCCGCGCGAGGCGCGCAGGGCTTCGGTGACCTTGAGCTTGAGGGCGATGACTCCGCCCGCGGCCTTCTTGCCTGCTTCCACGCCGGGCTGATGGTAGGCGTTGATCCCGACCAGCGAGGCATAGAGCCCCACCGTGCGCTCGAAGAGAGCGACGATCATGCCGAGAGAGCGCGGGGAAACGTCGGCCAGGGTGAGCGTGACCGAACTGCGATTCTTTTCGCTAAGGGCGTCGCGGGTGCCCAGGAAGAAGCCCTGAAGATAGTCGCCCGTGGTGATGCCACCTGCATCGACCTCCATGCTGGCGCCGTCGCGGTCGCGGAGCACCTCGATGAAGGTGACGAAGAAGTTGCTCACGCCCTCGCGCAACTGCTGCACATAGGCGTGCTGATCGGTGGACCCCTTGTTGCCGTAAACTGCTATGCCTTGGTTGACCACGCGGCCCTGCAGATCGAGCTCCTTGCCGAGCGACTCCATGATGAGCTGCTGAAGGTAGCGCGAGACGAGGAGCAGGCGGTCCTTGTAGGGGAGCACGACCATGTCGCGGCTGCCGCGGCCATCGGTGGCGAAATACCAGGCGGCACAGAGCAGCGCGGCGGGATTGTCCTTCAGGCTGGGCACGCGGGTGACGGCGTCCATCGCAGCGGCTCCGTCCAGCATGGCGTCGATGTCGATGCCTTGCAGGGCGGCGGGCAGAAGTCCCACGGCGCAAAGTTCGGAGGTGCGTCCACCCACCCAGTCCCACATGGGGAAACGGGCGATCCAGCCTTCCTTGATGGCGGTTTGCTCGAGTTTCGAACCAGCGCCGGTCACGGCGACAAAATGTTTCGGATAATCGAGGCCGGCGGTCTTGAAGGCGGCGGCGGCTTCAACCATGCCATTGCGCGTCTCGAGCGTGCCGCCGGATTTCGAGATTACGACGACGAGCGTGTCGGCGAGTTTCCCCGAGAACTGGGCGAGCACGTAATCGATTCCATCGGGATCGGTGTTATCGAAGAAGGTCACCGCCATCTTGTCCTTGCCGGGCCGGCCGAGCGCGTGGCTTACGAGCTGGGGGCCGAGGGCGGAGCCGCCGATGCCGACGACGAGCAGGTTCTTGAACTTGCCCCTGG
>JBAZHQ010000534.1:0-2793 GCA_041652235.1 Opitutaceae bacterium | reverse complement strand
AGATGGCGGAAAAGCTCCGCAAGGCGGACTTCAATCTTGAGGAGTTCCTCGATCAGATGCGGCAGATCAAGAAGCTCGGCTCGATGGAAAGCATCATGGGGATGCTGCCCGGCATGAACGGCGTGAAGCTCGATGGGGAAGCGGAGAAATCCATGGCGCGCACGGAAGCCATCATCCTGTCGATGACCAAGCAGGAGCGCCGCAAGCCCGACATTCTCAACGGCAACCGCCGCCTCCGCATCGCCAACGGCGCAGGCGTGAAGGTCGTCGAGGTGAACCAGCTCATCAAGCAGTTCCAGCAGATGCAGAAAATGATGAAGATGCTGAAGGGCGGAAACATGAAGAAGCTCCAGCGCCAGATGGGAGGAATGAAGCCCGGCGGGCCGGGCGGCGGCAGGCCGGGGATGTTCTGATCGCGATGCGCGGCAAAGCCGCAGCGATAGAAACCAGAACACAGGAGCCATCCCTCCCTCGTCACAGAAAACGCTTCGAGCCGGGGCGGGTCTCGATCCGCTTGAGCAACGCCTTGAGATCCTGGGCGCGGCTCTTGGGGCAGACAAGCGTGGCATCGGGTGTATGCACGACGATGAGATCGTCGATTCCGATAACAGCCAGCAGATGGCCGCCTTCGGAGAAAAGGATGTTGTTCCCGCTCTGCTCGACGAGAGCCGTGCCTCGCACCGCGTTGCCCTGGGCGTCCTGCGGGAGGTGTTTCGCCACCGCGGGCCAGGCGCCCACGTCATCCCAGTCGAAGGAGGCGGGCACAACGACGACGTTGTCCGATTTCTCGAGAAGCGCGTAATCCACCGAGATCCGGGTGAAATGAGGATATACCTTCCTCAACACCGGACCAAGGGCGCGGCCCTTGGCAAGGGCGAGGCTCACGGGCTGGAGACCGTCGTAAAGCTCGGGGGCATGCTTGCGCAAGGCGGCCTGGACCACGCCGACCCGCCAGACGAACATGCCCGCATTCCAGAAATAATCCCCCGATGCGAGGTAGCGCTTCGCCGTTTCAAGATTGGGTTTCTCGACAAAGCGGCGCGCATAATAGAAAGGCCGCCTGCGAATGGTCTTCCAGGCTGTGCCGCGCTGGATGTAGCCAAACCCGGTGGCGGGTTCATCGGGATGAATGCCAATGGTGACCATGACCCCCTCCGCCTCGGCTGCCGCAAACGCGGCCCTGAGGTCGGCCTGGTAGGAACGCTTGTCGTGGATCACATGGTCCGAGGGAAGGACGGCGAATATGCCCTCGGGATCGCGATGGGCGACAAGGACCGCGGCGAGAGCGACGGCCGGAGCGGTATCCCGGCCCACGGGCTCGGCAATGATGTTCGCCGCCGGCAGTGAGCAGCACACTTCGCGCACGGCTTTCTCCTGCTGGGCGCTCGTGATCACGAAGGTGTTCGCCAAGGGAACGATGGACTTCACACGCTCAATCGTCTTCGCAAGCATCGGAGTCTCATCCACGATCGAGATCAGATGCTTGGGGCGTGAAACCCGGCTCAATGGCCAAAAACGTTCCCCTCGGCCACCCGCGATAATGACGACGAACTTCTGAGGCATGACGGGATCGTCATCCGACGCGAATGCCTTCGGCAAACGAAAAGATCGCGGCGGAGCTCAGTCGCGCAGCCGGACCTCAGGTAATCCGCAACTCGGGCCGAGCCGACGCGTAGGCTCGGGTATAGGAAGCGAAGGTGGTTTTCAAGCGCATGACCCGCGAGTCGGGGGCGATGTGAAAGCGGATCGCGTCGATGGCAGAAACGGGGGCGATGTCCTTCGTCGTCGAAAGCAGGCAGCACTCCTGGAAGCGATCGAGCTCCCCGGGACGCACAACCTCCTCCACGGGCTTGAAGCCGGCTTCCTGCGCGATCTGCCCCAGCACCAGACCGCGGGTGATCCCTCCCAGAATGCCCGCGTCGAGGGGGGGGGTCACAAAAGTGTCATCGCGGAAGAACCCAAGGTTGCAGACGGCCGCCTCGGCGATATCGCCATTCAGATTCGTGATCGCGACCTCATCGGCGCCGCGATCCCTGGCCTCGCGAAGGCAGAGGATGTTGTTGAGATAGTTCCCGGTCTTCCACGCCGGGTTGAGGCTCGCAGCCGGATTGCGGCGCAACTGCATGGCCAGGGAAAGCTTGAGGCCGTCGCGGAGCTTTTCGACGGACAGGTGCGGATTGGGCTGCACGAGCAGCACAAACTCGGGCTTGTCCGCCAAGGCGGAATCCAAGCCGATGGTGTCCGAGCCCTGCGTGAGCTGCAGCCGCACATAAAGATCGATATCCTGTTTCCCAGTGGTCTTCAGATAAGCCTCGGCCGTGCGCAGAATCTCCGAGAAGATTCTCTCTTGTGTGAAGGCGACCGGCATATTTAGCGCCGTCGCCGAGCGCTCAAGGCGCCGCCAATGCTCGTCCCAGGCGAAAAGCACCCCATGATAGCTGCGCCATACCTCATAAACAGCATCGCCATATAGAAAACCACGATTCAACGGCGACAGGGAAGGCTCGTGGGCGGGATGCAGGCGCCCGTTGGTATTGGCTTGGATGTAATCTACTAGCATGGGGCATCGGAAGAGTTGGCACGATAATCGTCCTGTCGCACTCTTTTTGTGCTACAGTGTTTTTAATTCCTCTCGGCCTGCGAGGATTTCCAAGACGAGCGACAGAATTTCCCCGATAGCCGAAAGCCGATCGCCGACAGCCCCGTTCCTGCTGGCCTCCGGCCTCCGGCATCTGGCCTCTTTATGTCGGGACTTATGGCTTCTTCTCGTCGGCCTTCGCACGAAAGGCCATC
>JBAZHQ010000533.1:0-2794 GCA_041652235.1 Opitutaceae bacterium | reverse complement strand
GAAGTCGAGAATGTCGTTGATGATGGTGAGCAGCGCCTCGCCGGAGTTGCGGATGGTGTTCACGAATTCGCGCTGCTCCTGGGACATCTTGGTTTCGAGCAGGAGCGAAGTCATGCCGATCACGCCGTTCATCGGCGTGCGAATCTCGTGGGACATCGAGGCGAGGAATTCGCTCTTCGCCCTGGAAGCGGCGTCGGCTTCGCTCTTGGCGCGCCGCAGGGCCTGTTCCGTATCGACGCGCGCGGTGATGTCGAAGGCGACGGCGATGAAATTCTCGATCTCGGATGACTTGTTGCGGACTGGCTGGATGTCGTAGGAGAGGTGGAATTTCCGGCCTGTCTTGGAATACTGCACGATATCGGTGCTGATCGGCTGGCCGTGCGAGAGGGCGGTGCGCACGCGCCCGATGCTGCGCGGGTCGGTGTCAGTCCCCGCGAGAAATTCCGCGAGTCGCTTGCCGGCGATCTCGGCAAGAGGATACTCCATCGCCCGGGTGAAGCTTTCGTTGACCCACTCCACACGCCCGTCGGGGGTGAAGATGACAACCAGGTTGTCGGTGCGCGAGGCGACGAGGGAGAGCTTGCGGGTGGCCGCCTGGCTGGTGCGCAGCGCTTCCTCGGCCTCGCGGCGCGATGTCACGTCCTGCAATGTGCCGAGGATGCGGATGGGGGCGCCCGTGGGGGACATGGCCACGCTTCTGGCCCGCCAGTGCACCCAGCGCCAGTCATCCGAGCGGGTGCGCACTCGGAATTCAGGGTCGATGTAGGCCGCTGAGCCGCTGAGTTGCGCTTCAACGCGGCGGCGGAAGTGGGGGAGATCCTCGGGGTGAATGAGAATCTGGAACGAATCCACGGTCGCCGCCATGCGATTGGGCTCATACCCGAGCATGATCCACAGGCCAGCGCTGTAGTACACGTATCCGGAAATCATATTCCACTCGAAGATGCCGATGCCGGTGCTGTCGAGTGCGAGGCGCAGGCGCTCATCCGAGATTTTCAACCGTTCCTCGATGCGCCTGCGCTCATCGTTTTCGGCGAGCAGCCGGCGATTGGACTGCTCCGCCGCGAGCATTCCCGAACGGGCGGTGCGCGCGAAGTGAACACTCAGGCCAAGAAGGAGGGTTATGCCCAGACCGGAGAACAGAGTGAGCTCCGGCAGGTAGCGGCGATTCCGCTGCAGGTTAGACTCGTTTGGAACGAGGCTGAAACGGATGCGCCGCTCCTGAAGCACTGCGGAGAATTCCAGTGAGAAGGAATTGTTCGCGAAGTCTTTCTGCTGCAGGTTGCCCGAGACGGGCACGCCGTTGATCACGACAAGATAGTCGTAGTTGGCGCTTATCTTGAGCTTCCGATCCAGCGCGCCGAAGAACTCCTTGTAGGTGAATTCAGCGAATGCGCAACCGGCGAGCTGGTTCTCACGCATCACAGGCGAGTACACGATGAAACCCAGGCTCTGATTCTGCGGGATGGAGACGCTCTGCGAAATAACGGCGCGCTTCTTCTCGTTCGCGGCGCGTATGGCGTTCGCTCGAGCTTCGACACTCATGTGGTCGAAGGAAAGCGAAGCCTCGTTGCCCTCCCTGGGAAATATCCATCGGGTGCGCCAGCTGGGATCCACCCATCCCACGGAGACGCAACCGTAGCCATTCCTGAGCTCGTAAAACGAGGTGGCATCGGCGTCCCATGAGGGGGCCATGTCCGCGGGTGTGCGACTCCAGGCTGAGGATAGGTGATTCTCGACCTCGTTGGCGATCTGCTTGAGCTCGATATCGGTCATCGAGGCGATGCCGTTGAGGGAGTTCTGGGTGTTGTTGCTCAGGAATAGCAGTTCGCGCTCCCGCATCCCGATCCAAAGGATCACCGTCATGGTGAACCAGGCGATCATGAAGGGCATCGGGGACCAGATGGGCGGGCCTCCCTCTTCCCTGTAACTCACTCTCCATGCGCTTATCAGAAGAGCCGTGCCCAGCAGAAGGAGGGCAAGTCCGCTGGCAATGCCGGTGGCGGTGCTGGAGCCCCACCGATACACGGCAGGAAGGTTGGCCGCATAGCCAAGAAGGGTCGAAAGTCCAACCGAGAAGATGATCGATCCACAGACTGCCTCGGCGAACAGACGCGCTTTCTTTGCATAGGGAAGCGCTCTCCAAGCCAGGATGATGCCGCCCAGCAGGATGCTGCCTGCCGACATGGAAGCCATGCGCCCGGCGTAGGCGGTTTCGATCAGGAGATAGTCCTTGGCGAGCAACTCGTCGAACTTCAGATCGGCACCGGTCACGTATTCGCCAAGGCTTAGCAGCCCGATGAGCGCTGCGATGGAGGCAATCCAGGAATAGCGGACAAACCCATATTCAGAAACCAACAACGATGAGCCGAGCAACAGCCAGCAGATGGCCTCATTGGCTTTGGTCGGGGGCAGGTTGCCGAAAGGCTGGAGAAGAGATCCGATCTGAAGAGCCCAACCTACCCATGTCGCGAGTCCGATCGCTATGAGTGCCGACGCCAAAGTGATCGATGTTTTCTCGATCATACTCCGGCGAGGCAAAGTAGGCAGGTTAGCCATATAGGGGCAATACCCTAGGCAATCCAACCAAAGCGGCTAGGGCAATAGGTTTTTACCAACCTATTCTCGCGCCTAATCTGCGAGCATTCAATCCTTGTCTTGCGGTTTACTCGATGAATGCGGGGTTGAATCGGCATTTTCTGGGGGTTCCAAGGGGGGAGGATTCTGGGAAATCTGTTGTTCGGGTTTTGCTTGAGATTCTTTCTCGGGATTCACCCGTATGCGGAACGGGTTG
>JBAZHQ010000532.1:749-2799 GCA_041652235.1 Opitutaceae bacterium | reverse complement strand
ACTGGAATTGAGGCCCAACGTACATTCGGCCTCATGACGCAAAACAATCCATCAAAGTGAGTAATTTAGTCGGGTATTTAATGTCATGAATCAGCGCAACACTTACGTGGTGTCCCGAAAAACATTGACGCATAACACGCCAAAAAGGAGTGTCGAAAATGGTCACAGTAGCCCAAATGTCCGCGTGGAATAAGGTCGCGCAAATGTCCGCCACGCGCAAGCTTGAGCGCGCCAGAATGGAAGCTGTAGCGAAGATACTGGTGGAGCGGAAGGTGAAGGCCGAGAATTTCAACCACGAAAGGAAAGTGAATGCGAGTTGAAGACGACGTGCTGGCAGTGCTGAGCCGAGCAGAAACCAACGGTAATGCGCTGGTGCTGACAGGGCAACTTGACCGCCGGATGTACGAGAGGACGAACAAGGTTCTTGAAGCGGCTGGCGGGAAGTGGAACAAGAAGGCCAGGGCGCACTTGTTCGATGACGAGGCAGCTACGAGGGTTGATCAGATCATCCTGTCCGGCGAGGTTGAAGTCCCGAAAGACGAATTCAACTTCTTCCCATCTCCGCCCGACGTGGTGGCGCGGCTGATGGAACTGGCCGACGTGCGCCAGGGAATGCGCGTGCTTGAGCCGAACGCCGGGAAAGGGGCAATTGCCTACGTCTGCGCCAATGCCGGGGCGACGGTGGATTGCTACGAACTGATGGAGGCCAATTTCGCCGCGCTGGCCGGCGACGTGCGCCTAGGGTTGGTGCGCCGCATGGATTTCTTGGCGCAACTCCCTGAGGCAAACTATGACCGCGTTGTGATGAATCCGCCGTTTGCAAAACAAGCCGACATCAAGCATGTTCTTCACGCGCTGCGCTTCCTGAAACCTGGTGGCCTTCTGGTGTCTGTGATGGCTGCAAGTGTGACGTTCCGCGACAACAAGCTGACGCAGGAATTCCGCGATCTAATCCGCGAACGAGGCGGTAACATCGAAGCACTGCAGGATGGTGCGTTCAAGGCTTCGGGTACGATGGTTCGGTCTGTGATCGTCACGATACCCGCATCATGAGCGGGAAGAAGCGGGAAGCCGAAAGAGAAGCGGCATTGCGGAGGCATCAGTGGCCGTTCAAAATCGCCGGGCCAGGGGCTTGACAACGGCGGGATGAAGGGTACCATGTAGATATTATTTTCTACAGTAGAATTCTGTATATGAGCGTAACTTTCACAAAACTATTTGCGTCAATCACCGAGTCGACCGTTTGGTGTGAATCCGATTCTACGCGCCTCGCGTGGATCACGATGCTTGCCATGGCCGACAGCAAGGGCAGAGTCTGGGCGAGCATTCCAGGCCTAGCCAATAGGGCGCGCATATCAGTGGAGGCCGCTAGGCAGGCTATAGCGACGTTTCTAGCCCCCGATCCAGACAGCAGGACTCCAGACCATGAAGGCCGGCGCATTGAACCAATAGACGGCGGTTGGCGACTACTGAACCACGAGAAGTATCGTAGCATCCGGGACGAGGAAAGCGCGAAAGAATCAAAGCGCCGGTACATCAATGCAAGGCGAGCAAAAGAGCGCGCCGCCGCTCAGGGTGTAGAAAATGTAGAACACGGTAGAGACAATGCAGAAGCAGAAGCAGATAAACCAAAGTCAACAGCCCCTAGCCAAGCAAAGGACTATGGACCCCGTAGTAGACCAGGGGAGGCGATTGACCCTATCGCCGGAGAGGTTATTCAACTGGCAGGGGTGCGGCGAAATGGTTGAACTACGTCCGTACCAGACAAAGACAATCGCCATGCTGCGCGATGGATTGAAGTCTGGGAAGAAACGGCAAATATGCTACCTGGCTACCGGAGGAGGGAAAACCCGCATAGCTGCTGCTCTTTTTTCGGTGGTCGAGAGCCGCGGCAAACGGGCCGCATTCATCTGCAATCGCATCGAGTTGGTTCAGCAGGCCAGCGCAGCATTGACGGCTCACGGGATCAGGCATGGAGTTATCCAAGGCGATAATTCATTCGCCACCAGCGCACCGGTTCTGGTGTGCAGCATTCAAACGATCGCTCGCC
>JBAZHQ010000532.1:0-739 GCA_041652235.1 Opitutaceae bacterium | reverse complement strand
AGTTGATTTTGCGATTGTCGATGAAGCCCATTCGTGTGCCGGATCGGAAGCATACCGCGAACTTTTTTCGCGAAACAACAACATCCCCATCATCGGCCTGAGCGCGACCCCATTCAGCAAAGGACTCGGTAAGCACTACGATTCAATGTGCGGGCCGATGTTCGAGAGCATTGTCGTCGGGGCTACCATCCCCGAATTGATCGAGGGCGGATTCCTTGTTGACGTCGATATCTACGCACCGAGCGAACCAGACCTGACCGGTGTCAAAATAGTTGCAGGCGACTACGAAGAAAAGGGACTCGGTGAGGCAGTGGATAAACCCAGGCTTGTCGGCGACATAGTTTCACACTACCTGCGTTTAGCAAACGGAAAGCGCACGATTGTATTCGCTACAAACGTAGCGCACTCGCAGCACATCGTCGCGACATTTCAGGAATCCGGAATTAGCGCGCGACACGTTGATGGTTACATGAAGGAGGATGAACGGCGACCGATTATTGACGCATTCAAGCGAGGGGAATTTAACGTTCTGTCGAACTGTTCATTGCTTGCCGAGGGATTCGATTGCCCGGAGACTGAGGCGATCATTCTGGCTCGCCCGACAAAGAGCTTGATTCGGTATATTCAGATGGCAGGGAGAGCCTTGCGTCCGCACCACTCGAAAGACAAGGCGCTTATCCTGGACCACAGTGGGACGGTTAGAAAGCTTGGATTCCCGACTGATGAACTACCTCTCGTT
>JBAZHQ010000531.1:337-2801 GCA_041652235.1 Opitutaceae bacterium | reverse complement strand
GCAGAGAGTTTTCCTTGAGCGGCGTCTTCCGGTCGAAGATCGACCGGCACGGGATGGACCAGTCGATGCACTCGGCGGCGGTCCGCCAGGGCTTCAACTTAGTGAAGAGCGGCATGTCGCCCAGCTTCTTGGGATCTCCATGCGTATGCTCGGGCCATTCGATGGGGCGACCATCGCAACGGGCGATGAGGAACAATCGGCGGCGGTGGGTCGGTGCCCCGAAATCGGCGGCATCGAGTGTCTTGTATTGCACGGCATAGCCAAGATTCCTGAGCCGGCCGAGCCACCGGCGGAAGGTCAGCCCCTTCTTGTCCGGGTTCACGAGCCACTGGTCTGTCTGCTTGAGCCGCAGGGAGTTGCACCGCGGACATCGCCGGCGCGTCCGGGCGAGCTTCGCCTGACCCTCAGTTCCTCGCCAGGCGCATTCCGCGCAACGGAATGCTGGCACCAACGGCCCCCATTCGGCGAACTCGCGGACGTTCTCGAGCATGATGCAGCGGGGGCGAACCTGCGTGGCCCAGCGAACACACACCCATGCCAGCGAGCGGATTGATGGGCTGACCGGCTTGTCCCCTTTGGCCCGGGAGAAATGCCGGCAGTCGGGCGACGCCCAAAGCAGACCGACCGGCCGGCCGCCCACAAGCTGGCGAAGATCGGCCTTCCAGACGTCCTCCTGGACGTGGAGTGTGTCCGGGTGGTTTTTGGCGTGCATGGCCAGCGCGGCCGCGTCGTGGTTGATCGCAATGTCGGGCGCCCGTCCGGTGGCCCAGGCGATCCCCAAGCTGGCTCCCCCGCCGCCGGCGAAACTGTCAACGATGATCTCGCGAGTCTTAGCGTCCATGGAACCCTCTTCGCTTTCTCGGTTGACCTTCCAGCCGTCGCTCCTCTCGCTCGAGCCGCACGGCCGGGTTTCGGTTGGAGTAGTCGCCGCCCTCGTTCAGGCCGCCCTTGTCGAAAGACCGCTTGCAGTGTCTGCAGAAGAAACCAGCATATCCCTCCGCGTAGACGTGTTTGTTTGTCTTGCACCATAGGCAAGGTGGCATTTTCTCAGGCTGAAGTTGCTGACTCATAGCGCGATCCCTCCTTCTGTCGCATCGATCACGACGATCGCCGTTGCGACGTTCGTTCCGGCGCTCTTGAAGGTCCCTGACGGCAGGTCGATCCAAAGCTCGGCGGCGTCCAGGAAGCGATTCCGCTGACGGGGCCCGTTAGCACAGATGGCCACCAGTCGGCCGCCAGGCCTGAGGAACCGCAGAGCGTGCTCGATGTGCTTGATGTCCGCCCCGCGTTCGAATGGCGGGTTCATCACGATTCGATCAAACCGCCCCAGTTCGTCGCCGCAGGTCAGGAAGTCGCAGCAGCGAACGTTGATGCTTGAAAACGAGCGTTTCAGCCCGGATGATCGAACAGGATCGAGTTCGACTGCCACAAGGTCATAGTATGTCGTCGGCCGGTCGAGAGCGGCGATCAGCATGCCCGTGCCGGCGCTCGGTTCAAGTACACGATGCCCAACCTCGACACGTGCTAGGCGGGCGACGCGATCAGCAATCCCTGGCGGCGTGGGGAAGAACTGGGTTTCCTGCCGTAGGTTGCGGGCCTTGCCCGTCTCGGCGGCACCAAGGAGGAGTTCCTTTGGGTCGGCCTCGAACACGTGCGCCCCAGCCTTTCGGTTCCAGCGTCCGCCGGCGGCGGTGAGGACCTTGTTCACCCGCTCGTAGAGCGGACGGGAGAGTTGGCCGGGCAGGCGGACCTGCAGACCCTCGTAGGCCGAGCGTGAAAGCACATCGCGGACATCGTCGTCGATAGAGAATCGTTTTGCCATCATGCCGCCTTACCCCCTTCCTGTTCGCGTCGAATGGCCTCCGCGACCTCCTGGCGATGTACAGGCACTTCCTTTGCCGCCTCAACTCCGAGGCTGACTCGATCACCATGGACACCGAGAACCGTCACGACGACGTTTCCGCCGATGACAATCGCCTGGCTTCGCTTGCGCGATAAGACTAAAATGATAGACTCCTTTCAAAGTTGAGGTGGGCGAACTCTCCATAGACGCGCGAAGCAGCTTCGTCGTAGGCTCTCGCTGCTTCTGTTTCGTCATGAAACAGGCCGATGTGGAAGTGTCTATTGTGATGCTGAATCTGGACGCGCCACTGGCGTGCATTCGAACACCAAGATACGCCTTTGAATCGGGACGTCTTGGCGTCACACCGCTTTCTGGTGTTGCTCATTTGCTCAAATCGCGTTGCCCATCGGCAATTGGCTGGTTCGTAGTTTCCGTTCGCGTCAATCCGATCAAGCTCTAGCGTGTCGGCATATCCATGAGTAAAGGACCAGTCTCGAAAAGCCACAAAGTCGCGTCGCCACTCATCGCACACGTGGATTCCGCGTTCGCCGTAGTATTTCCATGCTGGAGACGTCGAACAGTAGCAGCGGGTCTTCATGTGACACCAGATGCTATGAAGCC
>JBAZHQ010000531.1:0-327 GCA_041652235.1 Opitutaceae bacterium | reverse complement strand
AGCCGACTGCGTGACATTCCGTGCGTTCGGTAGCGACGCTCACGAGGGATACACGTGATGGAGCAAAACTCCCTTTGTTTGCAGGTGTAAGCAGTAAACGACTTCCTGCAAGTCGGGCAAATCAATGTAACCTTTGGCATGATCCCCTCCTTGAGCAAAAGACTCCTATTCCGGCACGTCGGCGAATGCCCTATCCGCCAACGTGTTGGCCCATTCGGTGATGAGTGCAGATGCAGGGCCAGGCGTCGAAGTGATGCCGCCGCTCGCGAAGTTCTTGACGCTGTCCACGGCGACGGCGATGCCGATCTGGGCGAGGACCTGGTTGCG
>JBAZHQ010000530.1:983-2824 GCA_041652235.1 Opitutaceae bacterium | reverse complement strand
TCCGTCCTCCCGCAGTGGAACTATACTCTTCTTCCCAACCAAAGTAGGAATTAGTTTTTGCACGTGGCCTAGGTGGCTTGTTGTTGAGCTCGTACCTTGCTGAAGGCGCGGTGAGCGCATCTGGGGGCTTCGATCCCTACGAGATGATTCAGCTCGGCAAGTCGAAACTGAGGGTTTCCCGGCTCACGCTCGGCACGGGTGTGAGTGGAGACAATCGGGAGTCTAACGCTACGCGTATGGGAAGGAGGAATTTTCATGCTCTTATCCATGGAGCCTATGAGCGGGGTGTGAGGACTTTCGACTTGGCCGATCTTTACGGCACTCATCCCTTCTTTACTTCCGCGCTCAAGGACTTTCCTCGCGACAGCTACCAGATCGTATCCAAAATCTGGTATCATCGAGGCGGTATTCCCGAGAGCGAAACGGCCGGATGCGGATGTCGTCGTGAAGCGTTTCCTGCGGGAGTTGCAGACGGATCGGATCGATCTGCTCCTGCTGCATTGCATGACCTCCTCCAAATGGCCATCAGAGTTTCGCAAGCAGATGGACATCATTGCGGGACTCAAGGCCAAGGGCATAATTGGGGCGCACGGAGTATCCTGTCATTCTCTGCCCGCCCTAGAAGCCGCCGCCGTCGAGTCATGGGTGGATTCGGTGCATGCGCGCATCAATCCCTTCGGCATGAGCATGGACGCATCGCCCGAGAAGGTGGTCCCGGTATTGCAGAAAATCCACGCTGCAGGCAAAGGCGTTGTCGGCATGAAGATAGTCGGCGAAGGCCGGTTGCGCAACGACTCGAAGAAGCTCGATCAGTCCGTGCGATACGTCTTGGGGCTGGGCTGCGTGGACGTGTTGAATATCGGCTGCGAATCCCTCGACCAGGTTGACGACTTTGCGGCGCGTGTGCGCAAAGTGCAGTGTCCCTCTATGTGAAGAAATCTGAATTCAGGTTAATTGCCGCTAGCGGCGAGCCTGCAGCACCGCTTGGACGGCGGCAAAACGCCAAGGCGCACTCCTGCTGGGAGTCTTATTCGCTTATTAAGGGGTGTTCTCATGCGCCACCCACTCTTCCGGACATCTGTTCGGCGACATCTAGCGCCTTCAGCTCCGGCATTGTTGACAGAGCTCAGTCGTTTCATGTAACTTGGCATCGTAATGGCAGGCTCACCCCAAGCCGCAGCAACCCCTGTGCCCTTGCTCCCCTGCAGGCCGTGTCCTTGCTTACGCCTAATGCTCAGCGCTTCGCCTTCACTGACGCGTGAGTCCCAACGACTTCAAGGGGCAAGGCGTGGGGTGACTAAGAATAGTTCGAAATCAGTTCGGCAGGCTTACGGCAAAACAAAGGATAACGTGAATAATATCAATATCCGCAGCCTCACCCTTTCTGCCCTTTCCCTTGGCTTGTCACTCGTCTTTGCCGGTTGCGGGACGGTCTCCGGTTTGACGTCGAGTCCGGGAGCCAGCATTCAAAGCATTCAGAAATATGGCCGGATTTCCGTCCTCGCTGTCAGCACCAAAACAGAAAACATACCGGATGAGACTCGACAGAGTCTCCAGGAGCGTGGCCAGGTCTTTGCCGATCTTCTCGCATTGAAGTTGCTGGAAACCAAAGTTTTTCACGAGGTTACTCGCGTGGAAAAACCTCGGGCTGGCACACTATCGATATCCTGCGAGATTACGCGTTATACAGTCGGCAGTTCCGATCTTCGCTTCTTTGTCGGTCTTGGTGCCGGCAGCTCCTACTTCGATGCCACCGTGGAGCTTCGCGATACGGACACTGGCCAGAAAATCGCCGAGTTCCAAGTGGATAGAAATAGTTGGTTTTTGGGCGGGGCCTATGC
>JBAZHQ010000530.1:0-973 GCA_041652235.1 Opitutaceae bacterium | reverse complement strand
GGCAGTCAGCCACGAGCTTCATGCAAGAAGCGGCACGCAAACTCGCGGATCAAATTTGTAGGGCGAGGACTGGTGCCGGCCCGACTCTCTTTGGTGATTATATTGATAAGAATTCCCTCCGCTGATTTTGTTTCTTGTGAGGCATCTCTTATTCACCATGCAAAAACAAATGTCCTACCCCCGTGCGATTGTGGTCGGTTTCTGTGCCGCAGCGGTTCTGTTTTTTTCAACAGGTTGCAACTCCATGCCCAAGACAACGCGGAGCGCGGCCATGGTCCCCACCAGCTTAAAAATCGAAAAGCAGCAACCTGTTTCCGTCATCGTGCATGCGATAGCTGAATGTAAAACAATAGAGCCCTATTTGGGCGGGGCGGAGCTGTCCGTCATCTCCTTTCGAGAGGCTCTCGTAGCCGCAATCAAGGAATCACGAGTGTTTACCTCGGTCCGCGATCAGCACCCCGCCGATTACAGCTTGGAGGTCAGCATCGTGAATCTTCAGAGTGGCCATGTTCCGCTCCCGTCTCATTCAATGATAGTGTGGGATTGGCGTATAACCGTGTCGGCACGCTGGCAGTTGACCCGTATGAGCGACCGTAATGTGGTGTTTAACGATTTTGTTTTCGCTGGCGAAAACCACTCGTATTCCTCAAAAGAAGATAGTTCCTCTCGCATAGCATTGGAGAAT
This sequence comes from Opitutaceae bacterium, assembly GCA_041652235.1. GTDB lineage: Bacteria > Verrucomicrobiota > Verrucomicrobiia > Opitutales > Opitutaceae > MWDT01. The sequence continues at coordinate 288 of JBAZHQ010000530.1, read as the reverse complement.
GCTGCACGAGAGAACATCAAACTAGGACTGGAAAAGTTGTCGGAACTGAATTTATCAGTTCCTTGACCTGTGGAGAATTCCTAATCCTATTCCTCTGCCCTCTCCTCGCGATTCATACATTACCATGCAAAAACATATGTCTTTCTTGCGTGCGGTAGCGATCGGTCTTTGTGCCGCGGCTGCTCTGTTTACTTCTACGGGTTGCGTCTCGTCTCCGAAGAGCGCGGGCATGGTCCCCGCTAGCTTCAAGACCGCAAAGCAGCAACCTGTTTCCGTAATCGTGCGAGC
>JBAZHQ010000529.1:0-2830 GCA_041652235.1 Opitutaceae bacterium | reverse complement strand
TGGTGAATTCGCAATCGGAGGGGCTGGTGCTAAGTCGATAGGGATTGCGGAGAAGGGCGTCAAGGCAGCTATTGCCGCAAGTGGCGTGCGGACAGCCTTGCAGCCTGAGCGAGTGGCTGACGCTTTGATTGCGCAGAAAGACAATGGCGAGACCGGAGCCACGGCCATTCTGAAAGCCTACGGCGACGCCTATATAGAGAACCTGTCTGAAACCGCTGGGGGGGCAGTTCCTTCCATTCTGAAAAAGATGCCGTTCGGTGGCAAACTGCTTAATGCCATGACCGATCTTGCCCGTAAGACGGGGATGCCAGAGAACGAACTTATTCGTCGTATCAGCACGAAAGCCGGGTGGAACGGTCTTCTGGGTGAATGGGGCGAGGAGCGGTTGAATACGGCCATGAAGTCCGTAACGGATATAGACGACTTCGGCGCAGGTAAGGACAGTACTCCGCTTCAGAGGCTCGCTGCCGGGATGCAGCAGGACCTTCAGGTACAGAACCAACTTGTGGAGCTTGGTGTTCTGAGCATTCCAGGTGCTACTAAGTTCATCGCCGGCAAAGCGTTGGGTTCAACCGGACCTCGCCAAATAGACGAAGGTCTGACCTCTGGTGCGATTCTGGGGGAGGCCAGCACGGTCACAGAGGGCATGAAGCAGCCTGAGCCGGGCCGCAAGACCTCCTACGAGAACGAGCAGCCAAAGCCTCAGACCACGGACGAATTCGCCGCGAAGATGCGGAAAGATCAGGGCGTTGGTGAATCGCCGGTTGCAGAGGGCATTCAGGTGGAACTCGGGGACACTCTGCTTTCCGTCGGGCCAGACGGGCGGTTGATTCAAACTAAACCACCCGAGCAGCTATCTGTGCAAAACCGTCCGCAGATCCAGACAAGTGTGGACGAAAGTACACAGCCCGTCACCGAACCCGTTTCAGTAGAAACTGAGCCATCTGGCGAAGAGAATCCGATCACAGACCAAGAAGTTGCCGTGGAGAGAGACAAGCGACTGGCTCGGCAGCGCGATACTCGCAAGAGAACACAAGAAAGAGATGACCTTGAAGACGATCTTAAGCGAGAGCATTTGTCGATTGTAGATGAAAATATACGTGTCCTTGAGTCTGGCGAAAGGGATGATGATATTCGCGTTGATCTATGGAGATCCAGGCAGAACGAGGGCGTGGATAGTAACGAAATCCCAGCCACGGAAGGTATGGCCCAACCCTGGGAGCAAACGATAGACGAGTGGTTATCGGGAGACACAATAGAAATCACACCGGGTTTGTCTGCGGAGGAGAGCAGGGGATTTGAGACGATTCGTGGCCCAGTTTTTAGCACCCCACAAGCGGCCATAGGGTACGCAAAGGCAAAAGGATGGCGCGGAATAACTTATAACGTATCTAGGGATGGTTTTTCTCCAGTTGGTTGCCCACCAGGAAATGACGCCAGATCGCAGTCAAGAAATGGGATACGCTATACATATAAACTGTCCGTGCAAGACGCAGTTAGACGCGGAGAAAGCGTGTCGCGCAATGTTCTTGAGCAATTCCAGGGCGAACCCTGGGCCGACGCCGCACTCGCCAAGCTTCAATCAGAAAATATACCCACAATACCCCCGGTGCCGGTCAAGCCCACGGATACAAATCCGAATGCACGACCGCAAACGGCTGATGGACCGGCACCGGACTTTATTGACAAGGACGAGCGTAGAGCCCTTCAGCCCGTCACCGTTCAGACCAAAGCTCCAGATCAGCAGGATGTGTCGATTCCTGCGAAGCAACCAAGCGGTGCCAATTTTGATACTGTGTTGAAGGCTGCCGTAGACCTGAACGTGTTCCGCGAGCAACAAACTCCCAACACCTTGCATATCAGGCTGGCGCAAGAACTGGGTTTTGGTGGGCAAGAGCAAGACCTGTTTACTTTGGCGAAACTGATCCAGGCAAAAGATCAGGCAGATTTCGACAGCAGGGTCGCATGGGATAAACATGCTGGCAGTTCCGGAGATTCGTGGGGTAATAAGGCCAAGAGACTTGAGGCTCAGGTTATCAAGTTGGACGCGCAAATACAGTCTCTTGCCAGCAAACTGTCACAGGGCCGACCGGTGCAAGAATCTCGGCCGGTGCCGTCCGGGTCCGCGAGCGTTAAGCTCAACAAACCTACCACAGAAAGGACCGACGGGACGGCATCCGGCTTTATCTCCAAGGAAGAGCGCAAGGCACTCCAATCGCTCGGCTACCCCATCAGCGAAATCTCCACGATGGACATCGCCGACGCTAGAAGGAGGATTCAGGATGGCATCAGGAAAGAAGCCGCCGAAAGTGCTGCATCCAGTCCCGGACAAGGGGACAGTGTCGCCCCCGTTGTGGCAGCACGCGAAGGAACGACTCAGGAGCCACAAGCAGCCGAAGAAGTAACGGGCGATGCTCGCATCAAAGAGATCGACGGTAAGATCAAGAAAATTCGCAGTATTCCATTCATGCTTGACAGAGATTTGACTTCAAAAGAAAAAGCCAGTATTCGAGCACTGGAACAAGAGCGGGATCAAATTGTTTCTGGGAAAGCATCAGTCAGTGAAACTGCTCCATCTAAACAAGTGCCTGTTACTGTGCCAGATGTGGATAATGGCAACTGGCTTCCCTCTGATAACGAAATCGTAGTTGGTGTGACCAACCGGCAACATAAGATCAATGCCGTTGTTGATCTTGTGAACACAGCGTTGGATAATGGGGACGAAACGGCGATTACGGACCTGCTCTCTTGGGTCGAGGCGCGGATGCCACGAGAGCAAATTGGTACATCCATGGTCCGCCACCCAGCTTTTGGCTCTCAAACCAGCAAA
>JBAZHQ010000528.1:0-2837 GCA_041652235.1 Opitutaceae bacterium | reverse complement strand
CGTCTCCAAATACTGTTCATCACCCGACGGTTCGGGAATGCCGAGACATAGACCAAGCCCGCCTTGCATCCGGCGAACAGCCGGGCAAGCTCCTCGTGCCGTTTCGCATCGACAGGACCATGACTTGTGACCGATTCGACGAGGATCAACCAGTTCCGCTCCGTGAAATGCAAAACGACGTCGGGCATCTTGCCGTGGTTGTCGATGTTCACACCCAGTTCGGCAAGCAGTTCAGCATCAAAGTAGCCCCACTTTTTTCCCGTGTCGCCGATATAAACGAGTGTCGCGCCCGGAGCGAAGCGCGGGCCGAACTCCTCGACGATGGCCTTGATCAGTTCCGAGTGTTCCCCGGGCGAGAGCTTGATTTTCTTGCTCTTGGCGATTTCTACGGGAACCATTCGCATCTCGCGCTCCATCGCATAACGCTCGGCGAGTGGCCGGCGACGCTCTTTGAATTCGGCCATGGCCGCATCGTATCGAGCCGCTCCCTTGGTTTTTAGCACCGCAAGCAAGTTTGGCTCGATTTGATACACGGCATATGGCGAATTGACCGGGCGATCTGGCTTGTCCGGGTTGTATAACGCGATTCCGGCAGCGACGAACTGGTGCATAGTCTGGCGACGAAATGTTTCGCGCGTGTTCGGAGCATATTCCTTGCCGTAGTGCAGCCGTCCCCACTCCATCATCGGAGTGATGCCCATCAGCGGCGCGGCGCACTTGGACCACGACTTTTTCGCTTGAAGATCAAGCAGCGCGAGAAGGCACAAGGCCGAACGCTCGTTGAGTTGGGCGCGAGGCATACCAAGTTCCGCAAGGACCACCAAGGCTTCTTCGATACGATCTTCCCGGCTAGCCATCGGTACCCTCCATCTCGCTAATCAATGCATCCACCGTCTCTTGCGAATGTGGTCCCTTGCCGGCCTTTCTGCCGAGCTTCCGCAGCGTTTCCCGATCCGGAAACGCCATCTTCCGCAAATCGCCTGCATTGACCTGCGTGTGGCCCGAGAAGACACGAAAAGCTTCGTCGGTCGCGGTGCAGTTGAGGAATGCAGCAAGGCCGCAGGCCAACTCGAAGTCAAGTCCCGACTTGCCGATGTGGAATACGTTCCAATGGTTCTCGATCCCGATCAGCTCGCCCGGCAAATCGGAGGATTCGAGGACATATGCGGTAATGCGCCGCCGCTCTTCCTTCGACGAAAAACGCTTGACCAGGACATAGACGCCAGAGGGCATGAGCCAGCGGCGGGAGGCATTGGAAACACGGATCGCATTCGGCTTCCTGTGCACGGAATCGGGCCAAGACAGGATGCCTTTCTTGAAGTGGTGCGCGTAGAGCAGCGGAACCGTCCCTGGCTCCGGCTCCTTGCGCACGTCCTCGGCCATGCGGAAATCGACCACGGGTCCGGTACTGACCTCAAGGCCGACTTCCTTGAGCATTCCCGCGCAAAGCGGCGAGAACGCGGGGACTGAAGTTTCCTTGGGCGAAGGAATGTGGATAAACAAATCCTCGTCGTCGGGCTTGATGATCGAGGCAAACGGTACGGTACGGCTCGGACAGCCATCGAAGTCCAACCCTGCGCTCGAACTGACGACAACATCGCCTTGCGGCACGCCGCGATCAAGCCTGACGATCACATTTTCCTGCAATACTGCGTCGTCCTTGAACGCCTTTCGGCGGCTTTCAAAGACGTGGATATGGCGCAACGCGCACTCCCTGAACATGAGCGCACGGAACGGCTTGAAGTAGGAGCCGTTGCAGAAGCTGCGCGGGATGATTGCGACAACCTGCCCTCCCTTTTCCATCGCAAGAATCGTGAGGGCGAGGAAGCCGGAATAGAGATTGACCGTTTCGACGCCAACCGCCCTCAGGACAAGGCGGTGCCTCGACTGCGAATTGATCTTCGCATAGGGAGGGTTTTGAATCGCATGCGTGTAGCGCGGCATCTTGCGGGAAATGAGTTCTGTCGCCGCTCCCTCGATGAAGTCATCGGCCCGGACGGAATACTCGAAGCCCGGAGCGCGAGACGCAGCGGTTTCGAGAGACGAAACAAGATGCCGGCGCATCACCGGATCAAGTTCCCAGCATTCGGCCGCAACCGAAGCCCTCGGGAAAGTCCGCGCGAACGCGATGGTCAGCGAGCCAACGCCGGCGCCTGGGTCGAGCAGGCGAACAGGGCCCGACGGTTCGTCGAAAAGCCCGGCCATAAAATTCGCCGTGGCATCCGGTGTCATGAATTGGCCCAACTCGACTTTACGGCCTGAATCGAGCTGTTGATTGGCTCTCAGTCTGATCGGATCGGTGGATAGCATCATTCAATTGTAACGGGTGGGCAGTTCATCGGGTATCGCGGCCAACGACAGCAGCTGGACGAAGATGGAAACCGTCTTGCCGGTCACTCGGCAATCTGTATTTGCTCCGGATCGATCAGAAGATAACGCGCCGGCCGGCCGGCTTCGCGGTCGCCGTCGTCGCTGACGATAACGATTTTCTGCCGGCCGTCGATCACGGCCGGGGCGACGCCTTCGGCGTGTTCGAAGCCGGGCAGGCCGAGGACGGTGGCATGGCGCGGGCGCTCTCCCGGCCGGCCGCTCCAGAACCAGAGGTGGAACTGCGTTTGTTCCTTGGCGACCGGGCCGCTGATGAGCAGGTAGCCGCCCAGTGCGGGAATGTGGGACATGCCGCGCAGGCCGTGGCCGGCGAGGTCGAGGGTTTCGAGCTGCGGCGCGATGCGGGGGACGGCACCGCTCTCGAAGATGTCAGCGGGATTCTCGATGCGCGCGATTAGGGCGCGGCCATCCAGCAACGGACTGCGAAAGCCGATCAGCAGGCCCGGCCG
>JBAZHQ010000527.1:1796-2844 GCA_041652235.1 Opitutaceae bacterium | reverse complement strand
TGACCCCTGGCTCCTGTTGGTATGCGAGCGTGGTGTCGCAGGCCGCTCCGCTCGAACCTCCCTCCGGGCTCGATACCCTGAGCACCGGTCAGCTTGAGTCTCTCAACCGCCTCTTCGGCCAATATCGCGTCTCCGCCATGTTGCTGAGCGTTATCGGCCTCAGCCTCGTTGGGCTGAGCGTTTTTGTCCTTTACGGCATCAGGCGCGGCATTCGTGTCTTTTCAATCCCCGTGGGCGCCTGCTTCTGCAGTCTAGGTCTGCTGGGACTCGCCGGCCAGACGCTCAATCTGTTTCACCTGCTGGGCGCCTTTCTTGGCGTGTGCCTGAGTCACAATTACGCGATCTTCTCCACGGAAAATAGCCTTCGCGGGGAGGGTGCTCCGCCCTCGATCCGGCTTTCCGCCATCACCACCGCTTTATCCTTCGGCGTTCTGTCGCTGAGCCAGATTCCCGTTGTGGCGGCGCTTGGATGTTCTGTTTCCCTCATCGTGGTGTTTGCGCTCCTCATCGTGGAACTCGAGCCTTTTTTGCCATGCTTTGCGCCGGATGGTGGACACAGCGCTTTACGGCTTGAGCCCGGGGCGAAGATCGCAAGGAAAGGGGGTTCTAATGTCTTTGGATGAATCCAGTCCCCGGGGAAGAGTACTGCTGGTGAACTCAAACCGGTACAACCAGCCCTATCCTGTCTATCCTCTGGGCCTGGCATATCTCCGCGCTGCCTTGGTGGAAGCGGGACATGAGTGCGCCGTTTGGGATGCCCTTGCTTCGGAGGTGAGCCTTGAGGAATCGATTAGGTCCTTCAGGCCGGATTACGTCGGGCTTACCGTGAGGAATGTGGACAACGTCCAGAGTCATAATCCCAAGTCATTCATCCACGAATTGTTGGACTTTTGCAGCCGAATTCGGCGGACCTGCCGGGCCAAGCTGGTGCTGGGTGGAAGCGGCTTCTCGGTGTTTCCCCGGGAAATATTTGCGCTGGCACGACCTGACTTTGGCATCGCCGGGGAAGGTGAGCTTTCATTTGTGGAGCTGATCGGTGCATTGGGTT
>JBAZHQ010000527.1:0-1786 GCA_041652235.1 Opitutaceae bacterium | reverse complement strand
GGCGGTGTGCATGTCGCCCAAATCCCCGATTGGGGACGCGTTCACAACCGCGCCGTGTCACGATGAGTCTCTGTTGAGGGCTTATGTTTCCATGGGGGCCATACCCGGGATACAGACTCAACGCGGTTGTCCCTTGCGCTGTTGCTACTGCACCTATCCCTTGATCGAGGGCAGGAGAAGCAGGTATAGGACAGGGGAGGAGATTGCCGAGGAGATGCGCCGTCTGAAATCCTGCGGGGTTAAGTACTCGTTCATTGTGGATTCGGTGTTCAACACCAACCGCGAGCATGTGGAGCAGGTGTGCGAGACTCTGATCAGGGCGGATCTGGACATGGAATGGGGTTGTTTTTTGCGGCCGCGCGCTATCGGCAGGGATCAACTTGAGCTGATGAAACGCGCGGGTCTCAGGCACATTGAGTTCGGATCCGACAGTCTTTCTGACGCCGCCCTAAAGCGGTATGGGAAGGGCTTCACCTGGGAGGATGTGCGCACGACAAGCCTTCATGCACACGAACTCGGATTGAACTACAGCCATTTCCTCATTTTCGGAGGCCCTGGAGAGACCGAGGAGACGGTTGAGGAGACGATCGCACATGCGTCCCTGTTTCCGGATGCCACTTATTTCGGAATGATCGGCATGCGGATCTATCCCGGCACGGAATTGTGGATGCAGCTCGGACTGGAAAACAAAGGGGAGCTCCCTGGCGAATACCTTGTCGAGCCCCGTTTCCACGTGGAGCCTCCGCTCAGCGTCGATGGACTTTCACGGCGTCTGCGGGAAGTGTCGGCTGTAGCCAAAAACTGGATGATCGGAGACCCTCCTCCCGCCTTCAAGAAGATGATCGCGAGTCTCAGGGAAAAAGGCGCGCGCGGTCCCATGTGGGAATATGTGGAACTATCGCAGCGCTTTACCAAGACGGGTGGTGCCGCGTGAATTCCAGGAATGAGACGCTCGCTTCGGTGTGGAGGGCGACGCTAAGGCGATCCCCCGGGAGCAGGGCTTTATGCGAAGCCCGAAGCGGGCGGGGATTTCTGACAAGGGGCGACTTGGACAAGGCTGTCGAATGCTGGCGGAAAGAGCATCCTGAAACCGAGAGAATGAGACGTCGCAAGGTCGCGATGGGCATCCCGAACGGCATAGTCTGGTTCCAGGCGTTCATCGGACTATTGGAGGCGGGCGCCATCCCTGTTCTTCTGGACCCGGGCGAGCCTCTTGCCGCGCAGAAGGAAGCCGCCCTCCATCTCGGAGCTTCCTGGCTCTGGACTGGAACGGATATGCATGCTCTTCCTCTGCGTTTGAGGGTGCGGCGCGAGGATCTTTGCCTGGTGAAGGTGACCAGCGGGAGCACGGGACGCCCGCGCGGACTCGCCTTCACCCATGGACAGATGCTGGCGGATGGGCGGCAAGTCTGCCGATCGATGGGCATCAGGGAAGACGATCTCAATCTTGCTGTGATTCCATTCGGGCATTCCTACGGACTGGGCAATCTGGTGCTGCCGCTTATCGATCAGGGAACGGCGATTGTCTGTGCCGAGAGTCCGCTGCCGAGCGGACTCGCGCTCGATTGCGCCAAGTGGAAACCCACGGTGTTTCCGCTTGTGCCGAGCCTGATGCAGGCTCTTGTGCGTGCGGACCTGCATCTCGGTGATTTTTCACCGCTGCGTCTTGTGATCGCGGCCGGCGGCGTGATTTCGCCGCAGGGCGCCAAGTCGTTTTGCGAGCGTTTCGCACAGAGCGTGCATTGTTTCTACGGATCCAGCGACACGGGAGGCATCAGTTATGATT
>JBAZHQ010000526.1:0-2858 GCA_041652235.1 Opitutaceae bacterium | reverse complement strand
AAGGTCGGCGGAGGGCTTAACATCGAGGCGCTGGAGATCAGCCCCGACCAGCAGCGTCTGCTGATCGGCTTCCGCAGCCCGCTGATCGACAACCGGGCCATCATCGCTTACGTTGACAACCCCTCTGAAATCTTCGAAGCAGTGGAGCCACCCCGGATTTCGGTTGTCCTGGAAAAGCTGGACCTCGACGGCAACGGGATACGCGGCATGTCCTACCTTCCCGCCCTGGACGGCTACCTGATCATCAGCGGTCCGGTCACACGCGAGACAGTGCAATTCCGGCTCTGGTTCTGGAGCGGTCGCCGAGGCGATCCGGCACGCCATGTCAGCGTTCCCGGCTTGCCGGGATTCGAGCATGCCGAAGGAGTCAGCGCTGCCGTGATCGACGGTCGGCAGCGTGTCATTATCGTCAGCGATGACGGCAACAGGAAAGAAGGGCGCGACGCCCACTTTCTGCTGCTTGACCCCGGGCAGCTTCAGATTGCGCCTTGAGCGGGCTACGGAAAATTTTCAACAATCTAAAAGCTGCAGTTTAACCAACCGCAAAGACGCGAAGGCGCAAAGAAAACAAGGGCATAAAACCCAGGTGTTCACCTGTCGGGTGGCCGGAGATTTGGATAACACTCACTGTTCCCCTACTAATAAGGTCTGGTGTACCGCGAAAAAAAGGCACCGAGTCGCTGATCGGCACTTTCTGTCCATGAGCCGCCTCCGGCACAACAATCCTTAGCTTCGCTCCCATGGTGGATCGCCCATAACAGGAGCATAATAAGTCTGTCACCGGCCTCCTTTTTCATAACGTAATAATCGGATCGATGATTAATAATATTAAAATCATCATGATGGGGACGCATAATGGTCGGCTCTATATTAATAAACGTCCGGACCCATGGGTTCTCTTGATTAGCTGTTAGCCCACATAGATATGGCGTCCGGTGAATCTCATGCAGTACGCAACGGTGTAATCGCCACTGTAGTTGGTGGCGTAGCTCTTGCGATTCTTGGGGAGCTTTGGCCTCCCGTTAAGAATGTCATTTCTTGGCACTGGGAGAAAGCGCAGGCTTTCGCTGGGCTGTTTGGCGAAACGTACTCTGTCCCCGGGTGGGCTCTCACTATTCTCGGCTTGCTTGCTCTTGTAACGGCCATACGTGCTGTCGTTGGCCTACGCTCGAGTTCTGCCGCACCGTACGTCAGTTACATTGAGGACATTTTGTTCGGTGCCAAATGGCGTTGGTCGTGGGCGGGCGGAGATATTTCAAGTCTTTGGTGCTTCTGCCCAGAGTGCGACGCTGAACTTGTCTACGACGACAGCAGTGCCCATCGCTTCCACTCGCGAGAAGAGCCACAAACCCTTTTCATTTGTGAGCACTGCAATCGGAACGTCATGGGGCGCATTGAAGGCGGTGACAAAGAGTACGCCCTTGGTGTTGTGAGGCGTGAAATTCGCTGCAGAGTTAGAACGGAACAATGTGCAGCCAAACAAAATGTGGGCTAACCCTGCGATCCACCGGACCTGTGCAAAAAACGGCGCAGGCCGGTTATTTCAACTAATATGCATTAAGGGGGATGTAACATGAAGAAAATCATCGCTCTTTGGGGATCAGCAGACTCCGGCAAGTCTAGTTCATTAAAAATTGTTCACAAGGCGCTTTCCAAACTGTCTGGGCGCACCATCGAAGCATTCAGCGTGTCTGGAGTCGATGTGCGAGACATTTTTATTATCAATGGCGTTAAGGTTGGCATTGAAACGCAAGGTGACCCAGGAAGTCGTTTAGAGGAAAGCCTAGATATTTTCAAAAACGAAGGCTGCAAATTGATTATTTGCGCCACCAGAACAAAAGGTCAGACTACCGAATTAGTTAATAACCTTAAGCCGCTTTACTACATCTCTTGGCGTGGTCAGTCTTCGGTATCAGAAGATACGCTAAGAGACGAAAGCAACAATGCAATAGCAAGCCTTATCCTGAAAGAAGCCAAGGCGGTTATTTATGCATAATAAATCGTTCCAGCGGACAGTCAGCCAGCTGCGCTGCCTATCTGCCGCTAAACTTCGTCGTTATGCGTCTGAAAGTTGCCATGAAGGCCCGTGAATGGCTTGAGCGCGGAAAACAGATGGCCGAACCTATTGATGCCTTTTCAAACTTCTGGCGCGGGTTCAATAACCTGTTCTCCTCGGTTGGACATGGCCAGGAGCGAGACCAAATTAGAAGTTACCTCGACGCAAACATCACATCCGAGCAAGCCCAAGAAGCCTTGGGCAGCAACGGTTCCAATATCGATTACTTGCTTTCGCAACCCGTTATGGACATGCGGGGAAACGGAAAAGATACCTCTCAATACATCACAGCGTTCGCCACTGCTGTCGATCCCAAGGCGAAGGTATCGGAGTTATTCATGGTCATTTATCAGGTGCGGTGCAATCTTGAACACGGACAAAAATCTCCAAGCAGAGATCGTGATATTCGGCTCTGTGCGTGCGCAGCGCCTGTGATTTCCTATGTTCTCGAACGCAACGCATAACCCTGCGGTCCACCGGACGCTGCGCGATAAAGCCGCGCAGCGCCGGTGACATCCACGGCATGGAGGCATCTTGGTTACCGCTTGCCTTGAAGAACGCGAATGGAAAGAATCACGGATCGTTTTTACGGTTCCTCTGCCGGAGATGAAACCAGTGTTCATGTCGATGAACGTCACTGAATATGGAAGGGACAACTTCGGAATTGTCATCGTAGATGCACAGAAGTTCTTACGCCTTTGGCGCTTGGATCCGCACAGCATTCATCGAGCGGAGGCGAACGGTACGCCTGAAACTTGGCCATATGACTATAAGTACAATCTGGCCGTTGAAGGGTTTTCTT
>JBAZHQ010000525.1:0-2866 GCA_041652235.1 Opitutaceae bacterium | reverse complement strand
GGAAAGGCACGAAGCGGGAGACCCGGGCAAACGCGAATGTAGCGGCAGCCGAACTACACGCCGTGAGACAGCAGTTGCAGCGCGACTGGACCAACGCCGTGCAGCGCTACCGCACGGCGATCGGGCAGGCGAGCAACTACCGGGAACGCATTCTGCCAAAGGCGAACGAGGCGCTGCGGCTGGTGCAGACCGGATTCGAACAGGGAAAGTTCGCTTTCATCGACCTTATCGACATCCAGCGCACCGCCGCCGAGGCACAGCTCGCATACCGGCAGAAGCTGCTGGAAATGAATGTGGCGCAGGCCGAACTCGAGGCACTCCTGTCCGGACGCGACCAGCCCGACAGCCCCGCCGGCTGAAGCGAACCCAATCCCAAATCCTTTCAACAATTAAAACGGACCAGAACATGAAGAAAAACATCCTACTCATGCTTGCCACCTGCGCGAGCATCGCGTCCCTGACGATTCTCGTCAGTTGCAGTAAACACGACGAACTCGCCGCAAGCGACGGGCACGGACACGGCACTGGCGGACACAACGAAGCCAAAGCCCACACCGAAACCAGAGATGGGACGATCATGTGCACCGAGCATGACGTGCCCGAAGCGGAGTGTGCCGTGTGCAAGCCGGACCTGGCTGCCCAGCTCAAACCCGGCGAAAGCATTAAGGTGCGTCTGCCCTCGCGCAATTCGACCGTCATCGCCGGCATCGAGACAGCGCCCGCAGAGACCGGGGCCATCGCCGACGGCTTGGAGTGCGTGGCGGAACTGAGCTTCAATCAGAACAAGCTGGCCCAGATCTCCGCGCCGGTGGGAGGGATCATCCAGAGCGTTGATATCGACCTCGGCAACAAGGTCGAGGAAACGCAAACGGTGGCGAAGATCTGGTCGGCGACGATAGCGGAAGCAGTCGCCAAATCCGTGCTGACACACCAAACGCTCGAGCGGGAGCGGAAATTGCGGGCGGACCGGGTGACCTCGGAGCAGGCCCTTCAGGAGGCGGAGGCGGCCCATCGGGCGGCGTGCCAGCAAGCGCGCACCTTCGGATTCAGCGAGGAACAAATCGACACTCTGGCAAAGCGCCCGAATGACCCCGTTTACCTCGAAGTGCAGGCACCCTTTGCAGGCGAAATAGTCGAGCGGACGGCTGTACGCGGATCGTTTGTGACTGCGGGCCAGGCTTTGTTTGCTGTGACAGACCTATCCGTCGTCTGGGCCATGATCCAGGTGCCAGAATCGGCCATGGCCCGGGTAAAGGTCGGCCAGACCGTGGAACTGCGCGTGGATTCGCTGCCGGGCAAGGTGTTCACGGGCAATCTGGCCTGGATCGGCGCGGCGGTGGATGAACGCACCCGGATGGCCCGCGCCCGTGCGGAATTCGCCAACCCGGAGCGACTGCTCCGCGACAAGATGTTCGCCACGGCTCGCATTCTGACGCGCATGGAGGAAGAAGCGATGTTGGTGCCGCCATCTGCCGTTCAACACGTCGAGGGAAAGCCGTTCGTATTCGTCAAACAAGGGGAGGATCTCTTCGACGCACGGGCGATCCTACTGGGGACGACGTTCGACGGTCGCCAGGAAGTGCGGAGCGGCTTGAAGCCTCAGGACCAAATCGCCGTGAGTCACGCCTTCGCCATCAAGTCGGCGATGCTGATGTCGCGCCTGGGCGCGGGCTGCGCCGACGACTGATCGCAACTGCCACTTAACGGAGACACTTTCATGCTAAACTGGATTATCGACTTCTCGCTCAAGAACCGCCTCCTGGTCTGCATCCTTGCATTGGCGCTGCTGGTCGTCGGCGGGCGTTCCCTGAGCTTACTGCCTATCGACGCCTTCCCGGACACGACGCCGGTGCAAGTGCAGATCAACACCACCGCAGCGTCGCTCAATCCACAGGAGACCGAGGCGCAGATCACGATGCCGGTGGAACTGGCCATCGGCGGTCTGCCGGGCCTGCAAAACGTGAGATCCGTCTCGAAATTCGGGCTCTCGCAAGTGGTCGCCACCTTCAACGACAGCATCGACATCTTCAAGGCGCGGCAGTTGATCATGGAGCGGCTCCAGACCGTGGGATTGCCCGAGGGCATCGAGCGTCCGCAACTCGGCCCTATCGCCACGGGCCTGGGCGAAGTGTTCCATTACGTAGTGCGCTCGTCAGACCCAAAGCGTACGCCGACGGAATTGCGCGTGTTGCAGGATTGGGTGGTCAAGCCGCAATTGCGCAAGGTGCCCGGCGTGGCGGAGGTGAACACCTGGGGAGGCTTCGAGAAACAGTTCCATGTGGTGGTCGAGACCGGCCGTCTCATCAAATACCGGCTGACCTTCGAGGATCTGGTCGAGGCATTGCAGGCGAACAATCAGAATGTTGGCGGCGGCCAGATCGTGCGCGGCGGCGAATCCCTGCTGGTTCACGGCGTGGGGCTGGCCACAAACATCGAGGAGATCGGCGGCATCGTCATCACGGCTCACGACGGCTCGCCGGTCCGCGTGCGCGACGTGGCCACCGTGAAGGAGGACCACGAGATCCGCCGCGGCGCGGTGACCGCCGACGGGCGAGGCGAGGCGGTATTGGGGCTGGGCTTCATGCTCATGGGGGAGAACAGCGCGGTGGTGACGCGCGCGCTCAAGGCGAAGCTCGCCGAAGTCCAGAAGTTTCTGCCGCCGGACGTGAAACTGGAAGTGCTCTACGACCGGACGGAATTGGTGGACAACGTGATTCGCACGGTCGAACACAACCTGCTCGCCGGGGCGCTGCTGGTGATCGCTATTCTCTTTGCATTCCTGGGCAACTTGCGGGCCGGATTGATCGTGGCGGCGGCGATTCCGCTCTCAATGCTCTTCGCGGGCAATCTCATGTTGCAGACTGGC
>JBAZHQ010000524.1:0-2867 GCA_041652235.1 Opitutaceae bacterium | reverse complement strand
GGCAACCACATCGCCACCGCCGCGCAGGGTGATCTCGTTATGCTCCGCATCGTCGTAGGCGTAATTGCCGGCGACATGGCGAAGGGCGGCCTCGCTCTGGATGCTCACATAGGACTCGTAGTGGTCCACGTCGAAGGCGGCCTGGGCGGTGTCGCTCACGCGCCAGACAACGACGGCCCCAATCTCGATCGGGTTGCCCCGCTTGTCGTTCACCTTGATCTTGTCGCTGTTGAAATTCCGGGCGCGCAGGGAGATCTTGCCACGCCTCACAAAGGGATTCGTCCAGCGGAAACCGCTGGAACGCACCGTCCCTTTGTACTGCCCGAACAGGATCAAGACCGCGGCCTCGTTCGGTTGCAGGGTGAAGAACCCGCAGCAAAGAAAGATGCCGCCGAAGAGACTGCCTAGCATCGTCGGAACAATGACCGCAGGGTTTCGGTCGATGGCGCCGTTTGTAGAGGCGATCAAAACCGCGATGAAGGTGGCAAAGCACAGGATCGTCACAAAAAGCATGAGCCAGCCGCTCGCCGCGGTGACTGCCTGCTCGCGATTCGTCGTAGCCGGAATCGATTCAGTTTTCATAGGGAGTATTATCAGAGTGATATCATATTGGAATCATTCGTCAAGTTTAGATTTCCTCCTCTCCAGTAACTGTAATTTAGAATTTAGGAGTCAGGAGCTAGAATAATTCCAGCGCTTCTGATCCGAACTGGGCAAAACGTGTTTTGCGTTAATGCCTGCAAAGAAAAGAGTATCCGTTCTTTGTTTCTTCGCTTCTTTGCAGTTTCCAAAATCGGTTCCAACTCGCCGGAGCTCTGGGCAACTGCGTCGTTTTCGGTCGTGATTTCTCCCGGAATTGCCAGCTTCGGCCTCATACGCATGAACATCCATCGTCTTCTTCCCTGCCTGCTCGCGCTATCTCCATTGATAAGTCCGGCCCTTTTCTCGGACGAAGCACCCGCGAAGACTGTCGATCCCGCCACCACCTGGAACACGTCGCTGCTCTTCAAGGATGATGCTGCGTACGCAGCGGCCAAGGATCAGATCGCCGCCGGCATCGAAAAGATCCTGAGCTACAAGGGCCGCCTGGGCGAAAGCTCCAAGATGCTTCTCGAAGCCTTCGACTGCTTCTTTAATACCCGCAAGGAGGCGGCACGCCTGGAGGTGTATGCGGGCATGCTCAAGGACGAGAATCTCAAGAACGCAGCCGCTCTCGAGCGCGCCCAGGAGCTCGACATGCTGATGTCCAGGCTCTCCCAGGCGGCGAGCTACATCGATCCGGAGCTGCTCTCCGTCGGCGAGGCAAAGTTGAAGGCGTTTCTGGATGCCGAGCCCAAGCTCGCCCAATACCGTTTCCCAATCATGGAGACCCTCCGTCTCGCCCCGCATACGCTGGGCGCCGAGGCGGAAAATGTGATGTCCGCCACGGCCATGATCACCAACGCCCCTGAGGAGCTTTACAGCATTCTTTCCACGGCCGACGTCACCTGGCCCAGAATCAAGCTCTCCGACGGCACCGAGGCCACGCTGAACCAGTCGGGCTACACCCGCTTCCGCGCCGTCAACAACCGCGACGATCGCAAGGCGGTGTACGAGGCCTTCTGGCCCAAGTTCAAGGAATACGAAAACACCTACGGCGTCGCCCTCTTCTCCCAGATGAAGAGCCATTGGTTCGCCGCCAGCATCCGCAAGTACCCGAACTCCCTCGGCTCCGCCCAGGCCGGCGACGCCATTCCCGAGGCGGTCTATCGCACGCTCATCGCCGAAACCAACGCCAACCTCCCCACCCTGCACCGCTATCTAAAGCTGCGCGGACGCATGCTCGGCATCAAGGACCTGCACTACTGGGACATGTATCCGCCCATCGTAAAGCTGGAGAAAAAGTTCTCCTATGCCGATGCCAAGGCTCTCCTGATCGATGCTTTGAAGCCCCTCGGCGAAGGCTACGTGTCGGAAATCAAGGACTGCATCGACGGCCGTTACACTCACGTTTATCCGCAGCCCGGAAAACGGTCCGGCGCCTACGCGAACGGCGGCGCCTACGACGTGCATGCCTTCGTGCTGCTCAACTTCAACGACAACTACGAATCGGTCTCCACCTTCGCCCACGAGTGGGGTCACGGCATGCACTCGCAACTGGCGAACAGGAGCCAGCCTTTCCCGCTCTCTCGTTACTCTACGTTCACGGCCGAGATCGCTTCCACGCTCAACGAGGCCCTCCTCCTCGAGCACATGATGCAGGTGGCGAAAACCGACGAAGAGAGGCTCTACTATCTCGGCAGCGCCCTGGAAAACCTGCGCCAGACCTTCTTCCGCCAGGCCATGTTCGCGGAGTTCGAGCTGGCCATCCACGAGGAGGTCGAGAAGGGCGGCGCGCTCTCGGGCCCCAAGCTCACCAAGCTCTACGGCGACATTCTCCGCCGCTACCACGGCCACGACAAGGGCATCGTCACCATCGACGACCTCGTGACCATCGAGTGGGCCTACATCCCGCATTTCTATTACGACTTCTATGTGTACCAGTATGCCACTTCGATCACGGCCTCCCAGGCCTTCGCGGAGCGCATCCTGGACAAGGAGCCTGGCGCGGTGGAAACCTACCTCGGCCTGCTCAAGGCCGGCGGCTCCGACAATCCCTACGAACTCGTGAAGCGCGCCGGAGTGGATCTCGCCACGCCAGCCCCCTACAGGGCCCTCGTCTCGCGCATGAATTCGATCATGGACCGCATCGAGAACATCCTCGGCAGGCAGAGGAAATAGCCTCGTTCAGCTCGTATTCCCGAAGAGGATTTCACCGCAGAGGCGCGGAGTTCGCGGAGTTTTTCACAGAAAGAAACGAAGTATCGCATTTTCTGCTTTGGTACTTC
>JBAZHQ010000523.1:1712-2868 GCA_041652235.1 Opitutaceae bacterium | reverse complement strand
GTGCGGACTATTCAAATACCCGCAAGAACTGAGCAATGAAACCGTAACGCTTCGTGCGCGGACCCGATTGGGAGCGGTGGTTACATGGCCAGAGCCTGTGTGCATTAAATGCGCGGCCAACAACAGGCTCACGGGCGGCTCGACCGTCGCGGGCGAGACGTACCGTGCTGCCGCTGGTTGTGCCCCTCGCTCCGTGTCCGATGCCTCCAAATCTTCAACAGGAAAATGAATGAGCTGGCTCTTTTCGCGGGCGCTGGTGGTGGCATTCTCGGGAGCACCCTCCTTGGATGGCACACCGTCTGCGCCGTTGAACGTGATGCCTACGCCGCATCAGTTCTGGCACAGAGACAAAACGATGGATGTCTTGACTGCTTCCCCATTTGGTCTGACGTGGAATCGTTTGACGGAAGACCGTGGCGAGGCGCTGTTGACGTGGTGTCTGGAGGCTTCCCGTGCCAGGACATCAGCGTTTGTGGAAGGGCCGCAGGAATCGAAGGAGACCGATCTGGACTGTGGGGACACATGGCAAGGATCATTGGCGAGGTTCGACCGCCGTTCGCGTTCGTGGAGAACAGCCCAGCTTTGCTTGTTCGAGGAATCGGGCGAGTCATTGGAGACCTTTCCGAGATGGGCTATGTGGGGGTCTATGGGGTTATTGGCGCTAGACATTTCGGAGGACCGGTGGAACGCGAGCGGCTTTGGATTGCCTGCGCCGACAAAGTGCATGGGCAAGCGTGGATGGGGGATCGCGGCAAAGCCGCGATACAGCGCAGAGTTAGAGGCGAATGCCCGACTTTTTGGCTACAAGCCCCACCCGTCAGTTTTGGAGTGGGCGATGGGCTGGATTCCTACATGGACCAGGTTGGAGCCATTGGCAATGGACAGGTTCCAGCAGTGGCGGCTGGCGCATGGCGCATCCTTACCGCGGGACTTACAGAAGCTGAAAGGATGAGGCAGTGATAGATCGAAAACAGAGCGAAGCCCCGAAGGGGCACAACAACAGCCTCAGCGGACCCGCGACCGCCTCGGGCGTCGGGTACGCTGGAGGCGTTGGTTGGACAGGAGATTCAAAATGAGATTTGGACGCTGGTGGATTCGGTGGGGCGACAGCTTCGTTGACGTTGGTTTGGGACGTGGCTGCACCTGCCAGCGCGTT
>JBAZHQ010000523.1:0-1702 GCA_041652235.1 Opitutaceae bacterium | reverse complement strand
CGTTATCTGGCACACACAAAACGGACATGTTGCCCTGCGCGTTTGGGCTGACTGGTGGCTCGGACTTACCTGGCATCTGTTCAACAGGAAGCTGACCGAAGGGCGTGTGATGGACGCGTTTGAGCGAACAGGCAAAAAGAATGAGACATGCAGAGTCCAGCAATGGGGCGGGGATCGCGGTGAAACGCGAAACTAGGATGGTCGCTGTATCCCGGCGATCATCCAACAACGCCGCTCTGCATGTCTCATTGCATACCCCCGGCATAGGTTCTATGCTGTGTTTATGCGGCAATCCTGCATCACACGACACCAGGCGCATATAGATTGATACTGCATGAAAACAAAACATAAAATCAAACTAACCGACCTGCGCCTAAACGACGGCTCCTACGGCCTGCCTAAAAATCCCCGGTTCATCCGTGATGAGCGTTTTAAAAAACTTTGCGACTCCATCCGTGATTTTCCCGAGGCCATGCCTGCCCGTGGGATTGTTGTGGACGAACGTAATGTGATACTGGGCGGGAATATGCGCTACCAGGCTTTGAAGGCCAACGGCTTGACGGAGATTCCGACCGACTGGGTGAAGCGGGCCGACAAGCTCACGCCGGCGCAGATCAGGCGTTTCATCATCGCGGATAACCTGCCCTTCGGTGAGTGGGACTTCGATGTTCTCTCGGCCGACTTCGATGTCAAGGAGCTTACCGAGTTCGGGTTTGACGAGAAGGAGCTGCTCGGCAACTTCGACGAGGACGAGCCGGCCGACGCGGAACCGCAGATCGACAAGGCCGCGGAGCTGAACAAGAAGTGGAAGGTTCGCACCGGAGACTTATTCGGTTTGGGTGCCTATGCGAAATGTCCGAAGTGTGGAAAGGATCACTCTATTGATGCCGGGTCCGTCCAATAAAAACGTGTCGATGTTCTTTTCTGTGGCAGGACTGGCAGAGCGTGATTCCATTGGAAAGATTGAATCGCAGGTCAGGGAACGATGCGAAGGCTTTGATATGATGAGGATGCAGAACAACCGCGTGCCCGTTGCCAGATCGTATCCCGCAACGCTGGCATGTGTAGGCATCGCGAGCAAAGACGGAAGAACGCCAATCAGAAAACTCCTTTCGGCTTCTGGCAATCTTATTGACGTGCGATTTATACAACCCATGTCGAGCGATGCGCGATGCGCGAATCCTGGCGCGATGATCTTTGCTGTGCGGATGACTACCAACGCAGGTCGGGCTGCACCAGCGCCGCTCTCCACCTTTTGCCTTGAATCTTGGCATCGGTTTCCCGCAACGAGGACACGATATCATTATCCCAAGGCAACAATCACAGACGCTCTTTCTATTTGCCCGTTTTCCGTGGCTTTGGAATCTGGAGCCGCACACAAGGCATCTAATCCCGATTCGCCTTGTCGGAGCCGTTGCTCGACTTCGACAGGAATGGCAAAGGCCAGTGGTCGGCAATCCAAATCGGCTGATAAACGGAACAGGGACGGAACACGCATGGCATGGGCGCATCGAGTCGCGCTGGCAGTCTTCGCAGACTCGGTACATTCCTGCATCACCTCGGCATATGCGACATCTGTTTTTCACGACTGCCAATGTAGCAAAGGTCGCCAATGAAAGCAAATAAAATACGCTGCGATTGTGGATGCGAGTTTGAACCGAAGATCGAATATAGGCACCGGCTGTTGTGCAGGGACAGCACG
>JBAZHQ010000522.1:0-2869 GCA_041652235.1 Opitutaceae bacterium | reverse complement strand
GCTGAGAGGAAATCCGAGACGGACAGAACCGATCCCCAACCATCCAATCCATTCTCGCGCAGTGACGCAGTGGCGCAGAGTGACGCCGACCTCCGATCTCAGACCTCCGACTTCCCTGCTGACTCTGCCTTCCGGCTTCTGGCATCTGGCCTCTTTGGTTGCGGCTCCGCCGCGCCGTGTTTCTTGTGGCCATTCAACTGCGTTTCCTAGGTTCAGTTCTCGGCAGGTCGGAGGAAGGTGATGCAGTCAAGCGATCGATCTTCTGCAGCAGGTGCGCCCTGCCGGGCGCACAAAAAAAGTTCGGCGGCCGCAGATGCAGCCGCCGAACGAAACTAATTAACTAACACGAATGGATTAGAACGTGAACGTATTGACCAAGGTCCATGTCTGACCCTCGCGGATACGATAGAGAGCAGGCTGGCCGTCCGGCTGTACGCTGAGCGGTACCAGACCTATCGACCGACCGACGCTGCGGACGTTCAACTGGATGCGCCAGTTGATCTTGGGTCCGATCTTGCGCGAATAGCCGATCCACATATCGGTGTCGGACTCAGACTTGCCCCAATACGGAGCATCGACATCCAAGTTGTCCTTGGCGGCATTCAGCGCGTATCCAAGGATCTGGCCTTGCTGCCAGCGGTAGCCCAATCCGATGTTAACTCCACGTAGGAACCCATCGCTAAACGAATAGTTCGTCACAAGATTGGTGCGCCAGGGGGACATTTCCGGAACCATCTTACCGTTGGTCCCAGCCTGGAAGCGATAAGCGGCACCAATGGACGATTCGAACTGTTGGCGGTAGGTGATATCACCACCCCACCATAGGCGCTGCTCGCCAGCGTCCGAAGCATAGAACGCTTCCTGTTCAGCCATGAATTGGCCCAACGAGGCACCTAGTGCAGTTTGGGAGGCCTGCTGCTTGGAAGCGTTGATGGACACATTCCAGTTCTTCGTCACCTGACCGACTAATTCGATTTCAACACCCTTGGATTCGTTGTCCACGGTACCGACCGGAGCAACACCATTGATGCGTCCACCGTTCGACCTGATTTCCGCATTGTTCTGGGTGAGTGACCAGCCTGTGACGGCATTATTGTAGTCTCCAGCCTTTGCGAGGGCTACGTTAATTTTGTAACCATAGGCATCATACCAAGCCTGGGACGGCATGTTTGCGAGGAAGGCCGCATTCGACTTTTTCGCCAGAATCGTCAGACGATGGTTTAGGAACGCAGGTGAGGTAACATCGCTCAATGCCGGGTTGTTATCACCAGCCATCGATGCCCAATTCCAAAGGTAAGCGGAACCATTGACTCTTTGATCGCCGGCCATACCGGCTATGGATTGCAGCACCTCGCCGACGCCCCAACCCGGGAGGCTATAAGCCCAATAAGCCTCGTTACCCAGCGTACTCTCAGATGAGAGCGTGCTGGATAGGTTGGCGTCTTTCACCATGGTCTTATACCAAATGACCTTTAGCATTAATCGGTCATTAAGTGTGCTGATCGAGATACCGTAGTCTTTCGTGGTTCCCTGGGCATTCGGCAATGAGTTACCATTGAAATCATAACGATTTTGGACGCGGACGTTGGTTCCTTCATCATAGATGAGGCTGATGTTCGTCCCAAACGGAAGCTTGTTGCGGAGAGACTTGGGCTCATGCAGCACAATACCCCAGCTTCTGCTCTGACCTTCCGATACATCGGCTTTCGCCGGATTAATATCGAAATCCGTAGCGGTCGCGCCGGTGTCAGTGTTGGTCAAGCCAGTCCCGGAACGCAGGCTCTGAGTATCCTTGCGCCAGCCATAGGTGCCGACGATCATATCATCATACAAATATGCCTGCCATGTGAGGCCTTGGGAAATATTGACCTGCTTAATCTTGGACGCGTCGGTGTACAAGCTTTCGATATCCCCCTTGTCTGCGTTCAGGATATTGAACTGCTTGGAGGTCCAGCCGACATAGTTGGCCGGATTCTCAGACTGTGTCGAAGCTTGAGCACCAGCCGTGTTAGCACCGTTGATCAGCGTTATATTTGTCCAAGGAGCGGCGGGATTGACATAACCAGGAGCAGCCGGATCCAATGAATACTTCCAATGCGAGTCATAATACTGGACCATCGTCGGGCCGGACGGTGATTGAATGCCCTGTACCGCCGGGAGATTCAGGCCGGAAGCCGAAGTCGTAGCGAACAATGGAGCGCTGAGGTAGCTTATCCATCCAACCGACCTGGTGGTGCCACCTACTCCGGCAGGGACGACGCCACACATATTTACGGGATAGTCATTCTCTAGTGCGAAGCGAGTCCAGCTGCGGGTTTCCTGCTTAAAGGTATCGCTCGAATACAAGCCCGTGAAGACATGACGGCCCAAAATATCGCTCAACAGCGATTTATTCAGAAAGTCGGTCGCCCGTAATTCACCGTTGACCGTCACGCGGAAACTCTCGCGATCGGTGCTGAGCGAACCGCCACCGCCACTGCCGCCGCCAGAGGTATAAGCGCGCCCGGCGTTCGCGTTGGTACCCGCGGTTCCAGAGCCATTGTATCTCATCACGGAGCCATAGGCCCAGGGAAGCGTCTTATAGTCGTTCGCATTGAGATCGACAGAAATCGACCCAGCACCGTTCGATTCCGAGCCATCGCCATATTCCTGCTTGTCGTATACCACCTGGAAGTTCAGGCGGCTGTTGAAGAATGACTGTTCGACAGAGAGGTTATAGGCCGTCCAGTTCTGCCACTCTTTCTTGTTCACGCCATCGAGCAGATTATTGTAGAAATCGAAAATCGACGGATCGGTGAGACAGTAATTCTTGTAGAACCCCGATCCCGCACCCGGGAATTGGGTGGAATTAATACTATTCATTATCATC
>JBAZHQ010000521.1:0-2884 GCA_041652235.1 Opitutaceae bacterium | reverse complement strand
CTACCGCAACGCCGTCCGTAGAAAGCTCACCGCCTATCACCGCTACATCCAGGTCTGCCTTGTCGCACAGGGTCTCATGCTTTGCATTGCTGCCCTCGCACCAAAGCTTGTCTGGGCTCACTTCGGCTCCTGGCTGCGCACGGTCCGCCAGCCCTCCGCCCCATCAGAGTTCGTTGTCGCAGCTGCCCTGCGCTTCTCCCTCGGCGATTTTCTCGCTGCTGCTCCCGCCAAGCGAAAACTCGCTTTATTCCTGCGCTCCATCGTCGACTTCAGCCGTTCAGAGGGCGCAAGGCTTGCCGCCTGATCTTCCTTCCCTTACGAATCACTCACTCTCAAGTTCGCTCCCATATGTTCTGAAAACCTCGTTCGTCTTGCGGTCCTTGGTCGCCATAGTAGCCAAGCACGCGTTTTGGTCCCACGCTGCGCCCTTTTCGAACAAGAACTTGACGACCTGATGATGTTTCCCAACTCCAGCCATCATGAGCGCAGTGATTCCCTGAGATGTTTTGGTATTCATGTTTGCACCGTGGTCAATCAATAGCTTCGCGACCGCTAAATTCCCTTTTGAGGCAGCTATAATGAGTGGCGTATGTTCTGTGGGAAGTGACACATTAGTCTTTGCACCGCTTTCGAGCAACATCTCCACAATCGCAACGTTGCCGAGCGCAGTCGCGAGGAGCAGTGCTGTGGTTCCGTCGGGCTTCATCGCGTTAGGCTTCGCGCCCTTTTTTAAGAGCAGTTGCACGATTTCGGGGTTTCCCCGGCTAGTAGCCACGAGTAACGGAGTATCGTGATCCGCGTTCCTCGCTTCCACACTTGCTCCGCTCTCCAGCAATACTTTTACGGCCTGCTGGTGCCCAAGCACAACCGCCAAGAGGAGTGGAGTATCCCCATCGGTGCTCTTGGCATTGACCAAGATCGGATCCTTTTGGATTTGCTCTCGAATTCCCTGCACATAGTCGGCAACTGATGCCTCGTGAATAGGCAATGTCTGACGACGAAAGCCGAGTATGATTGAGCGCAAAGTATTCCACATAAGTTGTCTGTGTCGTCCGTTCCGGCGCAGCTTCCACAGGGATTTATTGAGAACGCAAGGTGTCGTGCTGTCAACAAATGAACGGCTATGTTGTTCCGGTTTTGTAGTGGAAAACCGGCTATTGACTGGCAATAAGGCGAAATGAACGAGAACACAGCAGAGGCGGCGGGCTTGCTCGATGAGGCGATCCGCATCCCCTTCGCATGGATCAAAACCATCCCGCGCGAAAAGCTCCCCGAACATAAAAGGGAGAGGCGGAATATATCGGGTTTTCAGAGCTTTCCTGCCTCTCCGAGGGTATTCGCCCAAAATTGAAGCATAGACTCAGCCTTCGACACGACGACATCCATCTCGCCGGAGTTACCCTCAACAGGGTCAGGCAGGCCGAGGGTTGTCATGTGTAATGCACATAATACCACTTTTACTTGCAGCGAAGCATCCAGCCAATGGCTTTCAAAAGCCTTTGCTTTGAGCCTTGTAGGACTCGTTAGCGATACTCCGAAATAGGCGAGACGGTTCGGATATGATGACCCTTGGCCTGAGCCTATAATTTTAGTAGGAAGGGAGGGGCCGCGAGCAAGCTCGGGCCCTACGGGGGCTGAATCGTAGGGCCTCAGCTTGCTGAGGCTGGTTTGGGACGGAAATGAGAATATGGCCTCTGCCTCAGAGATACACTCCACCGCCGAGGAGGCGGGGGCCTTCGTAGAGGGCCAGGATCTGGCCGCTGGCGAGGGCTCGCTGGGGGCGGCTGAAGACGATGCGTGCAACTCCTCCTTCTAAAGGCTCGAAGCGCAGCGGCACGCGAGGGTCGCGGTAACGTACCCGGCCTTCAATCTTCCTGATTTGGGTGATGGCTTCGCTTATCCAGGAGAGCGAATGGATACGGATTTCGTCGCACCACAGCCCTGGGGCATCAGGAGCGTCGAAGGCGACGAGCAGGGCGTTGTCGGAGGCGCGCTTGCCCACCACCACGTAGGCTTTGTTGTCGGTGTTCGACGGAATCCCGATGCCTTTGCGCTGGCCGAGAGTGTAAGTGTGAAGGCCCCGGTGGGTCCCCAACTGGATTTCATCGCCTGCGCGCAGAATCGGGCCGGGCTTGTCGGGTACATAGGCGCGCAGGAAATCCTGCATCTTCACCTGCCCGATGAAACAGATGCCCTGGCTGTCCTTCTTCCCCGCCGTGGCCAGGCCCGCCTCGTGCGCGAGGCGGCGCAGCTCGGGCTTCACCAGGTGGCCGATGGGAAAGCGGGCATCAGCCAGTTGATCCTGCCGGAGGAGCGCGAGAAAGTAGGATTGATCCTTGTTCTTGTCCGCACCCTCCATGAGATGCCAGCCGCCATCGGGCGCGGCAACCCGGAGCGCATAGTGCCCTGTGGCTACGGCCCCAAACCCGTGCGCCTTGGCCCAGGCACGGAAGACGCCGAACTTGATCTCTCGATTGCACATGACGTCGGGATTCGGGGTCAGCCCGTGTTCGTAGCCATCGAGCAGATACTGGACGACGAGAGACCGGTAGTCCTGCATCAGGTTGACCACCTGGAAATCGATTCCCAACTGCTCGGCAACGCGCCTGGCATCGGTGATGTCCTGTTCCCAGGGGCAGTGACCGACGACCTCGTCCTCATTGATCCAGTTCTTCATGTAAGCACCGGCGATGTCGAAGCCCGCGCGCTTCAACACGAGGGCCGCGACGGAGCTGTCGACTCCGCCCGACATCGCCACGAGGATCTTTTCGGTGTTTGCCAAGGCGCCAAGCGGATGCGCAGAGCGCCCTGGTTGTCAAAACGGATCGAGCGAACGCCGAGTATGAACCCGATCCGTTTGAACCACGGAATACACTGAATACAC
>JBAZHQ010000520.1:0-2891 GCA_041652235.1 Opitutaceae bacterium | reverse complement strand
GTTGAGGATATTTCTCTTAACGATGCCAAGCAGCCGCGCTGGCGCGGTTTTTCCTATAGCTGCCCGTCCTGCAAGACGGTTCTCGGCATTCAGATGAACCCGCTCGCGCTCAACGTCGACCAGTTGATCGAAATCAAGAAACTGATGGGCCAGGCGCCTGAGGCCAAATAACGGCTCGGATTCCCTTTTGCATGCAACGCTAGCCCAATCAAGGCTGGCGTTTTGTTTTGGCGTCCCTGACAGACCGCAACGGCCAGCCAAACCCATGGCTCCTACCTCTGAATGAATCGGACTCAGGCGTCGCCTTGGTCGGCCAGGAAAATCCAGTGCTCCACGTCGATCTGATGTTTCTTCAACGCTTCGGCGTATTCGGTTTTTGTGACGAGGCTGTCGGGTGAGTTCATCACCATCTGGATGCGTCCGCCGGGCAGGTGATGCTTCAGCAGCAGCACGCTGGAATCATAGTCGCGGCTGTCGTAATCCACCCCGATGCGGCGATACGCCTCGTCCGAGGATGCCGCTCCTCCTTTCTCGCTCAACATGCGGTCGATCGCATAAGCGCCGAATCCGGCGCCTCGTCCGTCGTTGTGCAACAGGAGAATCGCTCCGGAACCGTAGGCGACGATGTGCTTCACGGTTTGCATGAACTTGTCGCGGTTCTCGACTGTGCGAAGGGGGAAGCGGTTGAAAAGCGATTCGCTCTGGAGGCGCACGACCGGGATATCCGAGGCGTTCATGCTGCCATGCGTGAGGACGACGTAATCGAGGCTCGTCACCACATCGTAATAGACGTGGACGCGGAACCAGTACGGCGAGCTCAACAGATCGACCACTGAATCCTGCGGCTGGTCGCGATGGAACGCAGCCAGATTGTCAGGATCGATTTTTACGAGGAAGCGATTGCCGCGGATGAGCTGGTATCCGCGGACCAGCGGGCGCGGACCGGACATCAGACGATCGATCGCCTGCGATTGAGTAAGCTCCTTGAACTGGGCTTCATCGAGGAGGACGTCGTCGTCCACCGGCTTCATCGGCAGGAAATAACTTGCCGCATAGACAAAACGCTGTGCGTCGGGAAGCGCGTGCGGTTTGAAGGGAATAACCGGTTCCGGGGGGAGGGCGCGCCGCAGGATGCTCTCGCTGGGACGCTTGAGAATATGGCCCGCTTCCGCCTTCGAGGTGAGGTATGCCAGATTGAACGGGGAGGGCTCGATTTCCAATGTTTCCGTGCGGGCTATCGGCACCCCAAGAGAGCGGAGAGCAGCCACCTTGTCGGGGTTGTTGGTCAGGAGAACGAACGGAGCTTTGATCCCGAGAAGATGGCAGATCTGGGCAATATTATCATATCGACGATGGTCCTTTTCGAGTCCCATGGCCGCATAGGCCTGAAATGTGGAGATCTGGTCGAGGGAAGCCTGGACGATCATGCGATCGCGAGCTTTCCCCAGGTAACCCACGCCCCGGCCTTCCTGCATCAAATAGAAGAGAATGCCGCTGCCTTTCTCGGCGATTCGCTTGAGGGCTCCCTCCAATTGCTGCACGCAATCGCAGTCGCAGCCGCGCAGGGTTTCGCTGGTCACACAGGAGGAATGCAGGCGGGTGTAGAGCAGATCGGCTTTCTCTATATCGCCGAAAGCCAGCGCTATGATGTAATGCTTGTCGACGATGTCCTGGAAAACGAAGGTCCGGAAAACGCCAAACTTCATGTCCAGGGAGCATTCGGCGACAAAAAGCGTCTGCCCGTAAACAGGACGATCCGTGATTTCCCGCGCTGCCAGCACCGATCCCTGGCCATGTTGCAACTTGGCGATGAGTCCAGAGAAGTCAGTCGTGGGTTCTGTCTTGTGTAACATTGCGGTTATCAGAATTTAAGAGGATCTCAGATGCCGGTTTCAGCCTCACTGTCATGAAGATTCGGATGAACGGGTCTGCGGACGTGTCTTGTCTATAATTGGGCACTCATCCCGGATTCGCAACCCGCGATTTGAAAACACTCTTATCTGGAAGTTGCCTTCAATGACCCGCCGATCAAGATTCATGTCTCGTCTGCACCGCCAGGAAGTCAGGCTTCATACTTTCAAGAACCGGCCGATCTAACACTTCAAGCGCTCCACCTTTTCATGAGCATCATAGACGCGCATGTGCATTTGTATCCCGCCGAGCTGAATCGGGATCCCGTGGCATGGGCGGCATCCAGGGCGGAGACTCACTGGGCCATGCTTTGCACCCGGTTGAGAAAAAGCGGGCAGGCCATTCAGAGCTTCCCGTCCGTGAAGGAATTGCTCGAATCCATGGATGCCGCGGCTGTCGAACGCGCAATCCTGCTGGGCTGGTATTGGCAGTGGCCCGAGACCTGCGTGTGGCATAATCACTTCATGTCCATCTGCGTGAAGGAGCATCCCGACCGTTTCAGCGCCTTCGCAACCATGCATCCTTCCGCAGGGAGAGACGCAGTCGTCGATATTGTGAGAACAGCGCGGGAAAGAGGCTTCTCAGGCCTTGGCGAGCTCTCGCCCCATTCACAGGGTTACGACGTAGGCGACCCCGTCTTTCAGGAGGTTTTGGAACTCGCCGGCGAGCTGCGTTTGCCCGTCAACTTTCATGTCACCGATCTCGAGGGCGCCTTCTATCCCGGTCGGGTGAAGACTCCTTTGCGTGATTTTCTCTGGCTGGCGAAAACCTATCCCCAGGCCAATTTCATTCTGGCGCATTGGGGCGGCCTTCTGCCGCTCCACGACGAGGAGGCCGAGGAGCTGTTCAACGTATTCTATGATACCGCCGCCTCGCCGCTTATCTACGACGAGTCCATCTGGCGGCGCTTTTTGGAAGTCGTGCCGGTGGAACGCATCGTTTTCGGCTCCGACTTCCCATTGAATCTCTATCCGAAACTC
>JBAZHQ010000519.1:0-2905 GCA_041652235.1 Opitutaceae bacterium | reverse complement strand
GGGGAGTGTTCTTTGAAATTTGAGATCTCAGATATGAGAATTTGCCTAGGCGGCGGAGACGAGTTTGACGATCTTCTGTGCAGCGTCCGCCATGCTGTCGCCCGGGACGATGGTAAGGCCGGATTCGGCGAGTGTCTTTTTGCCCGCGACGACGTTGTTGCCTTCGAGGCGAACGACGAGGGGAAGCTTGAGGCCGATCTCCTTGACCGCATCGACGATGCCCAAGGCGATGACGTTGCAGTCCATGATACCGCCGAAGATGTTGACGAAGATGCCCTTCACATTGGGGTCGTTGAGGATGATCTTGAAGGCCGCGACGACCTGGTCCTTGGAGGCGCCGCCGCCCACGTCGAGGAAGTTGGCAGGATTGCCGCCGAAGTGCTTGATGATATCCATCGTGCTCATGGCGAGACCGGCGCCATTGACGAGGCAGGCGATGTTTCCGTCGAGCGCGATGTAGGAAAGGTTGAACTTCGACGCCTCGATTTCCTTGGGGTCCTCCTCGGCGAGGTCGCGCAGGGCGACGATCTCGGGATGGCGGAAGAGGGAGTTGTCGTCGAAGCCCACCTTGGCGTCGAGGGCTATCACACGATTATCGGAGGTGGTGATGAGCGGGTTGATCTCGACCATGGAGCAGTCGCATTCCCAGTAGAGGCTGTAAAGATTGCGGATAAGCTTGTTGGCGTTCTTGGCCTCGGCCGGATTGAAGCCCAGGGCGAAGATCAACTGGCGGATCTGGTATTCAGCCAGACCATACGCAGGATCGATGAAGACCCTGCGGATCTTCTCCGGAGTGTTTTTGGCGACCTCTTCTATGTTCATGCCGCCCTCGGTGGAAGCGATGATGACGGGGCGGGAAGAGACGCGGTCGAGGAGGATGGAAAGGTAATACTCCTTCTTGATCGCGCAGGCTTCGGTGAAGAGGAGGGTCTGGACCTTGCGGCCGGCGGGTCCGGTCTGCTTGGTCACCAGAGTGTTGCCGAGCATCTTGCCGGCGATGGCCTTGGCGTCGCCCTTGGATTTGCAGACCTTCACGCCGCCCTGGAGGCCGTCGATGAAGGTGCCTTTGCCGCGTCCGCCCGCATGGATCTGGGATTTGACCACCGTGGGACCCTCGGGAAGTTTGGCGAGGGCGGCGTCGATTTCGCCGAGGCTCGTGGCTGGGTAACCCTTTGGGGAGGGTACGCCGAATTTTTCGAACAGGGCATGTGCTTGGTATTCGTGAATGTTCATAGAACTAAGTCTTGGAAAGGATATGTATTAAACTCGATTCCCGCGAAATGATAAAATGAGACATCTGAACTCATTAGCAGAGCGATTGAGGCCATTAACCCGAATGCATCTGCTTTCTGGCCTTTCAGAGGACAGAAAAGCGACTGTAGCGCGGGCCGGGGTGGGGATGAATCGCACTTCTCCGGCGTCTTCTCAAAGAGAAGGCGGGCTTGTCGGGTATTTGCCGATGCGCCATACTCTCCGGGAATTACCCACACCTATGGAACCCCACGAAGTGATGCGCGATGTATTGAAGGAAACACCTGCGAAGCGGATTGCCGCCGAGATGGGCTTGTCTCTTTCGCTGGTCTATAAATGGGCTGAGCCGCCCACTGAAGAAAGCGGCAGCGGAGCGAGCAGCCCGCTCGGCCGGGTGGGGCAACTGATAAGAATTAGCCAGCATCACCACATCGTGCAGTGGGTGTGCGAGCAGGCGGGCGGCTTCTACATCAGCAATGCCAAGATAATGAAGACAGGCGGCAACCTGATTCCGATGACCAACGACATCGTGAAGGAATTTGCCGACATGCTGGCGACGATCGCTCAGGCGGCGGGCGACAACACGATCACGGCTGAGGAAGCCCGCAAGATCCGCCAGCGCTGGGAGGATTTGAAGAGCGTGACGGAAGGCTTTGTGCACGCCGCCGAGCGGGGAGATTTCAGCGGGTTGAAGAGGTGAGTGGCTGCGCCGAGCATGGGGCCGCAGTGCGGTGATGGCAAGGCAACGAACCTCAAGCCAGCCATCAATGCACTGCGGCCCCATGCCCGGCTACGCGGGGTTGGAGTGTATGGCATCGCCTTCGATGCCGATGGGGGTGGTAGGCTTACGAGACTTACACCTCTTACGCACTTACGCTCTCATGCAGTGCGACGGCCCGGCTGACTCGGTCGGGCAGTCCGACTGTGGCGCTGTTGCGCCTCGGTGGTGCGCTAGGCGCACACGGTGGCGGCAACGCCGCCTCAGTCGGATCGGCTCATAGTTTTTCTGAGGCTTGAGAGCTAATAGCTAAAGGCTAACAGCTCGGAGCTTCTCAGCCTATTTCACCGTCGCGATCAAGAGGCGGGGAGGATCTTCGGGGCTCGTTGCCTTGAAACCGGCGAGGCGGAGGCCTTCCTGGACTTCATGCGCTTGCATGAAAAAGCGCCATACCAGCCCGGTGCGGAGGTTTTCCGCCATCATGAGCATGATGCCCTGGTCGATGGCGATGACGTCTTCGGCAACCCAGCCGGTCTGGGGATTGAAGGCGTCGACGAACCCGTAGCGCTGCCAGACTCGATCGCCTCCGATTTCCTTCATTCGATGGAGGGAGGCAAGGCACTCGGCGGGAGCAAAGGGGAGAGAACCACCCGGAGCGCAGGGAACAATCGTGCCGTCGAGCTCGTCGGTTGCTCCATTCGGGCCGCCCCAGCCCATATAGCCGAGAACGCTATCGGAAGAGGTGAGACCCCAGAGATCCAGAGACCATTTCGAGAAGCGGTCGGAGAGCTTGGCACTCCACTGGCGCTGGGCGAGGGTGGCGTCGACGGAGTTGCGCCAGTAGTCGGTGTAGGCGTCCTGGCGCTGATGAAAATCGAACCAGGCGTGCGAGTACTGGTGCGTGAAGAGGGGAGGGCAGTTGATAAAGGTGCGTCC
>JBAZHQ010000518.1:0-2915 GCA_041652235.1 Opitutaceae bacterium | reverse complement strand
CGGCTCCGCCGCGCTATGATTTGTTGCGCCTTTTCGTGGCAATTGTCTGCGGAATTAAGAATAATCCCGACCAGGGGCAATTGTCGTGAGCTTCGCGTGAACACCGGATGGCAAAGGTGGCAAATGCATCCATTGGCGCAATCCCGGATGCATCGATCGCCCAAACTCAGCCGGCAGGCAGTTGCCTCATTCCTGTTGCGAGAGGTGCCAGTCAACCAGCTCCAGTTGGAGGAGCTTGCGGTCGTTGAAGTAATTCCAGGCGAGCTCGACCGCCAGATCGACGGGGACTCCGACGGGCGGGATGCGGTGGGCCTGCTTCCAGGCCACGCCGTGCAGGCGGCGACCCCGGCCATCCTCGAAGCAGAAACGGAAATGCACTTCCTTGAACACTTCGGGAGCCTGATGGAACACGATGCCGCGAACGCCGAAAACGGGTTCGGGATTCCCCTGGCCGAAGGGATGGAGGGAATCGAGCTCCTCCATGAGCCGCTCGCGTATCGATTCCGGCAAAATCCATGCGGAGATCGATACCTCCTGCTCGGCGATGCCCGTGCCCTTGAAGCGACGGACGGCCTCTGAGAATTGGCTTCGGAACGCCTCCACATGCTGCTTGGGGACGGCGATGCCGACGGCCATCGGGTGCCCGCCCCAGCTATTCAAATGATCGCAGCACGTGCTTAGCACGTCGACCAGGTTAAGGCCGTCAACGCTGCGTCCCGAGCCCTTGGCCTGGTCGCCTTCGTTGCCGAGGACGATGCAGGGGCGGTTGTACTTGCGGGTGACCCGGCCCGCGACAACGCCGACAACGCCGGGGTGCCAGGAGTCGCCGTAAAGGACAATTCCCGGGTCGAGCTTGTACTTGGATTCGATGATGCCCTCGGCCTCCTCGGTGATCTGCCGCTCGATATCCTGGCGCTCGCGATTGAAGGAATCGAGCTGCTGTGCGGTCTCCTCGCAGAACTTCTCGTCGTCGCTAAGCATCAGCTCGACGGAAAGAGCGGCGTCGGCCAAGCGCCCGCTGGCGTTGATCCGAGGCCCGAGGCGGAAGGATATGTCCACGGGCAGCAGCTCCTGGGCGGGTCTCACTCCCGCCACGCGCATGAGCGCCTTCAAGCCGGGTCGCTGCGTCTGCTGGAGAATCTTCAGGCCGTGGCGAGCAAGCGTGCGATTTTCGCCGAGCAAGGGCACCAGATCGGCAACCGTGCCCATCGCCACCAGATCGAGATAATCGCGCAGCTTGATGCGAAAAGCCACCGGATGATTCTCGGAACGCAGCAGCTTGAGCAACCCGTGCATGAGCTTGAACACCAAGCCGACCGTGCAGAGGTGGCGCCAGGAAGCG
Organism: Opitutaceae bacterium; assembly: GCA_041652235.1. Lineage (GTDB taxonomy): Bacteria > Verrucomicrobiota > Verrucomicrobiia > Opitutales > Opitutaceae > MWDT01. Next base: position 1,573 of record JBAZHQ010000518.1, on the reverse strand, counting down.
TCACCTTCCGTTTCATGCACGTGGGGATTGATGAGCAGGCAGCCCTGAATAGGCAGGGATTCCTTGGATCGATGATGGTCGATAATCATCACATCGACCCCTTGTTCGCGCAGATAGGCGGCCTCCGCTATGGAGTTCGTGCCGCAATCGAGCGCAATGAAGAGCCTTGGCCTGCCCTGCTCTAGAGCGCGGTCGATGGCGCTTCGGGATAGACCGTAGCCGTCCTCGGATCGCCGAGGCACGATGAAACGCGGATTCACGCCGAAGCGGCGCATGATGCTTACAAGCAGAGCCGTGCTGGTGACGCCATCCACGTCGTAATCGCCAAGGACGACGATGTCGTCGCGGTCGACGATCGCCTGTTTCAGGCGGGCGGCGGCGGCTTCGAGATGCGAAAGGCGGAAGGGATCTCCGATCTCGCTCAGGGCGGGCTTGAGAAACTTCTCCACGTCCTCGACGTCGGAAATTCCGCGTCGCATCAAAAGCTCCGCGAGAACCGCGCTGAGATTGGCGCGGCGGCTAAGCTCCATGACCTCTTCGGCTGGGAGCGGCTGGTAAGTCCAATGCATGGAGTCGTTGACGGCGTGCGAGCGAAGGCGCCCCGGGCGCAAACGCATGCTTGAGCGGGAACGCATCCGGAAGCTTTTCCCCGGATGCAGACCCGATCGTCAAGCGGGCGGCGAGCCGCCCGCGGCGCCGTCTGCGTTTATTCCGAGGCCTTGCTTGAGCCCATCCACGAGTACGTGGGTGCGGTGTCGGCATGGGCTTCCACCTTCTTGCGGTCGCCTCTGTGCCACCAGTAGAAGATCTGGGCGGCGATACAGATGGAGGAGAATGCTCCGGTGACGATACCGATGAGGAAGGTGAATCCGAGTTCGTGGAGCACGCCGCTGCCGAAGATGAACAGCGAGAGGGCCGCCAGGAGGGTCGTGACGCTGGTCATCAAGGAACGCGAGAACACGCGGTTGATGGCCAGGTTGACGATTTCCTTCAGATTCCCGTTTGGATTGAGATGCAGTTCCTCACGGATGCGATCGAAGACGACCACGGTATCATTCACCGAGTATCCGATGATGGCCAGGATTGCGGCGACCATCGGCGCATTGAATTGCTTGCCGAAGAGCACGAACACGCCGATCGTCATGAGCACATCGTGAATGGTCGCCACGACGGCGCCCAGTCCGAACCCGAACTCGAAGCGGAAGGCGATGTAGAGCAGGATGGCGAGCAGCGAAAGGCCCACCGAAAGCAGGGCGTTTGCTCCAATTTCCTTTCCGACAGCGGGGCCGATGGCCTCCTCTGCCGTCGTCTCGAATTTGGCGGCGGGATAGGCCTTTTGAAGGGCTGTCACAAGCTGCGATCCCTTGCCATAAGGAGTCTCGATCTTGAGGCTTTCCTTGTTCGAACCGAGTTCGACCTGGTAGGACGGATTGATATCTGTGATGCCGGCATCAGTCGCAACAGAGCGAATCTTGGAGATATCGACCTTCTGCACATAGGCCAGAGTCATCTGATCGCCTCCCGTGAAATCGATGCCGAAGATATTATCGAAGCGGACGAACACGGCAACGGC
>JBAZHQ010000517.1:0-2923 GCA_041652235.1 Opitutaceae bacterium | reverse complement strand
ACATTACGTTCTGCGTACCAATCAGATTCGGCATGCGTAATGGCGCTGAGGTGAAACCATAGCTAGATATACCGCGAAGCAATACTGGTACCACTTGCGATGGCCCTTTTGGGCAGTCATTCTCCTGGTTATAGCCTTTAACATTTGGCGGTATCGGACACCCACTGTAATCTTCGAAATCACGCCGGGCAGCCCAGCCAACAGTTACCTTAAGGAATTCGAGAAAGCTCACATAACTGGCCAGAACTATCAAGAGGCCCCGGACGGTTCGGCCCACATTGAAGATGTCTACGATGATTGGGGGCCGATGATCTCCCAAGGTTGCCACGCATTCTGGCTCGCGCCCAAGGTCGGCGAGAAGAAACGAATTCTCCGGGTGGAAGAGGCGGATCCGGGTTCGGGAGGATCGGTTGGAGCATATTGGTCATCCGACTCGAAAGCCATTTTTCTTCGTGGGCAAAGTTCAGGCATAGATTGTCGTGGAACGGACAACCCCGAAATCAGGATGATATACACGCTCTCGGATGGAAAGTTGTGGAAACTAAAGTAGAAGGACGCAGAACATCGGGCTCTACGGCCGCGCGCCTTTGTCGAGCCCGGTCAAGTGGGCCAACGCCGCGCGCAAATAGCGCGCGCCGTAGGCCCCAGCGTTGATATGGTTGACTGAAGTCAAGTAGACAGGCCTCTCCGTCCTCCTTTTTCGTGGAAGTTCCTCCTAACCAGATCCTCAAGCGGGGCGCGGGCTCAATGACGTTGGTCGCTCCTGCTGATATTCGCGGATTGGATACCGCCTGACCCCTCTCCGTCACGGGGCTTCCTCGCTCTAGTATCGAGCGTCGGACCACGAGGGTCCGGCTCTTAACGCGTCCGAGGATTCCCCTGACCTTAGCCCGCGTCCCTCTTGCGAACCTGGTGAAGTTCGACGTTTGCCGTTAAGCTTTGGCCATCGGCACCTCCTTGGCGATCGCCCACATAAAGCCCACCAGCTCGCGCGCGATGGCCGTGGTTATCACCTGCTTGACCTTGCCCCTTGCCGCCAGACGGCGGTATTTGTGGCACAGCCGAACCTGAGCGCGCCAGGCGATGTCGCGCACATTCTGCGGCAGGTCTTCTTGCCTCGTTCGGAGATCCCGCGACACTCTGGCCGGGAAGCGATACGCCCAGGCCGACTCCACGAGCATCCGGCGCGCATGAGAGTTCCCGGTCTTGGTAATCGCGCCGAGCCTCTGATGAGGACCCGTGCTGTATTGGCTGGGAACCAGCCCCAAGAACGCCATCAAGTCCCGCGGGTTGTCGAACCGGCTCAGGTCTCCCAGCTCGGCCAGGATCGAGGCGCCGGCCACCAGCGATACGCCGCGAAGCGCCTGCAGGCTGCGCGCCACCGGAGCCACGCGCCAGGTCTCCATGGCCTGACGCAGCTGCTCCGTGAGCCGCTCGACCCTTTGGTGCGCTTCTTCGATGGCGTTCATGTACTCCTGGAAGACGATCTGCTGCACCGCATGAGGCATGGTGAGTCGCGCAGTCCAGCGCTTATGGGCCTGCGTCCAGGCCTGTTTCCCTGGGTAGCGGATGTTTTGACGCAGCAACAGAGACGACAATTGCTGCCGCGCCCGCTTGTGGGCGATGATGGCGTCCTCCCTGGCGCGCGTCAAATCCCGCACCGCCTCATCCTCGGCGCTGGGGACATAGACGGCGGTGAGTTCTCCTCCGCGATGGAGCCGCGCCAGCTTGATCGCATCGCGCCGGTCCGTCTTGATGCGGTCGCCGGAGCGCTTTGGAATCATGCTCGGTGCCACGACGGAGCAGACGATGCCCTTTTTGGTCAGGTGCCTATAGAGAGCGTACCCGCATGGCCCGGCCTCGTAGACGACGTTCAGCTTGGGATGGATTCCGCGCAGCTTGCTTATGGCCTTGTCGATGGCGTTGAGGTCTCCTCTGACTTCCCCGTAGGAACGGACCTCCTCGCCGCTTCCAGGGGCCAAGGCAATGTGAATCGATTCTTTGTGGACATCAAGTCCGATATACATGGTAGACTGTTCCAAGCTCGCCTCCTTTGTGTGGCTCTATGATGCCTTCAAACAGTATCACAACCCACGTCTCAAAGGACGGCGAGCCCTGCTTTTCAGTCAACCATTGTGTCTAGGGCGAAAACTTGCCAGAGAATGGCTCTCACAAAATTTGACGTAGTCGAAAGGCAAGTAACGACCGCGATTAAACTCCTGTTTGATCGCGGGGATTTCATCTCGATTAATACGCTAGGCTCAGCAGCTTTCCGAGTGCTTTATGACATCTCGCAAAAAAAGAAGCACAAGTTCCACGTTCTATTTGATGATCTAATAGCCCCCGGGAAGGAGCGCATCTTTTGGGGTTATTTCAATCGCGTCTCCGAGTTTTCAAAGCATGCGGACAGAAACCCTGATGACTTGCTTAAGAATCAAGATGAAACGTTGAACGACCATCTGCTCTTTTTCTGTTGCGTTGGCTGGCTGGATAGCGGGCGGCCGCTGCCGCATGCCATGAATCTGTTCTGGCATTGGTATATCATTGGCCACCCGGACATTATGAAGCCGGATTATCCGATGCGGAATCAAATCTTAGCTGTCGCCAACAATAGCAAGTCCCGCAGTGTAAGGCTCGAGGCGGGAAAGCAAATGCTCCTACGATATGGTGAACCAAAACCCGGAACGATTCGAATCCCGAGCAAAGACAAGCTCTGAGGTCAACATTCTCGCCCTAACATCGGGCTCTACGGCCGCGCGCGTGCGCGGAGCCCAGTCAGGTGGGCCAACGTGGCGCGCACATAGCGCGCGCCGTAGGCCCCAGCGTTCGGCGGGCTTAACTCGCGGCACGCGAATTTGAGGGAGATTCGAATGTCATTTTCAAAGGAATGGTCTTTTGTCGGGTGCCTTCGTATGGCACTTGC
>JBAZHQ010000516.1:0-2925 GCA_041652235.1 Opitutaceae bacterium | reverse complement strand
TGATCACTGTCGTCAGCCTCACTGCCTCAGCGTTAAGGTCTTCCAGCTCCACGTGAATCTCCCGAAGGGTTTCTTCGAAGTCGAAATCCTCATCCTCTTCCTCATGGGCGACGCCCACATATCGACCTGGAGTCAGGCTCCAGTCGTTGGCGGCGATCTCCTCGATGCTTGCCAGCTTGACCAGCCCTTCCACGTCCCGAAGCCTCGCCTCAGGGAAGCGCTCGGTGAGCCATGCGGCTTGTTTCCAAAAGTAGCGTACCTGCTTGAGCGGCAGAGCGGCCCGCTGGCGCGCGTCGTCTGCGGCCTTGAGGGTGCGTGTGCCCTCCCGCCCGCCGCTCTCCGTCATCGGGCCGGCCAGCTTGTAGAGTAGATCGGTCTGCTTGACCAGGTTGCGCCTGGCTTCGGCCAGGGGTGAAAGCCTATCGACTGCCTTCTTTAATTCTCCATTGTCGGTCTTTTGCGTCTTCCAGGCCGTTTGCTCTGCGGCGAGGGCCTTCTGGAACGCCTCGACATCGGCCAGAAAGGCGGCCCTGGCTTCGGTCAGTTCCTTTTGCAGGTCCGCTTCTTTTGCAGCTTCCCTCAGGAAAGGTTGCAGCGAGGCCGTGAACTCCGTCAGCGGCTGAATGGTGTTGCCGTTTTCGTCCTCGGCTGCAAAGCAGGCTGCCGCCGCCTCAAGAGTGCGGCGGCAGTAGCTGGAGACGAGGTCGAGGTAGCGGTCGGTCCGGCCCCGGTAGAGCCAGACGATGGCCAGCAGGTTCTGCTCCTGCTCTGGAGAAAAGTCGTAGATCTTGCGCGTCACCTTGCGGTAGACATTGCGAGCATCGATCATCGCCTCCACGTCCCCGGTCTCGACCAGCTTTTGGCGCACCCTAGCCTCGCCGCCACCGGCGCTGGAAGCCTGGGAAGACATGACAAATCCCGCCCGGCCATGATCATTCAGGTAGCTGTAAAAATAGCTAATCCAGATGTAGTTGCCGTTGGAGACCTTTCCGCTCTTGTTGACGCCCGGCAGGCCGAAGGGCAGCCGCGGATCGCTCTTGACCTTGTCTGCGTCGATCTCGTCCACATTGAAGGGCGGATTGGCCATCACGTAATCTGCCTTGCCAACCAGCTCATGCGGGTCCTCGTAGTAGGTGATAGCTTTCTTGATGTCGCCTTCCAGGCCGTGCACTGCCAGGTTCATCTTGGCCAGGCGAATGGTGGTGGCGTTCTTCTCCAGCCCGCGAAAGGTCAACCGGTCGGCGGGGTTCGAGCCCTGCTCCTCGACGATGCGAGCGCTCTGCACGAACATGCCGCCCGAACCGCAAGCCGGGTCCAGCACCGTGCCTCGCTGTGGGTCGAGTACGTGAGCGATCAGGGAGACAAGCGAGATGGGGGTGAAGAACTCGCCGCCATCGTGGGCCTTCTGGTCGGCAAACTGGGTGAGAAAATACTCGTAGATGCGACCGAAGACGTCGCCCTTCACCTTCTTTAGCTCGTCGGGATTGAGCGTGCGAAGGAGTTGGCCTAGGACCTGGTTGTCGAGTTCCTGGTATTCGCTCTTGGGCAGGACGCCGCGCAGGCTCTCGTAGTCTGCCTCGATAGACTCCATGGCCTCAATGATGGCCTTGGCGCGGTCCGAGCTGTCAGGAAGGGAGACAAGGTGGTCGAACTGCGCCTTGGGTTGCAAGAAGATCGCCCCTTTCTGTGAGAAGTCCTCCTTGCTCAGCGGTCGGGTCTTGCCGCCGCGCTTGGGAAGGCTGGACACTACCGATTCTTTAACCGACAGAAAGCGGCTGTAGGCGTGCCGCAGGAAGACAAGCCCCATGACTGGCATAAAGTACTCGTTGCTGGCGTAGTTCGAGTTGGCACGCAAGTTGTCCGCCGCTTTCCAGAGGCGCTTTTCAATGGCTTCGATCTGTTCCAGTTGGGGCAATTTCCATTTCTCCGTTCGTCTCTATCTACGATCAGCAATTGCCCGTATAAATATAACTTCCATCAACTATTATCACTATGAAATATACCGTCATCCTAAAGCCGCAGGACGAGGGTGGTTATACGGTTCGATGCCTCGAATTGCCGGGAGCCATAAGTCAGGGGGAAACGAAAGAGGAAGCTCTGGCAAACATAAAGGCGGCAATTGGGCTTGTTTTGGAAGTTATGAACTACGATCTGGCTGATCGCTCCAATGCTGAGATCCTGAAAGTGGAGCTGGCGGATGTCTGTTAAGCTTCCTGTTATCTCGGGAAAACGACTGATTAAGATCCTGGTTTTACGAGGCCGAAATAACCGATGTTCTGACTTCGCGGCTTCGCGCCTTCGCGTGAAACCGGACCCGGTAGCCAACCAGTCTTAGTCGCCTTTCTTCCAGATCCTCACAATGATGGCGATTCCAGCCAGGTTTATGGCTAAAATGAGCACGATCCCGATTATTCTCTTCCAATCTCCCTTTGGCACAGCCTTCCCTGCCAGATCCATCGCCACGTCCCCGTTCACCAGTACGGCCCACTCTTTTCCGTCTGCCTTGAGGCTGTACAACCCGCGCGGCAGTCCCCGGAAGCAGCACTCACCCGCGCCTTTGGCATCGGCCAGATGCACCCCATCGCGCCAGAGCGAGAGGCCCGCGGGCGCGCCCGTGACGCGCAGCTCGTAGCTCTCGGCAACGGGCAGGCTCCGGCCGTCGCCAGAGAGGTTGCCGGAGATATTGAGCAGATCCATAACCGTTGGCGCGATATCAGTCTCCGACCAGCGGCCGCCCAGGTTCAGCTCTTCCACCCCCGGCCCCAGGAAGACCAGGGGGACGCGCCGCGCCTCCAGCCGGGCCGCGTACTTCTCAGCCGAGTGCCCGCCCTTGCCGGTAGCAGAAGGAAAGACCATGCCGTGGTCGGCAGTGACGGCCAGCAGCACGTTATTTTGGCGGCAGATCTTGGCCAGACGGCCCAGCGG
>JBAZHQ010000515.1:0-2941 GCA_041652235.1 Opitutaceae bacterium | reverse complement strand
GACTCAAATTCAAAGGTCGCGAAATCGTCCTTCATTGCGGAGTGGGCTTTATCCACCGCCTTCTTGTAGTCCTCTTGGGACAGCGTGTTGGCCGCAATCTTCTTGCGCTTGGCCTCTAAGAGTTCCAGTTCCTTCTCGTGCGGTTTGAGGTTCTCATAGAGCATCTCCGCGCGCCGGATTTCGTCCCGAAGAAGGTCTTTCGCGGAATCGGTAAGCTTGTCCCCCTGTTCGAGTTCCATCTTACGAGCGGCAAGGACTAACTTCGTTTGACGGAGGCGCTCAACTGGGTTAACAACATCCTTAACTTCGGACATCCGAAGTTTAAAGGCCGCATTCAATGCTGTGTTTAATGCGCGAGCTTCCTGTTCCGCTTTTGAAATACCGAGGATTTTATCCAATGTGCCAAGTGCGGCGAATGTGGCAAAGGCCAGCGCCGCCGTACCCGCAATGATCGGATTGGCCAGGAGAACCGCATTGAACGATGAGAACGCGGCCATGAGGCCAGGGAGAGTAATCATCACAACCCGCATAGCCGCCGCAAGTGCGACATACGCGGTCACCGCACCCAGCACCAATGCCACCGACGTTTTGACCACTGGCCCCGATTTGTTGAAAGCGTCGATCAACCCATACACGGGAGCAATCGTCGCATTAAAGGCGGGGAGATACGTGTCCCCCAGGGTTTTCGCCGTGTCCTCAAGCAACCGTTTCATTGAACCGAGAATTTTATAACCGGAACCCATTGCCCTTGCATAGTTCCCGGTGGCCTTGGCTCCTGCTTGGAGGATCGTGTTGAGGATAGCCTGACGCTTCTGCATCTCAGAAAGGTCCTTGGCCGCTGTCCCCACCGTCTTCCCATACTCCGCAAAAATCTTGTCCACACCCTGCATGATCCCAACCTGCATCAATAATTCGGTGCGCTGGGTCACGATTGCCGTCGTTAAATTATTAAACGTGTCCGAACTATTCTGGCCGGAGATGACAGCCAAATCCTGGGCGACCCGCGCAAGCTTCACCGCATCGGCTACGTCCAAGTTAGCCTGTAAAAATCGAAGGGTCGCTTCCTTCGCAGAGTTTTGAGAAATACCTAGCTTAGCAATCCCAGCGATGGCCTTGTCGATCTCCGCACTCGTCATCCCAATAGTCTTGCCCATGTTATAGAGGACAATGTCCAACTCTTCCGACCGAGCCGCAGACAAAACAGCCGTTTTCATGAAATCGAGAAGCGCATATCCCGCCGCACCAATCGCGACCGTCGAGGCCAGGAACGCCGCTTGGGATTTGGCGTTAGCGTCTTCCGAACTCTTGGAATACCGGTTCAACTGCTTGTCTGCGTGGTCGAAAGCTTTATCCAGTTGATCGAAACGGGCGGTCAGGATGAGGGCAAGTTCTTCCGTCGTCATTTGTCACCCCATCCTTTCCAAGACCTCTTTAACCGACATCCTTCGACCGCCATCGTCCGATGTGGGAAGCTCTTTCTTCGTCTTCCCCGCATTCTGCGCGGCTTCCATCTCAGCTTGCATGCCTCGCCTTGCTACGGATGCGTCGAACCCCAGTTCCCACAGATTCTTTCTTAGGTACTCGTGTGGTGCTTTTGCGTACCTTCGACACACTGGGTCCAGTACGGCCCACAGTTCCTTTACGAGTGAGTCGAAAAAATTCAGCGGCTATGCCAGTGAACCCGTTGAACTCCAACACCACCGCCATCAACTCGGCCTTCAACCCGCTGGAAAGCATCGGACTGTCGATCCCGATCTCGTTCTTTTCCAGGTTCGACTCGGTACCAGGGACAAACCTGGGCGAAACTGAGGACGCGAAAAGGACCTGATTGAAATTCTCCACGGCCTTCTGTGCGGTTTCCGGGGATTTACTGACCTCAGCTTTAGCCTTGTCGTTCGCATACGATGGAACCAGCGCCCCGCTCGTCGTGAAAATGTGCATCACGTCAACCCGACGAATCTCTACCCGGAGACCATTCGACAAGGTCTTCGTCGTCGTGGACTGACCCAATCCGTCCAAAAACTCCTGAGCTGTCATGCCCGTCATGATTTCACCTTCCCGCACAAGGTACGGAAGGGCCAGGGGGTTGCGGGCCCCGGACCCTTCCGTTCTCCTAAACCAGACTGGCTTTCACCAATCGGTCAAGGTTCAACTCGGCGTAGACAACGTCCTCCACTGGCTGATCTTGCCCAACGTCGGCTCGACACGCGGCTCGAAGTTGAAGTCGAACTCCGCGTGTTCGAGCGTCTTGAGGGTGACGTTGATGCCCCCCGACCGGACGCTGTAATACAGGATGTCGAACTGGCCCTCGCTCGGGCTCGGCTCCGTGATGATGCGAAGAGCGATATAGCTAGGTGCATCGTTCTTATCCTCATCTCGGACCTCGACGGACTCACCTACCGCCGCCGTCTTGATGTTGGCCACACTTCCAGCCACCAACGTCCCGTTGACCGTGAGCGACAGGCCGGGAACGATGTTCGTTGCCGGATACGCCGACGTGCTGAACGTCCCCACCACCGCGCCGGTAGACGACTGGACGACCTTGAAGGTGGACACGGACAGGGCAAAGAAGGTGAAGATGTCCGTGACCTTGGCGTCTGCCGACACGGAATTGACCGTGATCGCCGTCTTCATCGAGGCGTCCGCCGTGTCCGATTCCGGAGCGGAATAGGTATCCGAGTCCATGCCCGTGAACGTCCCACCTTGGAGATAGTTCAAAAGCTTGAGGCTCGTTTGCGCGTGCTTCCCTGTGATTTTCACGTCCTTCTGCCCGACGATGGTGTTCAACGGCACCCGCGAATCGTCCCCGTACTTCTTGTTCAACGAGAACTGGCCACTGATCGCGGCATCCTGCACGGCACCCAGGGATTCTTCCGTCCCGTCCGGCAAGCGGACGAAGATGTTCTGGACGCCGATACCAAACTTCTTGGTTTCCACGTTA
>JBAZHQ010000514.1:0-2956 GCA_041652235.1 Opitutaceae bacterium | reverse complement strand
ATGCTGCAACACCCTCTTTCCCTTTCACATAACAGACAGCACCGAAAGCGGTGCTGCCGCACTCGGTGTCCCGTCTGCGGGACACCCATTCTAGATTCTCGCTCCTAGATTCTATCTCCTTTGGTTGCGGCTCTGCCGCTCCAGGATCTCCGTGCCCTCCGTGTTAAAAACAGATCTAGGATCGAAACTAACAGCTACTTAGCTCGCAGCTTAAAGCTTTCCGAATGCTACCAGCTCCTCCTCGATTCAATCTTCTTTGGTTGCGGCTCTGCCGCAGCTTTATTCCTCAGACGGCGTTGTTATGACATAGATCATGCACAAGGCAGCCATTATCATCAGCAGAGCGTGGTAATCCATATTGGGGTATGGGAAAGCGTTTCAGAGGGTGGACTGTGGCAAACAGGGTGGGGCGGGGTAGTGTCTGCGGACGGTCCTTGAATCGAATTTAGACCAAATGACCCACGGTTCTGGATACCTCCAGCTTTTTTTCTGAGCAAATTATTGAACGTGCGGCGTCACAGCATATCACCGCTCATTCGCAGAGGATTATCGTATTCAAAACTACGAGCTGTTAGCTCTGAGTCACAGACATCGATCCATTCTCGCACGAAGGCACGAAGGAAAGGCAGCAGGCTTTGGGATAATATGAGAATGAGGGATTACGAGATTAGGTGTCCCGATCCATACTCTCCAACTTTCCCAATCTCCTACTCACCCCTCACTCCGTGATCTCCGTGACACACTATCTCAACATCGCGCATTTTGGAGACGATTCCCCTATGTCACGCGGGCTTCGACTCAGCGGTGCGGGTTTGTACCGACTGCCGACCGCCGACTTCCGATTTCATTGCTGGCCTCCGGCTTCTGGCCTCTGGCCTCTTCGGTTGCGGCTTCGCCGCCAGAATCTCCTCCACCCAACGCCGATGAGGGCCGGACAAGGTGATGCTTCCCAGGCTGCTGATGGGTACCCAACTGAGTTCCTCGGGCAGCTTGCCGCTTGGCGCGGGGATGCGATGGATGGATTCGGTGATCCGGTAGCGAGTGATTCCGCGGCGTTTCCGGGCAAGGAGAGGGGCCGAGGAGACACGCTCCGCAGGGATGCCCGCCTGCTCTGCTGTGGGCAGCTCGTGCTGATGCGCAAGGCGGCGTGAACCCGCCCCTGCCTTGTGCAGAAGCAACCGCTTTCTGGATACGCACCAGATTCGCAACACCTCCTTGTGCTCGATGATCCTTGGCGCCAGGCGCGGATATCGTTCGGGATAGCCGGACCGCCTGCCGGCGCACCACGCCGAGACGGGACAAACGCTGCAGTCCGGATTTTTACGGCTGCACACCGTCGCTCCCAGCTCCATCATAGCCTGGTTGTGGTCTCCTGGATTGGCGGGATTTAGCACTGCCGTGGCGAGGAGACCAAATGCCTTGGCGGCGCCAGCACTATCGCGATGCCGGGTCGCATCGGCGGTGAGCCGGGCGAGGATGCGCACCACATTCCCATCTACGCAGGCTGCCGGGTGATGAAACGCGATGCTCGTGATGGCTGCCGCGGTATAAGGTCCTATGCCCGGCAATGCCTGCCATGCCTCCGGAGTGCGGGGAGGGGAGGGCAACTGCGCGATTTCGCGGGCCAGTCGCTGGAGGTTGCGGGCGCGGGAATAGTAACCGAGGCCTTCCCATAGCTTGAGCACGTGTTCCTCCGGAGCCGCCGCCAGCGCCGCGAAGTTCGGCAGCGCTTCCATCCAGCGGGCGAAGTAGGGGAGCACCGTCTTCACCTGTGTCTGTTGCAGCATGAACTCGCTCACGACCGTCCTGTAGAGCGACGGCTCGCTGCGCCATGGCAAGGCTCTCCGGTGAACCTGATACCATGCCAGCAACGCTCGACGAAATCCGTCTTTCTCAGCCAGGAGTTGCGTGCTGATGCTCATGAGGAGCTGTTAGCTATTCGCTTTTAGCTGTTAGCTCCAATCCGAAAACTACGAGCTACGGTGCGACCGCCCAACCAGTAACGGCGTCGGGCGCTGATGGATCGATTCCTGTGGCAAGCTTATTGCTCCTGTACTCGGAATCGATCCATCAGCTTCCTTTCACGCATTCTTTGTGTCCACTAAATCGAGGCAGTCGCAAACTTCGCATGGTTCGCGGTTAACCTGGATTGGGAAGCCAGCGCTATGGAAATAGTGGTCTAAGGCTTGCAAGCAGCGTTGCGGCACTGCAGCATTGCGGCATGGCAACAACGCTCATTCTTTCCAAGCGCGGCAGCGTAACCCTGCCGCCCGATCTTCGGCGCAAGATGGGCCTCGATAAGATGAGCAACCCCATGCTTCTCGTGGAGGAGCGCGACGGCGGGCTATTTCTACAGCCGGCCATGGCGCTGCCGGTACGCGATTTGCCCAAGGCAAAAATCCAGGAATGGATACTCCGCGACGAGGCCGATATGAAGACCTACCGCGCCAAACCCAAGTCCAAGAAGAAGTGAGGCTATTCCTCGACGAAACGGACTTCCACGGAAAGCTTGGCCACGAAGTGTACGGCCTGAAGATCGCTACCCCGGGCGAGTTCTTGATGGCACAGCGTGAATTGGGGCTGCTCTAGAGCTAATAAAGAATTAGGCGACAGGGAGGTTATTCTCGCTGACCAAACCAGTTCAATGACTTCACAGTTCTCGGCATTCTCTACCCCGGGGATCGACCGGCGAAAACTTCTGATCGACACAAGAGTAAAGAAGGATAGGAGATAGACAAATAACAGCACCCTAGAGATCCCATTGATTGCGCTCCATTCAGTGCTGGCACTGCGGAGCGCTTGACAGGCTGCTGTTAACAATTATGTTAACCCAACAGAAACTGCGGCGTTCGAAGTTTCGAACGGTGGAGTTCTACCGGACCGCTGACGGCAGGAAGCCGGTGGCCGACTGGTTTTTGTTGAGTCGTAGGGCCTCAGCTTGCTGAGGCCGATTCGG
>JBAZHQ010000513.1:578-2959 GCA_041652235.1 Opitutaceae bacterium | reverse complement strand
TCTTGCCGGGCAGGGGTTCGACGGCCTCGGCAAACGCGAGCTGCGCGATTTCGTGATCGAGTCCCAGCGACGCTACGATCGCCGGACTCTGCACAACCGCGTGTCGGGACTGAGAGCCTTTACGAAATACTGGATCAAGCATGGAAAGTTGCAGCGCAATCCCTGGCTGGGGGTGCCTCTGCCAAAACTTGAGAAACGACTGCCCCAGTTTCTGACCGAGGAGCAGATGAAGCGGCTTCTCGACGGCCCACGGTTGCTCATCGAGAATGGCGCCATGGATCCCTTCGTTGCCTGGAGGGATCGTCTTGCGATGGAGCTCCTCTACGGAGGCGGTCTGCGAGTGAGCGAAGCGGTTGGGCTCAACTATGGAGACATCGAGCCATCCAGCGGGCTGGCCCGGATTATGGGCAAAGGCGGCAAGGAACGCCTATGTCCGCTTGGCCGCGTGGCTGCCGCCGTGCTTAAACGATGGAGGAGCGCCTATGCCCGGGACTCCTCGCCGGCCGCCCCCGTGCTGGTGACAACGAGACACGAGCGCCTGTCCGTCCGCGAAGTGCAGCGCATGCTCAAGCGCTATCTCGCCCTTGCCGGCCTGCCGCTCGACATCACGCCCCACAAGATTCGCCATAGCTATGCCACCCACCTTTTGAATGCCGGCGCCGACCTGCGGCTGGTGCAGGAGCTGTTAGGACACTCCAGCCTGAACACGACGCAGATCTACACGCATGTGACCATGGCGCGGCTGCGGGAGATCTATGACAAGGCTCATCCGCGGGCCTAGTGGGGCGCAAGACTGTCCGACTGTCAGACGGTCTTGCCGAGGCGGCTTCACCGCCACCCGTCACTTATGATCCCAGGGCAGCTGCACGTCCAGGCGGCGGTGCTTCCAAATCTCGAAACGTTCGAACATCTTGCCGGGATTCAGGATCCCACGGGGGTCGAGAGCCTTCTTCACCGCCTTCATGGCGCGGATCTGGGCCTCGCTGTGCTGGAGCCTGAGAAAAGGCGTCTTGGCGAGGCCGATGCCGTGCTCGCCGGAGATGGCGCCGTCCAGCATGACCACCTGCTCCATGAGCTCCCGCACGGCCTTCTCCGCCGCGCTGCATTGGGCGGGATCGGAGCGCATGTACATGATGTTCACATGCAGGTTCCCGTCGGCAAGGTGCCCGAAGGTGGGAATGGGTAGACCCGACTTGCGGCGCAGCCGTTCCAGGAAGAGCGCGAAGCGCCCGTAATTGCGCACCGGGATGACGATGTCCTCATTGAGCTTGGAATCGCCCAGCTCGAACATGGCTGCCGAGCATTTCCGGCGCACGGCCCAGAGCGTTTCCGCCTCCTTGCGCGTGCGGGCGGCGCGATGGGCGGAAGCGTATTCGGATGCCCACGACAGGAGGATCTTCTTCTGCTCCCCGACATCGCTTGCCGATCCGTCAAGTTCAAGGAGCACGACGGGCCGTCCGGACTGTCCCTTGAACACAGTCTTGCCGGTGGCCCGCTCGGCACACAGCACCGAGTGCCGGTCGAGGAACTCGCAGATCGCGGGCTGTATCCGCAGTGCGAACAGAGCCCTCACCGATCTGAATGCGCCCACCTCGTCCTCGAAAGAGGCAAGGAGGGTGTAGCGGGCCGGGGGAAGAGGGATAAGCTTGAGCGTGGCGGCCGTGACAATGCCAAGCATGCCTTCGCTTCCGATCCAGAGATCACGCAGGTTGAAGCCGGCGGAGAACTTCTTAGTGGCGGTGCCCCAGCGAACAAACTCGCCCGTGGGAAGAAAGCCCTCCAGCGCCAGCACGTAGTCGCGGGTGACGCCGTATTTGCCTCCGTGCATCCCCCCGGCATTGCAGGCGATGTTGCCACCAATGGTGCAATATGCCTTCGAGGAGGGGTCGGGCGGATAGAACCAGCCGCATGCCTCGACCGCCGCCTGGATGCCGGCAACCTTCGCACCCGCCTGCACATTCACCATGCCGATCTCGGCGTCGACGCGAATGCGCCGCCACTTATGGAGATCGAGCACCCATCCTCCGCGCAACGGGGCTGCGGAACCGGTAAGCGTCGTGCCTGCTCCTCGCACGGTGACGGGCACGCGGTGCCGGTTCGCCAGGGAGAGCACGATGGCGATGTCCTCATTTCTTCGGGGGACGATTACCGCCTCGGGAAGGAAGGGGATCTTGCTGCTGTCGAACGACGCGGTGTAGAGCGACTTCGCATCGGTCAACACGGCTGCGTTGCCAAGCTGCCTGCGAAGCTGGCGTGTTGCGGAGGAGTGTCGCTGGGTGGGCATCGTCTGTTTAATTAGACTATGGATTACGTGAAGCGGTGGAGCCGCTCCCAAATCCAATCAATTCAGGTGGAACAGAAGGCAACGAAGGCAATGAAAA
>JBAZHQ010000513.1:0-568 GCA_041652235.1 Opitutaceae bacterium | reverse complement strand
AGCATCGTCTGTTTTATTAAACTATGGATTGCCTGAAGCGGTGGAGCCGCTACCAGATCCAGCCAATCAATTCAGATTGAACAGAAGGCAACGAAGGCAATGAAAAACCAAGGCTAGAAATGCGACTCTTTGTCACCTTCTGATGAAACTGAACTCCTATCGCTCAGGATATACCCAGGGCCTTAAGGCTGCGCTTGAAGGTCTCCTCGGGCCTGTCGGCGCAGGCGATGTGGAACAGAAGTCCCTTGACCTCGTAGTACTTGATCAGGGGAGACGTGCTTTTCTCATAGACAGCCAGGCGCACGCGCACCGCTTCGGAGTGGTCATCGTCGCGCTGATAAAGGCTTCCCCCGCACAGATCGCATACGCCCGCGACCTTGGGAGGCAGATCCGTGATATGGTAGGAATGCTTGCATTTTGAGCAGACTCTCCGTCCTGCGATGCGATTCACAATCTTCTCTACCGGAAGTTCGTAACTGATCACACCGTCCAGGCCAATGCCTTCATTCCGTAGAAGCGACCCCAAGGCTTCGGCTTGTACAACCGTGCGGGGGAACCCATCCAGCAG
>JBAZHQ010000512.1:0-2977 GCA_041652235.1 Opitutaceae bacterium | reverse complement strand
TCCTGTTACTGGCATTGTTCGGCCATGCCGCTTATGCTTCTGCGGAAGCGCTTCCATTTTCGCTCCGCTGCGATTCCCCGCCTCCGCATGACCGGATCGTTTTGATCGTCCCCGGCATGAGGCAGAAGACCTCCGATGCAGAGTATCGCGCGGTGGGCGAGTATTACGCAGCCAGAGGAATCGCGCCGGTTTTCGTCGATATCGAGTGGGGATTTCTCGGCATCAATTATCTCGGCGCCACAGCCGCCGACATTGGCGCGGAGGTGAAGAAAACCTATCGCGATGCGCGCATATGCCTGTTCGGGTTTTCATTCGGCGCAGTCATCGCGTACAAGATGTCCGGCCCCGTCCATCCAGTTCACGCGCTGTTGTGCTCGATGTCGCCCGTTTTCTCAGAAGACCGCCCATGCCTTATTCTTCCTTTCAGGCTGCTTATGGGCTGGGTGTCCGACTACTCGTCGAATCGGTTGACCTATGCGCATGACGAAGGGGAATGTCTGACGTTCCTTTACGGCGACCACGACAGTTTCCTGATCAACAAATCCATCATCGACCGCCGGCGATCCGCGTTTGTGCACAGCAAGGTGGTGATCGTGAAAGGCGCCGGTCATGACCTTGGTCCGGCGTATCTGGAGGCGATCAAGGCAGTCATAGGGGGTATTTCAATCCCATGATCGTACGCACGATGGAACCCGCGGACGTGCCGTCGTATTGCGCTCTGTTCAGGCGCGTTTTCGCGCAGCCGCCCTGGAGCGAAGAATGGAGTCTTGATGCGATTGGGAAGGAGTTGGGAAAAACCCGAGCCAGGAAAGGATTCATCGGGCTCGTGGCACACGATGAATCCGACAGCGCAGGGTTTGCCACCGGATATCGGTTACGCTGGCTGCCGGCATTCTACCTTGAGCAGTTATTCGTGGACGACCGCCGCCAGAAGACCGGCATCGGGAGGGCGCTGCTTTTGGAATTGTTTCTCCGGATTGACGGCCTCGTTATTCTCTTAACAAAACAGGGCAGCACAGCCGAAACTTTTTACATCCACAACGGATTCAAACGGGTTTTGAAGGTCCGTTTCAAAGGGAAGATCCTGCTCTACCAATGGAGACGCCGATGAAAGAACACATCCACGAAGTACTGAGGAACATACCCGACTCTTATGAGCGGCTGGCCGCCAGCCTCAAAACACGATGGCTTTCCCACAGGGTTCGCGTCTCAGGCAGGCCAGCGCCATCCGGTCTCGATATTGCCATATACGATCGTATTGCAGCGGTGCCTCCGGGCGTCTGGAATGGCTGCAATCGGGCAAAAGACATTTTTCTGTCTCCTGAATATCTCGGCGCGCTGGAGAAGGCGCCGCCGGCAAACATAGACTTCCGTTACGTGGTTTTTTCGGAAAAGGAAACACCGGTGGCGATCGCCTATTTCCAGATAGTGAAGTTGGACTACCGATTGCACCAGCCGGCGACGGCCAGCATGTTCTCCAGGAGAAGGACGCCATTGGTCGAACTGCACGAAAGGCTCGCCGGCAGTGTGTCACACCGCATTCTCATTTGTGGCAACGCACTCCTGAGCGGAGAACACGGTTATGTCGTGGCGCAGGGCGATGCGAGCCGTGTGTTGCATGCGATCGCAGAGGCGGCGTACGCAATCCGGAAATCCGTCGGCCATCACGTTTCGGTGACATTGCTGAAGGACTTTTGCGACCGCAACCGGCATCCAACGGAAGTGTTGTCACGTTTTGGCTACTACGCCGTCGATGCCGGGCCCTCCATGATCGTGCCGATCCGCGAGAGCTGGACCAGCTTCGACCACTATCTCAAACAGATGAAGGCGAAATACCGGCGGCGCGTCACAGACGCTGCAAAGAAAGGGGCGAAGATCCGCCGGCAGTCCCTCGATTCGGAGACGATCGTGAAATACAGGGATGAGTTATACGCTTTGTATGGCGAGGTTGTGGATGAGGCGGGATTCAGGCTATTCTTCCTATCGCCCGATTATCTGGCAGAGTTGAAAAAGAGACTGGGCGACCGGTTTGTTTGCGACGCTTATTTCGACGGTGCGACCCTGGTCGGTTTCACAACGCGGATCTTCAATGGACGGGAGATGGAAGGCTACACGCATGGCGTAAATTACGCGGTCAACAAATCATTCGAGCTGTACCAGAACTTCCTGCTCGATGACATCCGGGCGGCAATCTCGGCGAAATGCACGCGGGTCAACACCGGGCGGACATCCATCGCGATGAAGAGCGCGGTGGGCGCGGTGCCCGAGACAATGAAATGCCACCTGCGATTTTCGGGGAAGGTCTCCAACCTGATGATCAAACCGCTGCTTTCGCTGATCAAACCATCGGAGGAACACTGCCGTCGCCCGTTCGATGACGGTGAAGGGATTGAGCAAACGCCGGGTGGCGTGGAGATGGCAAAGGGCGGTCATGAGGGAAAGTCGGATAGAACGCGTCCGTGACCGAATTGACGCCGGTGCGGCTGCCATTGCCGGGCGGGCTGTCCAATGTTGGGGCAACTCGCTACAGGCGAGTCAGATGGGAGGATCGATTTAATTCCAGGCGATCCGCCGTTGCCCCCGATCCAGCGCAGCGTCCGGAGGTAATTTGCAGTGTGCAATCTGGGCGCGGAGCCGTGCTCCACTGTCGAATTGGCACCCCACGGAGCGTTGAGCGTCCAAACAAACAGAAGTCCCCCTAACTCGCAGGAATTAGAGGGACTTAAAAGTGGTGGCTCAGACCGGAATCGAACCGGTGACACGAGGATTTTCAGTCCTCTGCTCTACCAACTGAGCTACCGAGCCACTGGAAAGGAGGCGGAGAAAAGGGTTTCGCCAGAGGATCGTCAATGGGAAAAGTTGCCTCCGATGCTTTTGCCCAGGGCTGATTTATACTAATCGGTAAATACCTTCAGGATAAGAGTTCAACCGTTCGAATTTGCCTATTGGCGGCAAAGCTCGAAACCCTCATGGCTGC
>JBAZHQ010000511.1:0-3005 GCA_041652235.1 Opitutaceae bacterium | reverse complement strand
ACGCCTACCGGACCGCCGAATACGTTAAGCACAAGATCGACCTCGGCCCCGCTTTGCACCGACCAAGTAAAGCACTCCTCCTCCCTCACGCGTGTCAAGGCAATGACCTGCTCGATGCAGAACCCTTCCCAAGACGCACCGGACCGCTGGGTGGCGTAGAGTTGCGCAGGATTACGGATCTGGAGCAGGGCGTGCAGGAGCCCCGAATCGCGCATGTAAAGTTTGGGCGCTTTCCGCAGCCGTTTCCCGACGTTGTTAAAAAAGGGCGGCAATTCCCGCAGTATATAGGCGCCCTTGAAGAGTTCGATGTGCCGTTGCACGGTCTTATAATTTACACCGAGCACACCGGCAATTTCCGAGTGATTCCAATACTGCCCGTGGTGATGGGCGAGCAGCAGAAAGAACCGCCGCAGTTGCTCCGAAGTCAGTTTGGTGTCGGCAAGCGCTGGCAAGTCGCGGCCTAGAAACAGGGCGATGTAGTGGTTCCGCCATTCCAATGAAGTTTCCTCCAGTTCTCGCAGATAGGAAATCGGGTAACCACCGCGCAGCCAGAGGCGTTCCCAGTTTTCCAGCCCCACTTCAGCCAGTGAGAAACCGCTCAGCGCCAGCAAGCGGGCGCGGCCGGCGAGGCTTTCCGACGCGCCCCGATATAAGCTGGGTGATGCGCTGCCAGTAAGAATAAACCGGGTCTGGCGATCCTTGCGATCGGCAAGCACCCGAAGCTTCGGAAACAAATTGGGGCGCTCCTGCGCCTCATCAATCACGACCACGCCGTCCAGTCCGTCGAGAATTCGGTAGTTGCCGTCCTCCAAACGCACCTGATCTACAAAGTTGTGCAGATCGAAATAGTGGTTGGGCGAAGTCGCGAATGACTGAACCAGCCAAGTCTTCCCGCACTGGCGGGGCCCTAATAGGATGGTGATAGGCCAATGCGCGAGACCCTCGCGGATGCGTTCAACTTCGGTCGGACGAGGAATAAGGGATGCATTGTCCATTTAGCTTGCTTTTAAGTGTTATGGATACTAATTTGCAAGCATAATGACATTGGAATCTAAATCAGTTTCCCTCGATCGCCACATGCGCTTGCGGTTAGCTGACTTGGATTCCGAGGCATTCGAACGGTTTTTCCTTCATTTTCTTAACTCAGGAATCTCCCTGGAAATTGAGCGGGGCGGCTCCCGGGTCGAACGACGCATCATTGAAGCGAATATGTATGCCGCCGGGTCCGGACGTTCACAAAAAGGTGTGGATTTGATCGCCAAGGTGGCAGGGGGCGAGACTTGGGTTTTTCAGTGCAAACGCCATAAAACGTGGAGCCCATCCCAAACCGAAGCGGCCATCGCCAAAGCCACTGATTTTCCCGCACAGCATTATTTCCTGCTTGTGGCGTGCGACCCCCAGGAGGGAGTCGAAGAGGTAATCGCAAAGCACCCTAATTGGTCGTTTTGGAATCTCGACCGAATCTGCGCGGAGTTCCGCTTGCGTGTGCCCAAAAACAAGCAGCCGCAGGTGCTGCACTTCCTGCGTCCCGAAGAGCTCCAGCGTTTCGCCCCCTATGCCACCGACACATTCATTTCCCCCGCTGACTATTTTGCGTCCCTCAACCGCGCATCGCATTCATTTCACCACCGCCATACCCTGGTCGGGCGCATCCGCGAGCTGGAAACGCTTAAGGAGTTCGCTGCCGGCCCGCATAAGGTGCTGCTGATTTCCGCCAAAGGCGGCGATGGGAAGAGCCGGCTCTTGTGGGAGTTTGCAGAGTCGTTCGCCAAAGATAATCCCGGAACGGAGGTCTCTTTTCTCAACCCTCATTCAAGCGGCAGCGTGCCCGTAGCCCTGTGGGACAAGGAAACTCCGCGTCTCCTTTTAGTGGACGATGCCCACCGCCTCGAACGCGTTTCCAACGATCTCCTGACCTGCGTGCGCGAGGGAACCGCCACGAAACTGGTTCTCGCCACCCGGCCGCAGGGCAACGAAGTGCTGGAGGAACGCCTTCGTGAACACGGATTGTGGGGAGGCGCGCCGATAATCTCCCTGTCCGCGCTCAAGAAAAAGGACCTTCACCAACTGGCGGAAGAGACGCTTGGGCCGAAGCTGCGTTCGCAGGTTGATACCTTGCTGGCGCGAACGGGGGACAGTCCATTCCTCACCGCCCTGGCCGGCGATTTGTTGCAACGCGGGCAACTGACTTGGGACAATTGGTCGTCGGACCAGGAATTCCGGGCCGCGGTTTTCCGCTCCTTTGAAAAGGACAATCTCAGCCACCTGGCTCCCGTTGATCAAAAACACGGCGCTCGCCTGTTGCGCGTCATCGCCCTGCTTGCACCCATGACGCCTGACGGCGTATTTCTGGCCAATAGCGCCGCATGCCTTGGCATCTCGCGCATTGACGCCGAAACGCTACTGCAGCGGCTGCAAGCCGCCGGCGTTGTTTCCGGGGAGAATCGCAATGTGCGGGTGATTCCCGATCTCTTCTCGGATTTCCTTGTGTTCGATACCGCCTTCGACCCCACCCACCGGTTGCCGGAACTGGCTCGGGCTGTGCTCGCGTCTTTTGCCGACCAGAGCGCCGCTTTGTTGCGGAATCTGGCCGAAGCCTCGTGGATCGCCGACACCGAAGCCATGAACCGCGACGATTTGCTTCGTCCTTTGCTAGACGCGGAATTCGCCCGATTTGACGGGCTGGGGTTTCTCGAACGGAGCCAGATGTTGCAGCAATGGGCCGGGTTTAGCGTTTATCTACCGACGGAGTCGCTGACGCTCGCCAGGAAGGCGCTTGAACAAACGAGCTCGCCACCGGGTTCAGCGGATACACTCGGCCTGCATCTCGGTGGAGCTAATACTCACGCATATGTGCGCTCCTGCATCCCGGGGCTCTTAAAACCTATTGCCAAATGGCACGACGGCCACCGACACGAAGCGTTGGAATTGCGATGGAGGCTCCGCCTCGAAATGCCCACGGGCATTTTGCACGCCAATCGCAACCACCCGTGGGAGGTGATCGC
>JBAZHQ010000510.1:2667-3007 GCA_041652235.1 Opitutaceae bacterium | reverse complement strand
CGTCTTCTTCCCCATTTCGGCGTAATCGGTCTGCCACGGCCCCGAGTTTCCAGCCTTGCTTCTGGCGCGGATGGCGTCAACGTCGGCGCGGGTCATGTAGTCGTATTGCAGGCCACCGCCGACGATGCGAGCAATCGCGTAGAATGCCGTGATCTCGCCGCGTTCCTTGCTCAGGGTTGGGCGGTGAACAAGCTTGGGATCGAGTCCAAACTCAACGACAAACTCGTCGGCAGCGAAAACGGCGTGTGCCTCGATTGACACAATCTGCCCGGAGCGTCGAGCCAACGAGATCAGGCCGCGATATCCAGGGATGAATTGGCAGGTCGAGCCGTATGGGACG
>JBAZHQ010000510.1:0-2643 GCA_041652235.1 Opitutaceae bacterium | reverse complement strand
TCCAAGCGCCCCACCTGGCTCAAGCCCCAATTCTGCCGCCTGCATGATCGACAGCATGATAGATTCCTGAGAGCACTGCAAAATCTTGGGCGTCTTCGCTGCTGCCGTCAACGCGATCTTGACCATGCGGTCAACGTCTTTGCGCAAATGCGCGGGGAGGCGTCCGGCGATGGCGTTTTTCTTCGTCGCCAGGACGTTCTGGAATTCAACGAGTGCGTTCATGATCTCTCCAAAGAGACCGCCCCCCTGAGCACTACCATCCGAACATTCGGCGTCCATCTCTGGACCAGGGGGACGGCCCGTAGGTCGTCGTGTTGCTCGTTGCGTCCGGGTAGTGCTCCGGCGCATGGTGGGAATTTACGCTACATCGGGGCGCGGCGCAAGGGCTTTGTAAATCGCAACCGTTTCTTCGATAGATTCGAGGATCTCGTTTCGGTGGTCGGCCTCGACTGCGAGGCAGAACCGGCCATTGCTTTTCACGCTCCGACCGTGGCACAGGTACAGCGATTCGAGCTGTTCCCCCATTCGGCGCAGGTCGTCGGCTTTGGGTCGGTGTTGCGCGTCACGCCTCACCCCCTGCGGAGTGGGGCCCCGCCCCCTTCCCGGCCTCTCCGGAGCGGAGGGCGTCGAGGCGATTTTCAAGGCGGACCATGCGCTGATGGAGCTTCACGTCCTGGTCGACTTTTTCGCATCGATCGATGGCACGCCTTGTGGACAGGCAAGCATTGACGAGCTGCCACCCCTCCGCATTGACCACCACCTCCCCCGGCTTGATGGAGGAGAGGCGGGAGGCGAATTCCCATGGGCGGAGTGCGACAAAAATCCCGTGACCCTCGCTCGTATTGAGGAGTCCGGTCTGTGTTGGGTGCGGATCCCACTCGATCGTTCCATCCTTGCCAGCGACGGCATGTATGGTGTCCGCGTCACGGGGGCTTGCCCCTGCTGTTTCGTGCCATAACCCCTCGATGCCGTAGACCACGCGAAAATGCGCCAAGTCCTCGACCTGAATCCACGCAAGACCGAAGGGGCGAAGCCACGCGTTCACCTTCCTTCTCCAATGCGGGTTGTCAAATTCCGGGATCTGCTCGATGGGGAGCTTCAGAAGTCCCGCCAGGACAGCAGAGAAACAGTTCCCCGTGGACTCTGGTGGATTGTGGAGTCGGGTCTGCTCGACGCGAGGACAAGCCATGTCCGTCACCCCTCCCGCGACCGGAGACGGGGAGGAGACAGAGAATCCGCGAGCAGCGCACTCCTCTGGATCTTCGGACCACACCTTGGCCCCTGTCTTCGGGTCGATCAGGTACCAGTGGGAATGCGCTCCATTGTCTGCGAATGCCTCCGCAAGGATCGGCTGGCCATCCGGAGCCGGGGAGGACTGGAGGCGCTGGAGTTCGGCGCGGAGGGCGTCGAGACGTTCGAATAGTTTTCCCTCAACGCTGCCCTTGTAGCGGCCGTCTTCGCTCCATAGCATACGCGCGTGGTCTGCAATTTTTCGTAAAGCCTCCACCTCCCCCGGCTTGATGGAGGAGAGGCGGGAGGGTTCGCGGGAGATTTCGCGCCAGATCTTCCACGCCTTGTGGCAGTCAGCGATCGCCTCTGCCTCAGTTGGCGGAAGCAACCAGCGGATGCGCCCAACGAGGCTCGCGCAATTGTGCATAGCGTTCCATTCGATTTCGCTCACCCCTCCCACGACCGGAGCCGGGGAGGACTGGAGGCGCTGGAGTTCGGCGCGGAGGGCGTCGAGGAGGTCGGAGAATGCATGCATCGAGGCGTGTGAGATGCGATCCGCCTTCCAGTCATCCAGTACCCTTCGCAACGATGCGATACGCTCCGCCGTCACATCCCCCGCGCTCATGCCGCACCTCCCAACGCGAGCCCCGAGGCACGGCGCATCCGGTGTACCGCCGCCTCGTGCAGGCCAGGATTGATCCCCGCGACCTGGCAAACCTTTTCGGCGGCGCGCGCGATCGCCTCGACCGCTGCGGGCTCCCACTCCGCACCGTCGGTCTCGTCGATGGAGACGCGCAGCAGGTTCGCGCACGCCTCGATGCGACGGTTGGAGATGCTCGACAGGATGACCAGGTCGGCCAGTTCGTCGGCGGTCTTGCCGTGCGGCCCCGAGAGGTCCGAGAGGTTGCCCAGCGCTTCGGCGAGCTGGTCGGCGTAGAGTTCGACCTCGACCTCTCCGCTGTTGATGTGGACCGCTGCGAACGGAAGGCGGAGACGGATTTTGACGAGTTGGGCGTTCATGGGCTCCCCGGAATGCTGGTGATGGCGATGTATGTGCCGTAGATCGCGGCAATCAGGATGATACCGCCGATCAGGTCGGCGATGGCGTTGGCGCGTTGACGGGTCATTTCTTGCCCATTTGGGTGATGGTGATTTCGAGGTATCCCGGCCTCGACGGTTTAGACGGTTTGCCCCACATGATGCGGAGATCGGATATCTGCGAATCGTCCTCCCATGCCCCGGCATGGGTCAGGGCGTCGAGCGGGGCCTTGAGCAGGTTGTCCAGGTCGCGACGGCGTCCGTCTGGAGCGTGAGCAACGATGGAGACGGCGAGCGGGCCAGCGGTGCCGCGAACGCCATGCATCAGGCAGCATGATGCGACGCTCCGGCGGTACCTGCGGCCCTCTTCGGAGA
>JBAZHQ010000509.1:0-3007 GCA_041652235.1 Opitutaceae bacterium | reverse complement strand
ACACCAAGAGCCGATTCCTCTCTTATTCTTTGGTTGCGGCTGCCGCAGTAGGATGAATGCAGGCTAAGGCCTTGCCGGACGGCTTGGGGCGATCATGGCTGCGGGATCGTCGTTCACCTCGGACTCATCCAGGAAGTGCCTTGCAGTCTCTTGAATCTTGGAGCGGGCCAGTTTCAGAAGTTGTTTTTCCTCGGGCAGCAGCCGGTCCTGTTCAATGAGTTGAAAATACTTCTCCGCAATATCGGTCTTGCCATTGTCGATCAGGATGAGGGCGCAGTAAAGAGCCCTGCGCGGCTCGCGCAATTCATAGGTCCTGAGTTTGAGAAGAACGAAGAGCGCGTCTGGCGCGAGTCCTTGCTGCCATAGGGAGAACGCATGGCTGATTGCAAAGGCGGGATGCCTGGGGTTCCCGGCATTGAGCCTGGCTACGATCGCCCTGGTTTCGGAGTTCGGCTGATCCGGCGTAGCGAGCAAGGCCAACATGGCACATTCGTTTTCCACTAGGAGGTTGCCGGGATCCGCCTCATGCCAGCGCCGATAGATGTCTCGAAGTTTGGCAGTTTCACCAGCTTTGGCTGCGATTTGTCCCAGTGTCCAAAAGACCCAGGATTCTCCGGCATGGCTGTTCGCAACAGCCTGAAGGGTTGCTTCGATCTGGGGCTCCCATTTCCAGATTCGCGCCAGGCGCAGCAGAATTCTGAGAGATTCGAGACGTGACTGTGAGATCGTCAAAGCCTGATCCCACATCTGTTTTCTGATCTCCGAGGAATGGCGATCGCTGAGCAGTCTCGAAGACATGGCCAGTCTCAGCGCCTCAGGTTGAATCGAACCCCAAGCTTTCTGCATGAGCAGAGCTTCAAGTTGTTTCCAGTCCTGACGGGAGACAGCGAGATCAGCCTTGGCTGCGACAAGTTCGGGATTGTCAGCAATCGTTCTTGGCAGGCGATCGAGCCACTTGGAGGCGGCTGCCGTGCGCCCCTGCATGACGAGCCACGCGGCGAATTGCGCCGCCGAGGCCGGCGATCCTTGAGCTTGCGGCGTCAGCTCGGCGTTCAATTCGTCCTGGCTCTTTCTCCGGGTTATCAGGAATACATCCGCCCCGAGGAGCATATCCTCGAACGATGATCCTGGCGCAGTAGTCAAATCATGCACGAACCTCTTTGCCGTTTGAGAATCGCCGGTGCGCATGAAGTGCCGGATCAGCTCGCGCATGCAGGCGGCGCGCATCTGCGGATCGTAGGCGAGCTTCTGGATCTCCGACACGGCGAGGGATGCAATGCTTGCGGGTGCGAGTTGCAGGCGCAGCGCATTCAGACGCAGCGTATATTCGGGAGAGTTCGCCCCTTGGGTTCTCATCTGATCGAAGAGAACTTCCATCGCCCGGCTTCGCCTGGCGGCGCTGGCCTCGAGCAATTCGAAAGTGAAGCGATCGTCGTCGCCGATGTCGAAAAAATGCGATTGCTGCAATGCGTCGAGGGCTGCCGCGAAGTTTTTATATCGGAGCGCGCACATAACAAGATCGAGGTGGCGTTTGGAGTCCGACGGCGCGAGTTCCACGAGACGGCGGCGAACGGCAATGGCCGCCGGGTCGTTGAGAAGGTCCAGATACTCGGCAGCGGCGCGCAAGACCTGATCATTCTCCCAATTGGCGGCGAGCATGGATTGGGCCGCCGGCAAGCGGGAGATATCCGGCGCTTCCTTGCTGATTTGAGGCCTCGGTTCAACCGTTTGACGGAGGAATCCCAGGATTTCATTCCGCCATAAGAAAAAGCCGGCGACAGTGATCAGGATCACGGCAACAATCCTTTTCATTCTTCGCCTCCTCCTCAGGGAGTGGGATTCGGATCTCTGTTGCAGAATGTACATGGATGAGCGCTATCCGAATTTAGGGGTTCCTGGATGCTTCGCCAAGAATCGTTTTGAAGAGGACAGAGGCAATTGCGGCAAGGAAGAAGCGTAGAGCCCGCGCATTCATCCTCTTTCTCGCCAAAACGCCAAGGCGAGGATCGAGCCATACGTGATGGGAACTGAAGATCGAAAATTTATCGAATATATCCGCCAACAACAGCCGCCTTTGTTACGGGAAGGCTACCGGAAGATCTACTTCGTAATCGTTTCAAGTGGGTTTTCGGGGCGTGACATAGCTTCGATCATGAGGGTTAAGCAGGAAACTCAGATTCCGGTCGTGGAGATAAGCGCCGTCCAGATTCTTCGCATACTCGCGTTTGCGATAGAGAACCCACGGTACTATGATCGGAGGAAGTTCGAGCAGCTTCTTATTCTAGAGGGCGAGCTGGCCGACAGCGCCATCAACAAAATCCTCAAGACGCAGTAAGACGATACCGCGCATGTCGGCCATCTGTACTCTGTCGGACGGGGCGGCAGAGCTTCCCGATCATTCCCCTGTGTACATCCGGGCGAATCGGTCGTGGAGGTGGTCGTAGTGGCCGGGGCAGGGAAGGCCTTGAGCGCGGCTTCGATGGCTCGCTTGGATTCGACTGACGGCAGAAAATTACTTCAAGATTTGGGCTTCCCGTTTCAACTCTGTGACAAGTTCGGCTTCCGTAGGCAGGTGGAGTTTGTAGCGGCTCGTGAAGATCTTTTTCAACAGGTCAGGGCCGAGCAGGTATTTCACAACGGCGTCGTTTTTGTCGGTACAGAGAATGAGGCCGAGCGTGGGGTTGTCGCCTGCGGTGCGGCGCTCCTGGTCGAAGTAATTCGCATAGAGCTGCATCTGGCCGAGGTCGCCGTGGGTGAGCTTGCCTATCTTGAGGTCAATCAGGACGTAGCACTTGAGAACGGTGTGGTAGAAAACGAGGTCGATGTAGAAATGATCGCCATCGAGGGAGATCCGCTCCTGCCGGGAGACGAAGGCGAAGCCTTTGCCGAGTTCGAGCAGAAAGATTTGCAGATTGTTGATGAGCGCTTGTTCCATCTCCGTTTCCAACAAGCGGGAAGACTCTGGTAGCCCGAGGAACTCGATCACTACAGGATCTTTGAAAACGTC
>JBAZHQ010000508.1:0-3049 GCA_041652235.1 Opitutaceae bacterium | reverse complement strand
TTTCTGCGTCACGAGTGTGAACTACGATTTCTCGGAAATGCTCGCCAAGGGAGAGCCGCCCGCATGAGCACGGACAAAGCCAGCGTTGATGCCCAGATCGAACGACTCATCCAAATCGAATCGCACGTCCACTATGGAGAGCCTCCACCGCCGGACGTTCCGCCATTCGTTTTCATAGAACATGACTCGTCGGTGCTTGTATCCGCCCCGCATGGGACGCGCACCTTTCGCAACAACACCGCTGAGAAATGGCACGAGGAAGACGAGTTCACTGCCAGCATGGCGCTGCTGCTGGCAGAGCAATGCGGTGTCTCGGCCATCGCGAATATCTGGCGCGACGATGCGCACGACCCGAATTTTAACGGCGAATGCAAGTATAAGGAGATCCTGAAGCGTATAGTTTCGGCCAAGAATGTCCGGTTCGTCTTGGACCTACATGGGGCCCGTGAGGACAGCGACAAACTGGGAGCAGCCTTGGTCGATCTTGGCACGCGCAAGGACAACCACTCGCTTGAGGTGAAACACCGGGATGTCTTGGCGACAAAGCTTCGGACTAACTTCGGTGATCAGGCCGTCTCATTCGATGGCTTCCCCGCCGACAAATTGGAGACGATCACCGGTTATTGCCAGGCGACACTTAGAATCCAAGCGGTCCAGATCGAGATGAAGCCATCCGTCCGGGTTCCTGTCCGCCGGACAGATGCTTCCGTCTATGCCAAGCTCGGCGCCTATTCTGCCCCTCCCGGTAATGTGTGGAAGGTGCTTGGCGTGTTGGCGGACTTCGTCAGGTATTTGCAGAGTCAATAAATGAACCCAGCTCCAGTAGTGCGTAAAAAACTCATCGAAGTCGCTCTCCCCCTGGAGGCGATCAACGTGGCCTCTGCCCGGGAGAAATCCATTCGGCATGGGCATCCGAGCACGCTGCACTTGTGGTGGGCGCGACGGCCGCTGGCGGCGGCGCGGGCGGTGATATTCTCGCAGATGGTGGATGATCCATCTGCCTATGTGGACACGCTTCGCTCCGATCCGAAGCTCCTCCGCAAAGCTGAGGGTCTTTTGAAGGGGCGTCATAAGATTTGGCAGGAGGCCTCGGCGCTGCTGGCCAAAGCCAAAGCAGCGGGCATCAGCGCCCCTGAGCCGGGGCCTGAGCCGGAGCTGGACGACATCCTCGCCGAGATCGAACGGCAGCGGCTCTTCCGCATCATCGAGGAGCTGGTCCTGTGGGAGAACACGACGAACGAAGACGTGCTCAAAAGGGCGCGGGAGGAAATCTGGCAGAGCTGGCGGCGGACCTGCGCGGAGAATGCCGGACATTCGCGCGCCAAGGAGCTGTTTGACCGGCGCAAGTTGCCCGCGTTTCACGATCCCTTTGCTGGTGGCGGCGCGCTGCCGCTGGAAGCGCAGCGGCTCGGGCTGGAGGCCTACGCGAGTGACCTCAATCCTGTCGCAGTGCTCATCAACAAGGCGATGATCGAGATCCCGCCGAAGTTCGCGGGCCGACCGCCGGTGAATCCCGAGTCGCGAAAGGGGCAGCTCGGCACGAAGACATGGCGTGGCGCGCAGGGGCTCGCCGAGGACGTGCGTTACTACGGCCAGTGGATGCGCGACGAGGCGGAGAAGCGCATCGGGCACCTCTACCCGAAGATCGAGATCACTGCTGCGATGGCACAGGAGCGGAAGGACTTGAAACCGCTTGTCGGCCGGAAGCTCACTGTCATCGCGTGGCTCTGGGCGCGCACGGTCAAGAGCCCGAACCCAGCGTTCCGCAAGGTGGACGTGCCGCTCGCCTCCACCTTCATGCTTGCCTCGAGGCCGGGCAAGGAAGCCTGGGTCGAACCTATCATCGAGGACGGCGGCTATCGCTTCACGGTGAAAGTGGGCACACCTAAGAATGCAGAGGCGGCGAAGAACGGCACGAAACTCGGGCGTGGCGCTAACTTTCAGTGCGTGATGTCCGGCACGCCGATCGCAGGCGATTACATCAAGGCCGAAGGGAAAGCGGGACGCATGGGCGCGCGGCTCATGGCTATCGTTGCGGAAGGTGAACGTGGTCGCGTGTATATCGCGCCAACACAGGAGCACGAGACGGCGGCGCTCGAGGAAAAGCCAAACTGGAAGCCAGATGTTACAATCTCTGGCAGCACGCAGTATTTGGGCATCAAACCCTATGGAATGGAACGTTTCGACCAGTTGTTTACTGACCGACAATTGGTCGCACTTACAAACTTCTCTGATCTAGCAAAGAAAGCGACGGCAAGACTGGAACAGGACGCGCGAGACGCGGGAGTATCTGATGATGCCAAGCACCTTCGTGATGGAGGAACCGGCCTTACCGCATATTCCGAGGCGATCGCGGTCTATCTAGCTTGTGCTGTGAGCCGGATGGCAAACTATTCTGCGACGCTGTGTGTTTGGAGTTCTCATCCAAAAGATGAGTTGGCTAAGCAGGTCTTCCTCAGGCAGGCGCTTCAAATGACCTGGGACTTTGCCGAAACGAATCCGTTCTCGTCGGCAGGAGGCACCCTTACGACAAATATCCAGTATCTCACGCGCGCAGTTGAGAGGCTTCCTGCATTAGTGAACGGTCAGGCCACGCAGTGTAGTGCGACTCAAGGAGATTTTCGCGACCGCGTCATCTCAACCGATCCGCCTTACTACGATAATGTTCCTTATGCCGACCTTTCGGATTTCTTTTACGTTTGGCTTAGGCGGTCTCTACAACAGAGCCTGCCCGATTTGTTCGCAACCCTCGCAGTTCCGAAGGTCGAGGAGTTAGTAGCGTTCGCATATCGGCATGGAGGAAAGGCAGAGGCCGAAGCCTTCTTTCTTCGTGGCATGACACAGGCAATTCATCGCTTTGCAGAGCAAGCCCACACGGGCTTTCCCGTCACCATTTTCTACGCCTTTCGTCAAGCTGAGACGGATGACAACGAGGGAGTATCGAGCACTGGGTGGGAGACATTTCTCGACGCTACGATTCGTGCAGGCTTTGGCATTGGCGGGACGTGGCCGATGCGGACCGAATACACGGGAAACCTCAAGACAGAGC
>JBAZHQ010000507.1:0-3051 GCA_041652235.1 Opitutaceae bacterium | reverse complement strand
CGTTCAAAACATCATCGCCATGCTATACTTCACGGCTGGAAAGCTCGACCTACCGGTTCGTCCCTGTTCACCGGCTTCGGCCTCTCCCTAGTAAACCAACTTATTCCACTGAAAACAGCGAAGAGGCCAGATTTTATAATAAAGCGATTTTGCTGAAATGGCCAAAAAACGTTCATTATGGCGTGCGAGAAAGCTAGCAAGTTACTACGAACAAAAGGAATGCGAACTTGGGACAGGCTCTATCTATGCGAATCATCTCCGTCCGCGGGGAATCTGCACGGCCTTTTTCTCCGTTTCTCCGCAGTAAAAATGTCTTTGGATTGGTTGATCGGAACCCCAACCCATTTTTTACTGCGGAGAAGCGGAGAAGAAGAAAGGAATTCAAAGGAAGGGAGCTCTCGATGAACAGACCTCTTTGGTTGCGGCTCCGCCGCTCCAGGCTTTTCGTGGCCATTCGGTTTGCTGAATTTCTTTCAGTCCCCGCCAAGCTCTTCCAACCACTCAGCCATCCTGGCCCAGGCGCGGCCTCGATGGCTGAGTTTGTTTTTGGTATCCTCGCCCAACTCCGCGAAGGTGAGGCCATAGCCTTCGGGGACAAAAAGCGGATCGTAACCGAAACCCGCACCGCCGCGCGGTTCGAATTCAAGTCTCCCCTGAGAGCGTCCTTCGAAGAAGCGGACTTCCTCCCCCGGGCGGGCCAGGCACAGAACGCAGGTAAAATGCGCCGCCCGCCGATCCTCAGGCACAGTGCGCATCGTCTCGACGAGCTTCTTCAGGTTCGCCGCGCTGTCTCCCTGGGGGCCGGCGTAATAAGCCGATTCCACTCCAGGTGCGCCGCCGAGCGCATCCACACAAAGCCCGCTGTCGTCCGCCAGCGCCCAGGCGCCTGTCGGCAGAATCGCAAGCAAGGCGAGCGCCTTCTTGCGAGCATTGCCCTCAAAAGTCCCCGCATCCTCCACCACCGGCGGCATCCCGCCGGCATCCTTCGCCGATAATATCCTCACCCCACCGCGCACACCTGGCCGCAACGCCGCCACCAGCGCGCGAAACTCAAGCACCTTGTGCGCATTCCCCGAGGCCGGGTAAATATCGATGGGAGCATTCATTCACTATCCCTGAGTCTGTTGTTTTCTTGCGTGCATATTGGTCTCAGAAATTTTCAAGAGCTTCAGAATCCGGAACCGAACAGGATTCTCGCGCAGAGTCGCAAAGTCGCAGAGGTTCGATCCACAATCAAATACCTGTTTGGAGAATTCTTGGATTCGGAAGTCGGATCAAAACACGATCCATTTTAACGTACCGAAATGCACGAAAATCGCACGAAAGAGAATCAAGGCATTCTATTCTGATTTTTCGTGTGCTTTCGTGATGTTTCGTGGTTCCTAATGTATTTCCCGATCGGTTGAACGCATTTGATGGGGAGCCTGGGTTTGGGTTTGCCTCTGCGACACTGCGTCTCCGCGCGAAAATGGATCGAAGTCATTCCTACAGCTTGCCTTGGTTCTTGGTTACCTGACTGTTCAATCTGAATTGATTGGTTGGATTTGGTTGCGGCTCCGCCGCGCTAGATCCTCCGTGTTAAAAATCGGCTGCATGGCTTGATCAGAGCCGGAAGGCCGCTTCATCGACTTGCAGTACTTCGGGGTACTGCACCCGCCCGCGGGAAAGCATGTCGTCGCTGAAGGTCTCATGACGCACATCGACGATCCGCACTGCATTCGCCAGTTTCTCCGTGCGCAGCCCCGTGAATGCCGCCTTGGCCTTGTCGTCCGCGAAGAGCATCGGCGCCCGATACATGAAAAGATAATCGAGCTGACGCTCCTGCAACAGCTCGCTCAAAAGCTGCACCCCTCCCTCAAAGTACACGCCGCAAATATTCTCGGCCGCGCAGCGCTTCCTGAAATCCCCCAACGGCACACGTTGATTCGGCGAGTCGAACATCCAGACCTTCGCTCCCGACGCTTCGAGCTTCCTCACGTAACCCTGGCCGCCATGCGGCGTGGTCACAACGATGGTGCGCTCGCGAAATTCGTCGGTGAAAAGGTCGGGCGTGTTGCGATCCACGACCGAGCGCAGCAGCCCGTCGAAAACAAAACGCCAGGGGCTCCATTCTTTCATCCCCTCGATGCGCGCCGTGAGCCGCGGATTGTCCTTCGCCACCGTTCCCGCGCCCACCGCGATTCCAGGGAAAAGCCTGCGCCAGCGCATCACGTCGGCCCGGGACTGCTCGTTGCTGATCCATTTCGACTCGCCCGACCGGCAGGCGATCTTCCCATCGAGCGTGGTCGCCACCTTGGCGGCAAACATCGGCTGCTTCCGGGTTATCCAATGGTTGAAGATCAGGTTCAAATCCTCGCACTCGCACCCAAGCACCCCCGACACAACCTCGATGCCCGCGGCGCGCAACTGATCATAGCCGCGTCCGGCATGGTCGGGATTGGGATCGGTGGCACCCGCCACGACTCGCCTGATCCCGGAGGCGATGATCGCCTCGGTGCATGATCCTGTGCGCCCCTCCGTCGAGCACGGTTCCAGTGTCACAACCAGTGACGCCCCCTGCTTCGGTGCGCGCCCCAGGACGGCCAATGCCACGCGTTCCGCATGGGGACCGCCGTCCCGGGCATGCCAGCCCTCGGCAACGATCCCGTCATCCTCCACGATCACCGCTCCCACCATGGGATTCGGGTGCGTCTCGCCCCAGGCCCGCCGCGCCAGTTCGAGCGCACGCCCCATGAAAATCTCGTCGCGTGATTCGTTCGCCATTCCCCCACACAAGGCCCCGAAGCCCGCCGATTCCACACCAAAAAACGGAATGCAGAAACTCAGATGAACCTAGAAAATGCAGCTGAATGGCCACCAAAAACACAAGAAACGCCAAAGAAAGACATATAGGAATTGGTGAAATCACTCAGTAGATGAATGATCTGTAAGACTCTTGTCTTCAATAACTTACTATTATTGTGCTTATTGTACTACAGTATTTACAATTCATCTCAGGCTGAGAGGAAATCCGAGACGGACAGAACCGATCCCCAACCATCCAATCCATTC
>JBAZHQ010000506.1:2170-3052 GCA_041652235.1 Opitutaceae bacterium | reverse complement strand
CATCACCGGCGACATCGATTTCTCAAAGGCGATCGAGCACAGCGTGAACACGTTTTTCATCAACTACGGCCTTCGCACGGGAGTGGATAACATTGCCGCCGAGGCGAGACGCTTCGGCTTCGGAGAGCGCACGGGCATCGAGCTGCCTTACGAGACGGGCAAATCCTTTATCGGCACTCCCGAATGGAAGAAGCGGCGCTTCAACGAAAGCTGGTATGCGGGCGATACCGCGAATCTATCGTTCGGGCAGGGCTTCGTCACGGTGACTCCCCTTCAAATGGCCTGCTTCACAGCCTCGCTCGCGCGAGGCCAGCTGCGCACGAAACCAACGCTCATCCACCAACCCGGCTGCGCACCCCAGAAGAGCGATCCCATCGGACTTCCCGCGGAGCAATATCAGGCCCTTGTCGACGCGATGGAACGTGCGGTCGGCCCCGACGGCACGGGCAGGCTCTGCATGATCGACGGCCTGCGTATCGCGGGAAAAACGGGCACCGCCCAGCAGCGTTCCAATAAGGGAACGATCGAATTCGCCTGGTTCATCGGCTTCGCCCCGGTGGTGCGCCCCGAAGTCGCCTTCGCGGTCCTGATCGAGGGCGACACACCCGATGAAAGCTACGGCGGAGGGCTCTATGCGGCCCCCGTTGCGAAATACATGCTTCTGAAGTGGCTTGAAAAACGAAACGCCCGCAACTCCGCGACTCCCGTCATCCCGCAGCCCGCCCAGCCGTAGCCGCCGCGCAAAGATCGTGTCCTCCGTGCGATAATCAGTCTCCCGGTCCGAACCAGTCCTTCCTCCTCCCGCCTGCGGTCATCTTGTATTCATCCGATTTCTACAATACTTCTTTGTCACGTATTACGTGACAAAGAAACACAAACGTT
>JBAZHQ010000506.1:0-2136 GCA_041652235.1 Opitutaceae bacterium | reverse complement strand
GAAGAACGTGATGGAACCGCTTCTTTCGGGATCGCGCCATGCGTGCGGGAATGTTCCTCATTTTCGGAGGACAAACTCGGATGCTGGTGTATCCGCGAGTTACTTACGTTGTCGCCGGGACAGCCGGGCTGCTTGCCTCGCGGCGCGAAAGACGGGTCCGGGGTCGGGCCAGGTATCGGGAGCGGCGTAGCGGAGGCGCTGGAGCGACTGGCGCACGGCATCGGTTTCCGTGCCGGAAACCCCGGTCTTGTCCATGCGGCGAAGCCAGCGGCCCGCCTCGCGTCTGACAGGATTGGGGCGTGAAGCTTTAAGCGGTGACCAGCGCCAGCGCGTGCGCAGGTAAAGCCAAGCCCAGGCTCCCGTGCCCGCAAGCGCAACGACAAGCGCCGAATACGCGGCGCGGCGCACAGTCCACGGAGCCAGCACAGCCGCCTTTACTCTGCGCAACGTCTTCTCGACCCGATCGAAGGCCCACTGACGCGACACCTGAAGGGTTTCCTTGATGCTCTGGACTGCCTCCATCTGGGTGCGCTGGTCGAAGTTGACGATGCGCCGGTACCAGAAGACTCGAAGACTGTTGAGCCGCGCGGACCAACTCCGATCCAGGCGCCGTTCGCGAATATCGCTCCCCGCGGTCGCCTCCTCCTCAAGGGAGGCTCCCGGTGTCGGATCGACGCGCAACCAGGCTCCCTCCCCGTCCCAAATCTCGCACCACGCATGGGCATCGCTATTGCGCACCGTGAGGCCATTCGCAAAAGCATTCCAGGTGCCGCCCTTGAACCCCACGATCACCCGGGCGGGATATCCTGCGGCACGCGCGAGCAACACAAGCGACCCGGCAAAGAGCTCGCAGTGGCCCGGCTCGCGCGAGTTGATCCACCGGACGAGCGGATCGCCACGCCCGGCCGGTATGCGGGGGGAGAGAGAGTAACCGTGATTGCGGGCCAGCCACTCCGCGACCCGCCGGGAGTATCCCTCGGCGGTGAGGTCCGATCCACCTGCAATGGAGGTTCCAACTTTCGCGAGTTGCTCCCTAGCCTCCTTGTCCGCGGGCTGTTCCAGAAACAGCCGGCTGGCAAAACGATATTTCCCATCGGATTCGCGCGTCGAGCTCCTGAAGCGGCCGGCAAACTCGGGGTCGGAAATCCGGGGCAAAGCAACTGGAAATTCCATGCGGTAGGCCAGCATCGAAACCGGCTCCTGGCGCAGCGAGGCGATGTGCAGCCTGTTGTTGTACTGCACAGGATGAGGCTCGCGGAATCGCAGCGAGACAAAGGGTCCTGGCATAGGCAGAAAGCGACTCACTCCTGATTCCAGATAAAAGGTCCACACCACAGGTTCTCCAAGCCTGAGTCGCCGGGTGCCTCGTATCGACGAGGCATTGCGTTCCGAGTAGCTGAGTTCCTGCCGCAGCCTCGATGAGAGCCGGAATCCTCCCTCCGGGATGTATTCGTCCAGGACAAGCATGCGGAAATAGGGCGTGGCGGGCATTTCCGCCGGATCGGAAATGTCCACGCTCAGGGCCAGGTCGTTGTCCTGCGTGATCTCGCTCACCTGCCCAAAGCGCACGGTCTCCGAGAAACCCATCCGGGCCTTGCGCGAAATGAAGCGTTCGAGGAACAGGCTGTTCTCAATCTGGAAGCGGGGGATCGAGACGAAAAGGATTCCCGACACCAGGATCACACCTGCGAACAAGGCACAGATGAGCAGGGCAAAGCGCCAATCCATCGCCGCCCTGACGCGCCCCAGAAGCCGGAGCCAGTTCACATGCGCCGCCCAGGCCGGGATGCCGTCCGCAACGGAAGTGACGGCATTCCCCGAGGCAGGCGGCTCCTCCGCGGCGTCAGCGATTGTGATCACAAGAAGGAGAGCCAGCGCGCAGACAGTGAACAGGAGAAGCTGGGCGGCAAAGGCGATGGACACCGTCAAAACGCCGGCGACAACGAGCAGGAATAGTCCCAGAAGGATCAGCTGCAGATCCTCGCGCCTCCCCCTGTAACTGATACTCCGATACAGCATGAGCAGGAGATCGAGGCGGATAAGGGCGGGCAACAGCTGCCCGTTCCACCAGAAATCGAGCATGAACGCCGATGCGATCAGGGGAAACGAGGCGCGGTGCAGCCAGCGCGGCACATG
>JBAZHQ010000505.1:2363-3072 GCA_041652235.1 Opitutaceae bacterium | reverse complement strand
CGCTCAGGATATCGAACGCGGCTTCCATATCGTCCTCCGCGACCTTCCGGATAAACGCAGGGATATCGATCGCCACGGGGCACCGGCCCACGCAGGGCTTCTGCCTGCAGTTCAGGCAGCGCTTGGCTTCGCTGACCGCCATTTCCTTGGTATAGCCCAGCGTGACCTCGTTGAAATTCCCGATGCGAACGTCGGGATTCTGCGCGGGCATCGGGGTTTGTTTCGGGCTCCTGGTCGTGTTCGTCATTTTACAGAACCTCCCGCGTAAACAGCCTGCAGGCTTCGTCCCTGGCCCGGCACTCGAACTCGGCGTACATCGCGCTCCGGCTGATCGCCTCGTCGAAGTCAACCAGATGGCCGTCGAAGTCCGGGCCGTCCACGCAGGCGAACTTGGTTTCGCCGCCCACGGTCAGGCGGCAGCCGCCGCACATGCCCGTGCCGTCCACCATAATGGGGTTCATGCTGACGACGGTTTTCACGCCGTATTTCTTGGTGAGGAGGCTGACGAACTTCATCATCACCAGCGGTCCGAAGGCGATTACCTCGTCGTATCGGTTTCCGGCGTTGATCAGGACCTCCAGCGCCGCGGTCACCAGTCCTTTTTCGCCGTGGCTGCCGTCGTCCGTCATCACGCGGGTCTCCTCGCTCACGGCTTTGAACTCGTCCTCCAGAATAACCAGATCCTTGCTGCGGAACCCGATGACGCTGT
>JBAZHQ010000505.1:0-2353 GCA_041652235.1 Opitutaceae bacterium | reverse complement strand
CGTCGCCCTTCTCCAGCGAGTTCAGTTCCATCGTGCCCGCGCCGACGATCTGGAATATAAGCGTAATGGTTTCTCCGGTGCGGTCGTAGGCCGCGATGGTCAGTGGAATCCGCTCGCTCGCCACTTTCGCGCGCAGGATGACAAACTGTCCCGCCTCGGCTTTTCTGGCGATCAGCGGGGCGTCGACGACGATTCGGGCGACCGTCGGATTGAGCATTTCCTTATCGAGGATTTTAAACATTGCGATGTCCTTTCGTTATCGAACGGCGACGCATTCGATTTCCACAACCGCACCCAGCGGCAGGGCGGTGACCTGCACGCAGCTACGCGCCGGATAATCGCCGGAGAAAAAGCCCTGATAAACCGCGTTCACAACGGCGAAATTGGATAAATCCGTCAGAAAGACGGTGGTCTTGACGATGTTGTCGTAGGAAAGGCCTTCCGAGACCAGGATTGCGCCGAGATTTTGCATGGCGTGTTTCGCCTGGGCCTCCGCGCCATCCGCAAGCTTGCCTGCCTGCATGTCGATTCCCAACTGTCCGGACGTAAAGAGCAGGCTGCCGGTTGCGATCGCCTGGGAATACGGACCGATGGCCTTGGGCGCGGACGCGGTTTGCACGGTGCGTTTCATCTGCTGGTGCCCCTTTCTGCGTAAGCGTGATCCGTCGGATCGGCTTTGTACATAAGATCAATACGCATATATGCGTGCGTTATTTTACCATTTTTATCTTGTCTTGAAAAGCCTATCGCGCCGATACGGCGGAAGAACGGCGATATCAGTCAGGAGGAGAAGAGATCGATCAAACCCCTATCGGTCAGCCGCAGTGTCGGGATGACGGGCAGCGCCAGGAATGAAAGGCTGATAAAAGGCTCCATGCCCTTCGCGATTTGTAGTTTCTTCGCCGTGTCTAAAATGATCCGCATTTGACGCTCGACGGTTTCGCAGGGCTCGTTACTCATCAGCCCGGTGACTTTCAGCGGAAGCGAGCCGGTCACGATTCCGTCCTGCGCCACCGCGTAGCCGCCGCCCGTTTCCCGGAGATGATTCACGGCGACGGCGATATCCCGGTCGTTGTCGCCAGCGGCGATGACGTTGTGGCTGTCGTGCGCGACGGTCGTTGCCACGGCCCCGCCCCGTATTCCGTACCCTTTCAGCGGGGCGACGGCGATATTGCCGTTTTTGCCGTGGCGTTCCAGTACGCACAGCTTGGCGTAGACGGCGGAAGGCATGAAATACCCGCCGGTTGCGGGTACGACTTCCAGCAAATGACGGGTGAGAAGCTGGGAGGGAATCATCCCGATCACGTCGGTCTTGCCGACGACCTTCAGCCGAAGGTCGTCGGGCGCGACCGGTTTCAGGTGGACGGAATGGAGAACGGCGTCGGGAATTCGCGGAGGGTCGTGCGGCTTTTTCAGCAGTTCGCCGGCGGAAACGCCGCCCCGATACACACCCTCTATCCGCATGGCGGCAAGATCGGAAAGCAATAATAGATCGGCGCGCCGACCCGCGGCGACGGCGCCGCGGTCGCGCAGCCCGTAGTGTTCGGCCGTGTTGTACGTGGCCATCGCAACGGCTTCGACCGGCGGGACACCCAGCTTGATCGCCATGCGGACGTTGTGGACGATATGGCCTTCGCGCCGGATATCGTCCAGATGCTTGTCGTCGGTGCAAAACAGAAAACGGCGCGTGGATAAACCGGATTCCACGACGCCTTTCAGGATGTCGCGTAGGTTATGCGCGGCACTGCCTTCGCGCACCAGGACGGCAAGGCCGGCGCGCGCCTTTTCGGCGGCCTCCGAGAAGGTCGTCGCCTCGTGATCCGTCGAAATCCCCGCCGCGGCGTACGCCTGCAGGGCGTTGCCGCCGAGGCCCGGGGCGTGCCCGTCTATGATACGGTTTCGAAACAGCCTGATCTTGTTCAGAACGGCCTTGTTGCCGGAAACGACGTCGGGGAAGCACATCACCTCGGCCAGGCCGAGCACGCGCGGATGACGGAGGAACGGCCGCATGTCCGGCGCAGCAAACGCGGCGCCCGACGTTTCGAATTCCGTTGCGGGAACGCAGGACGGAATCATGTAGAAGATATCGCAAACGGCGCGTGCCGCATCAATGAGCATGAATTGAAACCCCTGCGCGCCGCACACGTTCACGATTTCGTGCGGATCGGCGATCAGGGTCGTCGTGCCCGATGGCAGCACCGCGCGGGAAAATTCCGCGGGTACCGCCATCGAGCTTTCGATATGGCAATGCGCGTCAATCAGCCCGGGGCACAGATACAGGTCCCGGCAATCGATTTCACGGCGGCCTTCGTACCGCCCGACGCCTGCGATCGTATCGCCGGACACGGCGACG
>JBAZHQ010000504.1:0-3080 GCA_041652235.1 Opitutaceae bacterium | reverse complement strand
GAAAATCAACCGCGCCGTGGGCACCCGCGCCACCAGCATCACCGCGCCCGCCACCTACGAGCTGCCGCCCGATGCCGTCGGCGAAGCCATCGTCAATGCCATTGCCCACCGCGATTATTACAGCCACGCCTCCGTCGAAGTCCGCCTCTTCTCCGACCGGCTTGAAGTCTGGAACCCCGGCGCGCTGCCCGGCACCCTGACGCTCGACGATCTCCAGCACGATCATCCCTCGGTGCCCGCCAACCCGCTCATCGCCGAGTCGCTTTACCTCACCCGCTACATCGAAAAAGCCGGCTCCGGCACCCAACGCATGATCGAGCTCTGCCGCGACGCCGGCCTGCCCGCGCCCGACTTCGAGCTGCGCCAGGGTTCCTTCGTCCTCACTCTCTGGCGTGATTGGCTCACGGACGAGGTGCTGGCCGGGTTCGAGTTGAATGAGCGTCAATTGCTCGCGGTTGCATGGATCAAGAAACACGGTCGGATCACAAACACGGACTATCAAGAGCTCGCCAGCGTCGCAAAACGAACTGCCCATCGGGATCTGTTTGAGATGCTCGAGAAGGGAGTCGTCGATAAGCTCGGCACCACAGGCAAAGGCGTCGCCTACCGTCTGGCCAAAGGGGCCACAAAGGGGCCAAAGGGGCCAAGCACCTGAATTCACCTGCCAGCGAAAGGGGCCATGAACGGGCCAAACGGGCCATCCTCAGTGCCGGATCGGCTGGGGCACCCACTACGAATTCAGAAAGAAACGGCTCATCAGGAAGATCCACGCCCAGACAGCCTCAGGCACCGGCCTTGCAGAAGCCATCAACGACCGTCTCCGCCGCGCGGCAGGGAAATAAGAGCGTAAGGTTGTAAGAGCGTAAGCGAGAGTAAGGGGTTTCCCAGGGGGCCCCTTTGTTAGGTTTTTCGCTCTCCATTTCTTTTTACGTATCGCTCTCGAAATTCATAAATGGCCGCAAATCCAATCCCCAATAAGGCTATCCATACAAACACGTCAGGCTTTGTTTCATACCCAATAACGAGAAATGCTCCACACAATGCGGCACAAGCGACGGATAGCTTCCAGCCGGTATCAATAAGCCGTAGGCACATGTCATGCAAAGTCTCCCAACACTCCTTGCGAAACATCACGACGAGCATGAACAACACCACAAGAGTGAGATACTCAACAGTGTTATCAGCCTCAGGAAAGTGAGTCAAAGGGGTGGAAAAGGGCTGGGGTAACGGCAGTTCTGATGATGCTTATCCTGCTATTTGTCAATAGATAGGAAGGCAGCCCCTCAGAGCTTTTAGCTGTTAGCGCGTAGCTTTTAGCTTCCAAGCCGAGGCGACGTCATGTCGCCACCGTGCGACTGCAATCATGGAATCACGGATCACACTGACCACACGGATTCGATCCATTCTCGCGCAGTGACGCTGAGACGCAGAGGAAGGACACCAGACGTCCGAGCTCAGAATGGGAATTGCTTGCGGATCGACCCTCCGCGCCTTTGCGACTCTGCGCGAAAAATAAGAATCGATCTGATGGGGTTTAGCTCGCCCGAACGGGCTACACTCGGCGTCGCGTTGCGGAGCCGATTAGAAGTTGCGCAGCCTGGGGGGACTGGCTTGCATCCGTGGGAACATGGCGCGCTCGGCGGGACGCCCGGCAGACCCTCTCCCAATGGCCACGACCCTCTTCACGCAGAACATCATCGCCTGCATCTGGGACTTCGACAAGACCCTGATACCGGAATACATGCAGGCTCCCCTGTTCCGGCGCTTTGAAGTGGACGAGAGCATCTTCTGGGCGGAGACAAACGGTCTCGCCGAGAACTACCGCAAGCGCGGTTATCACATCTCAAGCGAGATCGCCTACCTGAATCATCTGCTCACTTACGTGCTGGCCGGGCACATGCCGAAGCTGAACAACAAAGTCATTCGCGACTGCGGCTCGGAAATCAAATTCTACCCCGGGATCCCCGATTTCTTCGCCAAAAGCCGCGCCTGGGTGACGGAGAAACCTGAGTACCAAAAGCACGAGCTGCAACTCGAACACTACATCGTGAGCACAGGATTGGCGGAAATGATCCGAGGCAGCGCGCTCGCTCCGCTGGTGGACGGCATCTGGGGATGCGAATTCATCGAAAATCCGCTGCAGCCGGGCTTCCTGAGACAAAATGAACTGGCGTTGAGCGCCGAGGCCGAGATCGCG
Organism: Opitutaceae bacterium; assembly: GCA_041652235.1. Lineage (GTDB taxonomy): Bacteria > Verrucomicrobiota > Verrucomicrobiia > Opitutales > Opitutaceae > MWDT01. The sequence goes on along the minus strand of JBAZHQ010000504.1, from coordinate 883 downwards.
CAGATTGGCCTCGTGATCGACAATACGACCAAGACGCGCGCCCTTTTCGAGATCAACAAGGGGACCAACAAGAATCCTGCTATCCACGTCAACGCGAACATCGCCGAAGCGGACAGGCGCATCCCCTTCCTGAACATGATCTACATCGCCGACGGCCCAAGCGACATCCCGAGCTTTTCGGTGGTCAAGAAGGGCGGCGGCAAGGGCTACGCCGTTTACAACCCCGAGCGTCCGGATGAATTTGCCCAGAACGACAAGCTGCGCTCCGCGGGCCGCATCGACCATTATGGGCCTGCCAATTACACGGACGGCAGCACGACTTGGAATTGGTTGAAGATGCACATCCAGAGCATCTGCGACCGCATCGTGGCGGATCGCGAGGCGGCTCTCGCTGCCCGGGTATCCCGTCCGCCGCGTCACTTGAACGCATCGCCCGAGGAAGAGGCGCTGAAGAAAGCATCGAAGGCCCCCAAGCAGGATACTTTCCTGTAGCTCGCTTCCGCAGGCAGCTTTCACCGCGGAGGCGCGGAGAACGCGGAGGAGATTAAACTGCCAAGAAACAAAGAATCCAAGGATTCGACCTTCGTTTCTTTGCTTCTTTGCAGTTCAAGAGCGAATTTCGCTGTCTCTGCGCCCTCCGCGCCTCCGCAGTGAAATCTCCCGGCTAGAACACGTAATTCGCCGAAAGCGAGACGCGGTTGCGCGAGAGGAGGCGGTTGGGGTCGTCGCTGTCCACCTTGTCATAATCGTAGGTCACCGACACGATCCAGTTCTTCGTGGGAAGATAACTTATGCCGGCGCCAAAACGAATTGTGGTTTCGTTGATGTTCTTGAACCCCGTGCGGCCTTGCAGCACGGAGGGCTCCCAGGTGAAGGATCCCGA
>JBAZHQ010000503.1:0-3088 GCA_041652235.1 Opitutaceae bacterium | reverse complement strand
CAGCCCCGGTTTGCCCGACTTCCGATCTCCGACATCCGACTTCCTTGCTGGCTTCCGGCATCTGGCATCTGGCCTCTTTGGTTGCGGCTCCGCCGCGCTATGGTTATTGTGTTTTTCGTGGCTACCCGAGACTCATCAAGCGACCGTCACGCGGCATTGACGGCCTGCCTGCTATCAACCCAATATTCCCCCTTTAATTTATACAATGGCCACGTTTCTGATCGACATTCCCGTGCCTTCCATGGGCGCAACTGTCAATGAACTCACCATCATAGATCTTATGGTCCAGCCCGGCGACTCGATCGCGAAAGGGCAAAAGATCGCTGAACTCGAGAGTGATAAATCCGTCTTTGAATTCGAGTCTCCCGGCGAGGGAACCGTTAAGGCTCTTCATGTTCGCGCAGGGGACATCGTTCCCACAGGAACCCCGTTCCTGAGGATGTCCACCAGCGATGAGAGTCTTAAGCATCTGACAGCCTCCGAAGCCACGATCGGAACCCTCCCCACAACGCCAGCCGCCCCCTCTCAAAAACCCGTTCAATCCGCACCCGCCACTCCACTGCAGTGGACTCCCAGGGCGCTTAAATTGGCTCAGGAAGCAGGCCTGGATCCTGCCTCCATCACCGGTATTCAGGCCACTGGCCCAGGCGGTCGTGTCTCCGGCGACGATATAGCCCTTTTTATCGAACAGAGAAAAGCAGGCGCCTCCTCAACCGATGCCAAAGAATTTCCGAAAGGCTTCTTATCCAACAGCCTGGAGACTGTATGCATCGCAGGCATCGGCTACGCCGTTCCAAAGAACGTGATGTCGAACAGCGAAATCCTCAAGGAGTTCCCGGATCGCACCGAAGCTGAGATGATCAAGCTCACCGGCATACACGAACGCCGCCACGCCAGCGAGGATGAGTCCGCCACCGATCTCGCCGCGATCGCCGCACAGCATGCCTTGAAGCAGGCAGGGATCACGCCCGAAGAGCTCGATGGCGTCATCCTCGCCACGCTCATTCCCGACCAGCCGGTGCCCTCGATGGCGAGTCGTCTCGCCCAGCGCCTCGGAATGCGTCACCCGCTCGCCTTCGATCTGAACGCCGCGTGTTCAGGCTGGCTCTACGGACTTGAAGTGGGTCGCGCCTTCATCCGCTCAGGCACCGCCCATCGCATTCTCGTCGTCACAGCCGAACTGCTTTCGCGCATCACCAACCCCAAGGACAAGGAGACTGCCTTTCTCTTCGGCGACGGAGCGGGAGCGGCAGTCCTTACCGACGCCCCTGGAGGTCATCGGCTCTACCCCATGGCGCTTTCCGGCGACGCCGACTATTACACCGCCATCCAGCGCGTCGGCGGCGGCGCCATGATGCCCATGCCGCACCCGGAGGGTCACGATAAAGATCACTTCTACCTGAAGATGGACGGAGGAGTCGTGTTCAAGGCTGCCGTGGTCGCGTTTACGGATGAAATCCAGAAGGCACTCGCTCGTCACAACCTGAAGCCGGAAGACATTTCATGGATCGTCCCGCATCAGGCCAACGAGCGCATCCTCAAGGCTGTGAGCAAACGCGTGGGCATTCCCTACGAGAAGTTCATCGTCACCATCTCGAAATACGGAAACACCAGCGCCGCCTCCGTTTCGATGGCTCTGGGTTGGGCTTCCGAGGAAGGCGTCTTCAATGCCGGCGATAAAATCATCTTCTGTAGCGTCGGCGCCGGCCTCACCTACGCCGGCGGCCTGCTGGTCTGGTAGGAGGGAAGAGCGTAAGGGCATAAGTGATAAGCCTCATCAAGCCTTCGGCTTGTTCTGGGGCGACTCCACCAAGTCAGGCAGAGCTGGGGACATCGAGAACCCTGCCGTGCCCGCCGTAGTCATACGAAGGAGGGAGCCTGCCGAACGGGCAGTCCACAGCTCTGATGCCCCTCTCGATCATGGCTTGGAATCGATTGGAAGTTCCGACTTACAGCTTTGAACTTACAGCTTAGAGCCTTCTGTTTTCCGACTTACGCGCTTACTCCACTTACTCTCTTACGCTCTTACACCTCTTACGCTCTCCAAGCTCCGCTAGGAGCTCTGCAACTCGTAGCTGAGCACGCTTAGGGCGTACACGGCGGCGGTCTCGCAGCGAAGGACAAGCGGGCCGAGCGTGATGGGCTCGAAGCCGCAGCTCATGGAATGACTCATTTCCGCCGGGGTAAAATCTCCCTCGGGTCCGATGAGCCAAAGCACTTTCTTGGGTGCGCGCCCCTGGGCGGCCTGGAACGCGGAAATAACGGCTTTCAGCGACTTCGCGCCCGGCTGCAGGCTGGCGATCAGCTTTAGATCGTATCCCTTGGCCTGTTCCATGAACACCGAGGCGTTCTGAAGGGGGGCAATTTCAGGCAGCCAGGGATTTCCGCACTGCTTGGCGGCCTCGAGGGCGGCGACCTGCCACTTGTCGATCTTCTTGTCCTGGCGTTCCTCGTCGAGCTTCACCTGGGTGCGTTCGCTCTCCAGCGGCACGATGCGCGCCGCGCCGATTTCCGTCGCCTTGCGCACAATCGCATCCATGAACTGCCCCTTGGGAAGCGCCTGGCCCAGCGTGATCTCGTAGGAAAGAGGTTTGGCCTTCTGGCCGAAGCGCACTTTCAGAATCGCACCGTCCTTCGCGTCGCCGACAAGTTCGCAGATCCATTCCCTGCCCCGTCCGTCAAAGGCCACGACCGTGTCGCCCTTGCGGGCGCGATTCACGATCACAAGATGGTGAGACTCCTCGGGCGAAAGCTCGATTTGGGTCGGTTCGCGGGTGATGGGCTGATTGAAGACACGAAAGTCAGGCATGGCGTTAAATAAGAAGAAGAGTCCTTCGATACCCGCGACATGCGTCAGCTCAAGATTATTAGGCGTGAACCGCGAAGGGAGTCGGATCACTGCGGTCAATATCTGCGATGATCCACCACAGTCCAGCCACCCCCTCACGCTCCGCCCGCTTTGTCACGTAATACGTGAATGGCGCTTAAATTCAAAAGGAAGATCAGTAAGCATTAAGGGCACGGAAGTGCCGATACTGGTGGCGCGGCTTGGTCATGCGGGGGTAGTTTTTCGGGCAGCGTTTGACGA
>JBAZHQ010000502.1:0-3090 GCA_041652235.1 Opitutaceae bacterium | reverse complement strand
AGAATGGATTGGATGGTTGGGGATCGGTTCTGTCCGTCTCGGATTTCCTCTCAGCCTGAGATGAATTGTAAATACTGTAGTACAATAAGCACAAAAAGAGAAAATCAGTGCTTCATCGGATGACTCAGAGTATTCACTTGCCCGGAGCGCGTCCTAATTCCCATATGCCTTTATTTTAGTGTTTCTTGTGTTTCTCGTGGCCATGTATCTGCGTTTTCCAAGATGAAAGTTCCGTTTCTCGATCTCTCGCTCCAGCATCGCGCGCTTCGCGACCAGGCTCTTGCCGCCTTGGCGGCGACCTATGATGCGACCCGGTTCTGCCTAGGCGCAGATGTGGATTCCTTCGAACGGAACTTTTGCGAGACCCTGGCTTATCCACGCGCACTGGGAATGAACAGCGGCACCTCGCCCTTGCATGTCGCCTCTGTCATCGGCGGGTTCAAACCCGGCGATGAAGTGATCGTTCCCGCCTTTACCTTCATTTCCTCCGCCTGGGGCGTGAGCTATGTGGGAGCAACCCCTCGTTTCGTGGACATCGAGGCGGAAACCTATGACATCGATCCTGCCGCGGTGGAGGCGGCGATCACATCCCGCACCAAGGGCATCGTGATCGTGCACCTCTTCGGACAGCCGGCACGGATGGACGAGCTGATGGCCATCGCCCGCAGACACGGACTCTTCGTCATCGAGGATTGCGCCCAGGCCATCGGCGCCCGCTACAAAGGGACGCCGGTCGGCCTTATCGGCGACTGCGGCACTTTCAGTTTCTATCCGACCAAGAACCTCGGGGGTTGCGGAGAAGGAGGAGCCTTCACCTCGCGCCGGGAGGAAGCGATGGCCCAAGCCAAATTGTTGCGCGTGCATGGCATGGCGCGCCGTTATTACCATGATCAAGTGGGCTTTAATTTCCGCATGGATGGTTTCCAGGGCGCGCTGCTCAACGTCAAACTGCCGCATCTGGCGCGCTGGACTGCGCGTCGCCAGGAGATTGCAGGGCGCTACCTCGCTGGCTTGAAGCTCGCCGATCTCCGGATGCCCGGGCAGCCCGCTTACGGCCGGAGTGTCTTCCATCAGTTCACGATCACACATCCGCGGCGCGACGCGCTGCGCGAGCATCTGGCAAAACACGACGTGGGCACCGATCTGATCTACCCTGTGCCCTTGCACTTGCAGAAAGCCTACGCATCCCTGGCTTATCAGGCGGGGTCCATTCCGGTTGCCGAGGCCGTTTGCGACACCTGCCTGAGCCTCCCTATTTTCCCTGAACTTTCCGATGAACAAGTCGATCATGTCATTTCGACGATCAACTCGTTCTAACACGGCTTCCTATCGGCAATGACTAACGGCATCAGCGTCAAAGTGTGCGGCATCACCTCCGTCGCGGATGCGGAAGCTGCTTACGCATGCGGAGCGGATTATCTCGGATTCATCCAATATCCGAAATCGCCCCGATACATCGCGCTTGAGGCATTTCAGGAGATGCTTCCGAAGCTGCCGCCTCTGCCGAAGATCGGAGTCGTGGTGTATGAGTCGCTCGAGGCGATGGAGCCTTTCCGCGATGCAGGTTTCGATTTCGTCCAGTTTCATTTTCCAAACGAGACCCCGTTTTGCGAGGCTGTGTTGTGGACTGACATCATCGTCCCGGAAAAGATGTGGGCGGCGCCGCGCATTCCGCCCGGCAAGGACTTCGATCTGGCATTCCTGCCCCTTGCGGACACGTTCCTCATGGATTCCTATCACCCGTTGAAAGCGGGCGGCTCAGGCATGGTCGGGGATTGGCACCAGTTCTACCGCCTGCAGTCCAATTTCCAGAGGGTCAGATGGTTTCTCGCAGGAGGACTAAATCCGGAAAACATCGTGACAGCCATCAAGGAATCCGATGCGCGGAATGTCGATGTGAACAGCGGCGTGGAGTCGCAGCCGGGCGTGAAGGATCACGCCAAACTCAAGGCTTTCTTCCAAGCGATAGCCCAGTCGGTGCCGCTGCCGGGTTAGCTCGGACTAAATCCCGTACTGGCTGATCCACTTGAATTCGGCTCTCACGCGGATGCAATCGGCTATGTAGGTTGAGACATCTATCCTGTTATGGATGAAAGTGAGCACATTGGGCCGGGGTGCGGAGGTTGCGACGAGGAGCATGCAATCCTCGAGCAAGGTTCCCATGGAGTCCTCGGTTCGCCGAGAAACCTGGCGGATCTCCGCCGCGGCATCGTACGCTGCAAAGTGCCGTTCCAAAAGCAGTACCGCCTCGCGGCAATTATCATGCTTAAGATAATCGACGATCAGGAGGTTTTTGATTTGGGGTAGTGAGTTGCGCGGAAGCATGACGATGTTCTCGGTTGTAAAGGGTGCGATGGCGTCAGGGTAAGTGCCCTGTGTGCAACAACATTATCGGCCCATGTGCGCGTTGCCTTAGTAGAAACACTCAATTGCCTTGCGAAAAATAAGGACGGAAGTTTTCCGCCGTCGATTCGCCCCCGGCCATCCGGGGCGTTTTCCCCTATGGCACGAGCTCCATAATTCCCAGCTTCATCTCATATTCCCGCTTCCCGATGAGGAATGAAAAAACGATCGAGTCGGATTGCTCCACCAGGGCGTTAAAGCGTTCGGAACCCCATTGCTCGACGGATTCCTGATTGATCCGGGTGATGAGATCGCCGTCCTCGATGCCTGCCTTGGCGGCGGGGGAGCCGGGGACCACTCCCACGATGCGCCAATAGGCGCCGGCCTTGGTCACGCTCATGCCGGGGCTGCGCTTTGGAGGAAAGCTCACGGGCTGGCGTTTTTCCCGATGGAAAACGACATGGCTCTTTTCCTGATCGAAAGTGACCGTGAAGTTTTTCAGAACTCCGCCGCCAAGGGCCGGGAGTTCGTCGGTGATCTCGACGATCGGTTTGTCGAGTTGCTGATCGCCGATCGCCACAGTCTGGTCGAGGCGGGCGACAGTCTGCTGGCGATCCCCCGTCAGCGACGAGACGATCGCTCCGAGGCGCGGAGCCTGAGCATACTTGAGAGTCAATCCCACCGGATTGAGGCGCAGCGTGGAATTGCTACCGGAATCGATGAGCGCAAAGAAGGTCTGGTCGAGAT
>JBAZHQ010000501.1:0-3107 GCA_041652235.1 Opitutaceae bacterium | reverse complement strand
CTCGGCGGTGATTCCCTGCTCCGGATACGCCCGCCAGGATCGCAAAGACCAACCGCGCGTGCCCATCACGGCCAAGCTCGTCGCCAATCTTCTGGTGGCCGCGGGCGCCAACCGCGTGCTTGCGATGGACCTCCACAGTCAGCAGATCCAGGGGTTCTTCGACATACCCGTCGATCACCTGTACGCGTCGCCGGTCTTCTTTAAATATTTCACCGATGCGATCAAGAGTCCGAGCTTGGTTGTTTGCTCTCCCGATGTAGGCGGCATGAAGATGGCCGCCGCCTACGCTGACGTCCTTGGGGCTGGCCTGGGCCTGGTCGGCAAGAAGCGCAAGAGCGCGACCAACGTCGAGGCCATCAGCCTCGTCGGCGACGTCAAGGATTGCGATGTGCTTTTGGTCGATGATATCACGGAGACAGCCGGCACGCTCACGGCGGCTGCGCGCATGCTGCGCGACAGCGGCGCCCGCAGCGTGCGCGCAGCGGTCAGCCACTGCATCCTCAATGAAATCGCCTACCAACGGCTGAGCAATGGCCTCATCGACGAGCTCATCACCACGGATTCGGTGCCCGTCGATCCCAAGGGCCTTCCGATTACCGTGCTCAGCATTGCAGATCTCCTTGGCCAGGCGATCCTTCGGATCAACAGCAACGAAAGCGTAACGAGTCTCTTTAGGATCAAGGGATTCTGATCGGACAGTCGCCAGGCATACTCACGGCTGCCGTGAATGCATGGCCACTCCGGCCTTGATCGTATTGTCCAAGAGTCACCCTGTTTCCCATGAAAGCCGTTCCCCTTTTTCTCGCCGCCTTGAGTCTTTTCCTGGCCGGCTGCGAATCGATGCAGTCCGCCGCCGGTTCCGTGAAGGAACGCTGGGCCGCGCGTGACACCGGCAAGGTCCGCATTCTGCCTGCCGAGCCCAAAGTTGTGTTTGAGGCGGCGCGCGCTTCGATCGAGTCCATGGGGTTCAGAATCACCCGAAGCGGTGCCGCCCAGGGCCGTATCGACGCCGTCAACGGCCTGCAGAGCGACGATTCTCTGCGCAGCAGCAGGCAAATCGTAATGAAAGTACGTATCACCCGGTTAGGTTCAGGGACCGAGCTGAGGGCATTTCTTACGGAAGTCATTGAGGACAATAGCAGCACTAGAACCGGCATGGCTACCGAGACCCCGCTCATAGACACGCCGCTTTATGAGGTTTTTTTCCGCCAGGTTACGCAGACCGTCGGGAAGAAATGATACGAAAGCTGTTAGCTACGAGCTATTAGCTGATAGCTTAAAGGCAGGGGCCACATTCGGCGCGCAGCGCCTATCTCACTTCTTTCATCGGTTGCGCCACGAATGATGCCATTTCTTGCTTGCGGCGCATGAGAAGGATCGGCGATTCTGGCCGTTCGCGGCACTTCTATCGATCCAGGCGACGCAGGCCGCGCGCTCCCGTCGACTGGTAAGTATGTTCAACCACCAACCCTGTGACCGCAAGGTCACTCGCGGTGGACCGAGGCTCCTGGAGCAGGCATCGGTTCGCTGCAACACCGTGTTATGAGTTCTGTGATGCAAGAGCTGCTCGCTCAATCGTCCTTCGACAAGCTTAAGGAAGGAATGATCGTCTCGGGCGTAATTACTGAAGTTCGCCAAAACGAAGTCGTCGTCGATATAGGCGGCAAGGCTGAGGCCGTAGTGCCCGCCAACGAGTTCCTGGATATTGGCGATCTCCAAATCGGCCAGCAAATCGAAGTGTTGCTTGAGAAGATCGAGGACAAGTTCGGCAATCCGCTCGTTTCCTTCGACAAGGCCGAACAAAAGAAGAACTGGGACAATATTCTCCAGCGATTCCCCGAGGGTTCCATCGCGACCGGCCGCGTAAAAGCCAAGGTCAAGGGCGGCCTCATCGTGAACATCGGCGTGGATTCTTTCCTCCCTGCCTCCCATATCGACATCCAGCCCCCGAAGAACCTGGATCAATACGTCGGGCAGACCTACGACTTCAAGGTTCTCAAGATCAATCTTGATCGGAAGAACATCGTCCTTTCCCGCCGCGAGCTCATCGAGCAGCAGCGCACCGAGAAGCGCCGCAACCTCCTCGAGTCGATCCAGCCCGGCCAGATCCGCAAGGGTGTCGTCAAGAACATCACCGATTTCGGTGCGTTCATCGACCTCGACGGCATGGACGGCCTTCTGCACATCACCGATATGAGCTGGGGCCGCATCACCCACCCGAGCGAGATGCTCAAGCAGGGTGAGGAAGTGAATGTGATGATCATCGAGGTGAACCGCGAAAAAGAGCGCGTCTCCCTCGGTCTCAAGCAGACCACCAAGAACCCCTGGGACGAAATCGACCGCAAGTACCCGGTCGGAGCCAAGGTTCACGGCAAAGTCGTCAATCTGGTGCCCTATGGCGCCTTCATCGAGATCGAGCCCGGCGTCGAGGGTCTCGTGCACATCACGGAGATGTCCTGGACCAAGCGCATCACCAAGCCCGCCGAAATGCTCAAGGTCGGCCAGGAACTCGATGCGGTCGTGCTCGGCATTCAAAAGGAAGAACAGAAGATTTCGCTGGGCCTGCGCCAGCTCGAGCCCAACCCGTGGGACATGGTCCGCCACAACTACCCGATGGGCGCCCGCGTCCGCGGCAAGGTGCGCAACATGACCACCTACGGAGCCTTCATCGAACTCGAGGAAGGCATCGACGGCATGGTGCACGTCTCCGACATGAGCTGGACTCGCAAGGTCAATCATCCCTCCGAAGTCCTCAAGAAGGGCGACGAAGTGGACGCGATCGTGCTCGACGTCGATCCTGCTCAGCAGCGCATCAGTCTCGGCATGAAGCAGCTCTCGACCGATCCCTGGTCCGATATCGACAGCCACTTCCGCGTGGGCGACGTCGTTCAGGGAACGATCACCAAGATCACCTCCTTCGGCGCCTTCGTGGAGCTCAAGGATGGCATCGACGGACTCGTCCACATCTCGCAGATCAGCGAGGAGCGCGTGGAGAAGATCAAGGATGTGCTCAAGGCCGGCCAGCAGGTTACGGCCCGCGTGGTCAAGATCGACCGCGAAGAGCGCCGCCTGGGTCTCTCGATCAAGGCTGCCAACTATACGGCCGA
>JBAZHQ010000500.1:0-3130 GCA_041652235.1 Opitutaceae bacterium | reverse complement strand
TCAGGGATTCTTGTGCAAAACTCGCTTTGGGAAAGTGAGAGCATATTCAAAAAAGGGCGTACGATCGATTTAAGATTACTCGGCTCAGGCCCTTGGAACTTGATCGCAAACGCCCTGGTTCCGAATTTCCAAGGAGAACTTAGGCGACCGAAGGCGGCGAAACAAGATTCAAGTCTGTTACGCCAGCTCGGGGAATTACGCATCAGGATTGAAGATAAGTTTTTCCCTTATATGAAGCTGCCAGAGCGACGAAGATGAAGGCGGCGCAGAACATGAGGCCTGCGAAGGTCCAGAAGAACGTGCCCAGCGACAGCGCCTGCAGGGGAGCCAGGAAGGCCACCAGAATGTTGCCGAAGGTCACGCAGAGAAGCCAGAAGCCCATGATGGTGGACTTCATGGCGCGAGGAGCCTGGGTGTAGGCAAACTCCAAGCCCGTGACGGAGACCAGGACTTCGCCCGTGGTCAAAATGAAGAACGGGATGATCTGCCAAAGCACGTGCACCTTGCCGGCCCCGAGAGCGGTGACGCGGGCTTGCAGCAGGGCGACCGCCACGAAGGCACAGGCTCCGAGAAACAGGCCGATAGCCATGCGATGAAGAGGCTTCAAAGGGCGACCGCGCTTTTCAAGCGGCTTGTAGACCAGCACACTCAATAGAGGGATGACGATCATCACAAACAGCGGATTGAGCGCGGCGATCTGAGCAGGGAGAAGATCGATGCAAAGCATTCCGCCCAGAACAACCTGCGCGATCGCGGCCGCCACTCCCCAGGCGATCACAAAGGTGATGAAACCGAGCGTGGTGCGCCTCGAGGGAGTTGAGTTGGAGACCCAGAGAAAGAGCCAGGCTACGCCGTAGAGGGAGGAGGCGATGACGCCTGGAATTAACCACCAGTTCCAGAACACGCCGGGCACTGTCAGCGTCAGGTTCATGAATTTCGCCTGCTCCACCCAGGTTGAGGAATGCTGGTCGAACAGCGCCCAGAAAACACTCACCATCGAGAATACCACGATGATGCGGAGAACTGCAGGCGGCCCTTCAGCGGCCTCCTCGCCGAAACGCGCGCGGGCGGGCGTCCAGAAGTTCTCACCTTCTTTTCGTCCGCTCCGATTCCGGTAACAGTAGAGCAGGATGGCAAAGAATCCGTTGTCCTGTTCGATCTTCTGGCGTTTGGAAAAGAGAGCCACGCCGATCGCGAAGCCGATCAGGGCTGCGAGCGCGTGCGGCCAGTAGGCGACTCCGATATGCTTGAGGGAAGCGAGGACGGCGCCTGTCCTGTCGCTCATGGCGGCGTTGACGATCTCCTCCGCAACCGTCGCACCGACCAGAACGAGAACGAGAAGAGGCGCGGCCAGGAAGGATGAAGTCAGAAAGTCGATCAGGCCGAGCTTTCCACCCGGCTTGGGTGGCACGCGTACGAAGCGGTTTCTCCCGAGCCAGAATACCAGGGCGGAGACTGCCATCAGAATTCCCGGCACCCCGAAAGCGATGGAGGCGCCGAAGTTCTTATAGAGCCAGGGCGTGAGCAGCGTGGCAAAGAAGGAGCCACAATTGACGATGAAATAGAATATCTGGAAAATGCCTGAAACCAGGTGCGCGTTTTTCGCTGTGAATTGGTCTCCGACGTTTGCCGAGACGCAGGGTTTGATGCCGCCCGAACCCAATGCGATGAGCATGAGGCCTGCGAAGATGACCATTTGGGCGGGGCCTATCTGCGCGATGTATCCAAGGTGTCCGCCAATTGCCAGGGCTCCATGTCCGGCGCAATAAATGAGGGAAACCCAGAGGATGACCTTGTATTTCCCGAGCAGGCGGTCCGCGAGGATCGCCCCGATCATCGGAAAGAGATAAACGCCGGCTATGAACAGGTGATGCACCTGCGTGGCGTGCGCCTTGGCAAGAGCGAGTGCCTGGGGCGCGACGCTGTCCTCGGCGACAAACCCGATGAACAGGGATGTGAGATAGATGTAGAGGATCTGCCGCATCCCGTAGAAGCTGAAGCGCTCGGCGCCTTCGTTTCCCACGATGAAGGGGATGCCCGGCGGGAAGCGGTCGTCTCGTTCGGGAGCGGATTCTCCAAGTCTGGCGGAGGGTACGGGAGAACTCATGCGTTTTGAGGAGAGCGGAAGCAGGGCGCTCGGTCGGCGCGAGGGGAAAGTCTCTGGAACTATGGGAGACTAGCTGTCGGCTTTGGCGGAGTCGAAGCAATCGGGATCGGTATTTTCATGCCGAAAGCCGATAACCGACTGCCGACTGCCAACAGCGGCGGTGCGAGCCGCCAAGCGCTATGCTTTCATTGGGCTGCGCCAGCGCTCAAGAGGGATCATGGCGATGGCGATTACAGCGATCTGACTGACTACAAAGGCGATCAGCCACCAGAAGGCGGAGTCCATGAACCCGTAGCTGTGGAGGCCGACCCCCAGCATATTCACTCCGAACCAGCTCCATGCCGTAACGACATTGCCGAAGATCGCCAGGCACATGATGCCGCGTTGCCCGGCGAGGCCGCCCCAGCGGACGTGCAGGATGATGCCATTCCATATCACGATGATGAGGGCTCCGTTCTCCTTGGGATCCCAACCCCAGAAGCGACCCCAGGACTGATCCGCCCAGATGCCGCCAAGGACGGTGCCCACCAGGCTGAACAAGGTCGCAAAGCACACGATGCCGTAAACCATGCGCGCCAGGGAATCGGCGGTCGCTTGATCCAGTGATTTGGTGAATAGGCCGCGTAAAACGTAGATGAGGGCGAGGAACCCGGCCAGGAATGTCGCACCGTAGCCGATCGAGATCGAGACGACGTGGGTGGCCAGCCAGAAGTTGGAGTCGAGCACGGCCCGCATCATCTCCATGGTATCGCCGCCAAGCGCAAGGTGGTGGGCGATGACGAGGGTGCAGAAGCCCACGAAGCCCGCGGCGACGCTGGCAGTCGCGTTGCGATAGATAGCCTCGATGACGATGCACAGTGCGACGGCGACCCAACCGACGAACAAGGCGGATGAATAGAGATTCGTGACGGGCGGGCGGGCTTCCATCCACATGCGGGTGGCGATGCCCGCCGTTGTCAGGACGAAAGCGACGATGAGCAGCCAAAAAGCGCTGCGACCCAGGATCTGGGGCATCGCCATCCA
>JBAZHQ010000499.1:0-3133 GCA_041652235.1 Opitutaceae bacterium | reverse complement strand
TGTCGGCCGATCTTGTTGACCGTGGCTTTATCCTCGCCGGCGGCGGCGCCCTCATCCGCGGCATCGACCGCCTGCTCAGCGAAAAGACAGGCCTGCCCGTGATCATCTCCGACGACCCCCTTTCCGCCGTGGCCAACGGCACGGGCGCCGTGCTTAACGACCTGAATTGGGTCATGCAGAACGTGTAAGGGGGGGACGACCCTGCCCCGCCGTGAGCCATCGCCGTTTCGACCAGTCACGACCTTTCGTCACGCTGGGCATTGTGGTGCTCGCATGGCTGATATTGCCGGCGGCGTTCAAGACGTTTGTGCGCGTGAGTTTCTTTGAGCTTGAAGCTCCCATGGAGACGGCAAGCTCCTATGCCAGAGACCTTCAGGAGTATTGGGCGCTGCGCATGCACTCCAATCAGGAGTTGATCGAGGCGGGCCGGGATCTGGCGCGGCTCAACGCGGCCTACGAGCTGCGCATCCAGGAAAACGCCGCAATGGAGGGCGAGATCGAGCGCCTGGAGGCCCTGATGCGCCTGCCCTCGTTCAAGGAATACCGCTCCGAGCCGGCCCGCGTCGTGCGCCGCGATTTCTCAAGCTGGTGGCAGCGGTTGATCATCCGCAAGGGCCGCAACTTCGGCATCACGGAGGGAGACCCGGTCCTCTTCACCGGAGGCGTCGCCGGAAGGGTCACCGAGGTGCGCGCCTATACAGCCGTGGTCGAGCTGATAAGTTCGCCCAACGTCCGGCTCGCAGGCGTCATTGAGAGCGATACCCGGCCCATGAGCTTTCAGGGCGGCGTCAACTCCTCGTTCGCCCCTCCAAAGGGCGTGGTGGAGTTCATGCCGCTCGACATTTTCGCAAGCCCGATCGCGCCCAAGCGCCTGGTCACATCGGGCCTCGGCGGCGTTTTTCCGCCCGGACTCACGCTAGGCTTCATCACAAAGGCGGAACCCAGCACGGACGGCCTGTTCAAGACCGGCGAAGTGCAGCTCGACTCCCGCTTGTCCTCCCTCACCGAGGTCACCGTCCTCGTGCCCTTGAACCCCGAATGAGCGCTGCTCCGAACGACGCGATTCACATGGACAACGCCGCCACGACCAAGGTTGCAGGAGGCCGAAGGCTGGAGGTCGGAGGTCGGATGTCAGATGTCGGCAGGGAATCCGCATCTTCTAGAATCGGTAAAGCGTGCCAGTTTCCGCCCTCCGCCCTCCGATCTCCGACTTCCGACGTCCGACGTCCGACTGCCGATCTCCGACAGCCGATTTCCGATCTCCGACAGCCGACCGCCCCAAACCCGTGCTGCGCGTACTGATGCTTTTCATAACACAGCTTCTGCTGTGGACCCTGCTGGCGGTGATCAACCACAGCCTCGCGGAGTGGCAGGTGTATCTTTATACGGGCGGTCTGTTCGTGACCTTCGCAGGCCTGCTCATGGGACCTCGCGAGGGCCTGGCTGCGGCGCTGTTGTCGGGGGCTCTCTTCGATGCGGGAAGTCCCGTGCCTTTCGGGCAAAATGCGCTGCTGCATGGCATCGGTTTTCTCCTGTTGCTCAAGCTGCGTTCCCGGCTTGCTCATGACGAAACCGCGGTCCGGGTGGCTGTGTCGATCATCGCCAACACCGCGCTTTATCTGATGAAGTTCGGGCTGCATTTCGCCGGATTGACGAGTTTCTCAGGAATGTGGGGGCGCTTCCTGTGGGAGCTGCTTTTCTCCTCGATTGCGGTCGGGCTGCTCGTCCCTTGGGCCTTCGCGCTCCAGGCGCGCGCTCTCGATCTTGCCACGCCGCCGGGATTCCGCCGCAACGAAGAGGAGTGAGACCCCGATGCCCTCCGACAGCGACAATCTCGGTTCCCGTTCCGGAAGTCTCGTCGAGACGCACACGACGTTCCAGCCGCGCGTTTTCTTCTTCTATTTCCTCGTCGCGATCATCCTCCTGAGCCTCGCCGGCGGGCTGGCCTACCAGCAGCTTTTCAAATCGCTGTCCTACCACGCGGCTGAACGCGTGCAGAACCAGCGGCGCGTGCTGGTTCCCGGCCCGAGGGGCAACATCTACGACCGCGAGGGCCGCCTGCTCGTGGGCAACAAGCCGCGCTTCTCCGTCGTGCTCTACCTGGACGAGTTGCGCGGGGAATTTCGGCGCGAGTTCATCGAGATCCGGAAGAACTACCGCGAGTCCGGCGATCGCGACATCCCGACCGCAAGCCAGATGGAACGCATCGCGCGGGCAACCGTCGTGCAACGCTACCTCGACCAGGTGAACGCCATCATCAAACGCACGGTCACGCTCGATTCGGCGGGCCTGGCACGGCACTTCAGCCGCGAACTTCTCCTGCCCTACCTCCTGATCAACGATCTGTCCGCCGAAGAATACGCCCGGCTGATCGAGCGGCTGCCCGTGCGCTCCCCGCTGCAGGTTTATACATCGAGCACTCGTTATTACCCCAACCAGGAAGCCGCGGCGCACACGCTGGGCTTTGTCGGCTACAACGTGGAGGTCGAGGCCGAGGATTTCCCGGGCGACGACCTCACAACCTTCAAAATGAAGGGCTCGGCAGGCAAGGACGGCCTTGAGCTGTTCTTCGATGCCACCCTGCAGGGCGAAGCGGGCGGCACAATCTTCCGGGTCGATCCCGCGGGCTATCGCATCAATCCGCCGCTCGCCCGGCGCCTCCCCGTGCAGGGGAAAAACATCGTTTCCTCCATCGACATCGACATTCAGCTCGTCGCCGAGGAATGCCTCGGAGACCGCACTGGAGCCGCTGTCATGATCGATGTGAACACCGGCGAGATTCTCGTCATCGCAAGCAAGCCCGACCGGGCTCAGGGCGAATTCATCAACCGCGCCCTGAGCGGCCTCTACCTGCCCGGCTCCACCTTCAAGCTGATCACCGCTATCGCCGGGCTTCGCTCCGGAACGCTGACCCCTGAATCGACCTACACGACCGACGGCATCTACGTCGTCGCCGGAAGAGCTTTCCGGGATCACCGCGGCTGCATCACCGGCGACATCGATTTCACAAAGGCGATCGAGCACAGCGTGAACACGTTTTTCATCAACTACGGCCTTCGCACGGGAGTGGATAACATTGCCGCCGAGGCGAGACGCTTCGGCTTCGGAGAGCGCACGGGCATCGAGCTGCCTT
>JBAZHQ010000498.1:0-3136 GCA_041652235.1 Opitutaceae bacterium | reverse complement strand
GGCTGTCATCGAGGGCATCTCTCCAGATTTCCAGCCTCCCGCGGCCTGGCGCGCGAGGACCGAGGCGTTGCGCAATCTCTCGAGTCTCGAGCCTGCGCGGCTGCCAGCGGAATTCAACGGCGTGCTGCGTCCCTATCAGCGGCTCGGTGCGGCCTGGCTCTGGTTTCTCCATCGGCAGCGTCTGGGAGGCATTCTCGCCGACGAGATGGGCCTGGGCAAAACCCTGCAGGCGCTCGCCCTGCTGGTGTCCGTGCACTCCGGGGACAAGTCCCCCGGCCGCGGCGCGAGTCTCGTCGTGGCCCCGGCTTCCCTTCTTGAGAACTGGCGCCGCGAGGCGGCTCGTTTTGCTCCGGGGCTGCGCGTATTCGTGCATCATGGCGGGCAGCGCCTCGGGGGCATCGCCGGGCTCAAGGACATCGACCTCGTGGTGACCAGCTATGGCACGCTTGTCAGGGACAGGGAGTTGTTCGAGGCGGTTGAGTTTCCGTGCCTGGTGGCGGACGAGGCACAGCACATCAAGAACCGCCGATCCCAGAACGCCCAGGCGCTCCGCGCGCTGAAGGCGCAGGGCCGGGTGCTTCTCACCGGAACGCCGCTGGAGAACTCCCTGGAGGACCTGCGTTCGCTCTTCGAATTCCTGCTTCCTGGATACCTTCCCGCGCTGCCGCAAGGCATGAAGGCGGAGGAGCGGGCCTGGCACGACGAACGGCTGCTTGCGCGCACGGCGCCCTACATCCTGCGGCGCACGAAGCAGGCGGTCGCGCCCGAGTTGCCTGCGAAGATCGAGCAGCGGACCTGGTGCGAGATGTCGCCTACGCAGGCCGCACTCTACCGGGCAACCCAGGAGCGCTCGGAACGCGAGCTGATCGACATGGCGGCGGGAGGCGCGAACGAGGCCCGCCTGCGTTTCGCCATGCTCACGCAATTGCTGCGCCTCCGACAGATCTGCTGCGATCCACGGCTGCTTGGCGGCTCTGGAAAGCCTGTTGAGGGAGATGCGCAGGGTCGCGAGGCCGACTCTGCAAAGCTGGCTCTTCTGCGGGAACTCATCGACGAGGCGCTGGACGACGGTCATCGGGTGCTCGTGTTTTCGCAGTTCACCTCGATGCTGGCCTTGATAGGCGAGGCGCTCACCTCGGATGGCATCGGATTCTGCTCGCTCGACGGCTCCATGACCGCGCGGGCAAGGCAGGCGGAGGTGGACCGTTTCCAGGGATCGGACTCCGTGCCGGTATTCCTGCTCTCGTTGAAAGCGGGTGGCGTCGGGCTGAATCTCACGGGGGCGGACACGGTCATTCATTTCGACCCCTGGTGGAATCCCGCGGCGGAGGCCCAGGCGACCGATCGCGCCCATCGCATCGGCCAGACGAGAACGGTGACAAGTTACAAGCTCGTATGCAGCGGCACGGTGGAGGAGAAGGTGCTTGCGTTGCAGGAGGAGAAGCGCGCTTTGCTCGCCGATGTCTTCGAGGCGAGCGACGCGGCTGCGGCAAAGCTGTCCCTCGCCGACCTCCGCGGCCTGCTCTCGCCGGGCTGAGGCATGCGCTTCCGCTTTTGCGCCTTGCCGGGCGTGAAGAGGGCGGGGATAAATCCACCCATGATCATCGATCCTCGTTTCACACAACTTGCCGAAGGCATCTGCGGTTTCTCGACCGCCCTGAAGAAAGGTGAGCGCGTCCTCATCGACGCCTTCGATGTTCCGGATGCGATGGTGATAGCGCTGATCAAAGAGGCCCGCGCCCTGGGCGCTCATCCCGTGGTGCAGATCCATCGCGCCCGGATCACCCGGGAGATGATGCTCGGCGCCGAGGAGGCGCAGTACGCGCCCATGGCGGAGGTGGAGCTGCAGCGCATGAAGAAGATGGATGCCTACGTGGCCCTGCGCGGATCGGAAAACATATTCGAATCATCCGATGTGCCGGCCAGGAGCGTGCAACTCGTCAGCCGCCTGATGAAACCCGTGCTCGACCACCGCGTAGGCAAGACGAAGTGGGTTGTGCTTCGCTGGCCCACGCCGTCGATGGCGCAGCAGGCGGGCATGAGCACGGAAAAGTTCGAGGATTTCTATTTCCAGGTATGCACGCTCGATTACAGCCGCATGGCGCCCGGCATGAAGGCGCTGTGCGATCTCATGTGCTGCACCGACAAGGTGCACATCAAGGGACCGGGAACCGATCTTCGCTTTTCCATCAAGGGTATCGGCGCCCGCGAGTGCGGCGGCCTGCGCAACATTCCCGACGGCGAAGTATTCTCCTGTCCGGTGAAGGACAGCGTTGAAGGTTATGTCCAGTACAACGCGCCCACCGTCTATCTCGGCTCCTCCTTCGACGGCATCAGGCTCGCCTTCAAGAAAGGCAGCATCGTCGAGGCGGCGTGCAACAACAGCAAACGGATGAACGAAATCCTCGATAGCGACGACGGCGCGCGATATATCGGCGAATTCGCCCTCGGTTTCAACCCGCACATCCTCGAGCCGATGCGCGATATCCTTTTCGACGAGAAGATCGCGGGATCATTCCATTTCACGCCGGGCCAGGCCTATGATGACGTGGGCAATGGAAACAAGTCCCAGGTGCATTGGGATCTGGTCTGCATCCAGCGTCCGGAGCATGGCGGCGGCGAGATCTGGTTCGACGGGAAGCTGATCCGCAAGGATGGGCTTTTCGTCCCGAAATCGCTTCAGAAGCTCAATCCCGAATACCTTCTCGGCAAGAAGAAGTAAGACCTGAATGCCGATAACCTACATTGTGCCCGAGGCGGTGCGTCGCGAACGAGCCGACAAGGTGCTTGCCAAGGCATTTCCCGGGCATAGCCGTGTGGCTTTGCAGCGCGCCTTCGATGCCTGCCTCGTGTTTCGCTGTGGCAAGGTGATTGCGAAGAGCGACGAGGTGAGGGGCGGGGAGGTGCTCGAGTTTTCCATACCCGAGACAAAACCCTCCGAACTCAAGCCCGTGGACCTTCCCCTCGATGTGCTCTACGAGGACGAACACATGGTGGCGCTCAACAAGGCCGCCGGCATGGTCGTGCATCCGGGGGTAGGCACGGGCGAGGACACTGTTGTCCATGCCATGCTTTCGCATTGTGCGGGTGAGTTGAGCGGAGTGGGCGGCGTAGAGCGTCTCGGTATCGGTCATCG
>JBAZHQ010000497.1:0-3181 GCA_041652235.1 Opitutaceae bacterium | reverse complement strand
CTGGACGTTCGATTCGCGGGAAGTGGAAGTCGAGGCCAACGTCACGCAGACCCGCGAGACATTGTTGTGGGATTTGGCTGGACAGCCGGGCTACCGCGTCATTCACCAGTTGCATCTCAATGAAGTGGCAGTTGCGCTCGTGGTGTTCGATGCCCGCAGCGAGACCGACCCACTGGCAGGCGTCCGCCACTGGGAGCGCGCCTTGCGCCTGGCGCAACAGCGTCAAGGGACATCGTGCGTGCCAATGAAGAAGTTTCTAGTATCTGCTCGCACCGACCGTGGCACAGTGTCTGTGAGTAAGGAAAGACTGCAGGCATTTCGTAATGAGTTTGGCTTTGATGACTATTTCGAGACCAGTGCCATGGAAGGCTGGCAGATTAAGGAACTGCGGACAGCCATCGAGAACGCAATCGCCTGGAAAGACCTGCCGGTGGTTTCCTCTTCGCAATTATTCGCTGATATCAAGTCATTTCTGCTTGAGGTCAAGAAGACTGGGCAGCTCCTTGCGCCGGCGAGTCAGCTTCACGCCGAGTTTGCCTGCAAGCATCCCGACACGGCTGCAAAAGTGGCGAACCTTCGGGACCAGTTTGACACGTGCATCGGGCGGCTGGAAAACCGCGATTTAATTCGCCGACTGAGCTTCGGCGGTTATGTGCTTCTCCAATCTGAGTTGTTGGACGCCTATGCCTCTGCAATGGTCAACACTGCCAAACAGGAGCCGGACGGCCTCGGTTCGCTGGCGGAAGAAATCGCCCTGGCTGGCAAGTTCTTCGTGCCGGAGGAGCAGAAGGTCAAGGACCCCGGCCAGGAGCAGTTGCTGTTGCATGCGACAGTGGAGGAACTCGTCCAGCACGACCTGGCACTTCGGGAGAATGCAGACGATGGCCGCTATCTGGTCTTTCCGTCGCAGTTTAACAGAGACTATGAGGATGCACCCGAACCGAAAGGCAAGGCGCTGGCGATCACCTTTGACGGACCCGTGCAGAGCCTTTATGCGACTCTGGCGGTACGATTAGGTCACAGTGGATTGTTCACTACAGGCCGAGCAGAGATGTGGCGAAACGCTGCTGTGTTCACCGCTATTGCAGGCGGAAAATGCGGGCTTTTCCTTAATGAATTCGCCGAGGCTCGCGGTAGATTGATACTCTTCTTCGATGAACAAGCGAGCCCAGAGACACGGTTCCACTTCGAGGAATTTGTCCTGGCCCATGCCAAGCGCCGAGCGTTGGATGGAACGGTGGACCTTGTACGGTTCTTTGTATGCTCCGCTGGTCACCCTGTGCCTGACGACTACGTGAAGCTTCTGTTAGCTCAAGGGAAGAAGGAATTCGCTTGTCCTTGTGGCGCAACGGTGTCGCTGGCAGAACCGAAGGAGCGGATTCACTTCAATTCGGAAGTCGAGGCGATGGACAGGTCCGCCGATCAGCACAGGGACTTCGACGCATTCGTCATGTCGGCTAAAGGAGAGACGAGCACAAAGAGCTTCCAGGAATGGGCCGGGGGCGACCGAGTCACACTGGCCATTGTCTTCACTGATGTGGTCGGCTCGACTGCATTGGGTGAGCAAATCAGAGATGAGTCAATGAACGAAGTCCGTAGAGCGCACTTTGCCCAAAGCCGGAAACTGATTGGCCAGTTCAGAGGCCGAGAAATCAAAACCATTGGCGACAGCTTCATGGCAGCTTTCAAGTCCGCAGATGCAGCGCTGGACTATTCGAGAGCGTTACAATGGAAAACTGGCCATGCGCAAATTCAAATCCGGGCCGGCATTCATATCGGGCCGATGCATGTAGAGGAAGGCGATGTGTTTGGCGGCACTGTGAATTTCGCCTCCCGCGTGGTCGGAGCCTTCAAAGGCGCAGAGATCTGGCTCAGCGATCGGGCCAAAGACGACATCGATCGACTCGGTGCCAGGAAACATAAGCGATTAAGATGGCAGCGGCACGATGGCGTAGCCATGAAAGGCTTTCCGGGCACATTCACGTTGTGGGCATTGCGCAAGGGTAAGGGCTGAAGAGGTCGATAAGTACGCATTTCTTGAGTTTGCAGCACATTGATTTAGCCAAATTTAGATGTATTGATGAGAGTAGATCTTGATACAAGCGTTAGATTACTGTCTCGCTTGAGGTGTTCACTCACATGACAGAAATTACCGACGAGTTCATGCGGCAAATGATCTCCCGCACCAGGAATTACTGCGTCGTGATTCTAAAGACCGGGCCGAACCGTAACAAGTCCGGAGTGGAAAAGATCATCTGGGAGCACGCGAGAAGGAATTTCGCTCTGCGAGCGGAGGGATTACTATCGATTGTCTGCCCGGTCTCCGACGGAAGCGATGTATCGGGCGTCGGAATCTTTAGTGCAGATATCGATGCAGTAAAATTGATCATGGACGGTGATCCGGCCGTAAAAGAAGGCGTCTTCGTCTACGAGATTCACGCTTGCCGGAGTTTTCCCGGCGACTGCCTACCGGAGTGAAAAATCATGCCCCCATCAGACCATCAGGATAAGGACGCAATCTTTGACAGGCGAATTTGCAGAAGCATATCCCGGATAGATGCAGATTCCAAATGCGAGAAAGATGGGGCGGACCTTTCCGAATACTTCGGTGCCCTCAAGGACAGTCTATTGCTCGACAGGATTGAGGCGGATGCAAAAATGATAAGAGAAATGGTGAAGCCCAGAAGCCAACTTGCGCCGTGAGAGAATACATGGCCGAATACGGTGAATGGAACCGAAAGGGCGCCACGCTCAGCGACAAAACGGCACGCAAAGAGTACAAGGTGGATCAAGAATTCATCATCAAAGGCATTGAGGCCGGCAAACTTGAATGCCGTTACGCCTCCGTTTGGGGAAGTCCGTTCATAAAAGTTCTGAGGCGCCAGCTTGAAGAGTATATTGCACAAGAGTTGGGTGCAGAATACCTGGCGAAAGCCAAAGGCAAAACTGAGCTGCCCAAAATCAAGAAAGAGATTGCCGAAATTGAGCAAAGACTGAGAGAACTTCAGATCAGAAAGGCTGAGCTGGAGAGAATTATAGATAAGTAAACAGAGAGGGAAAAATGGCCACCTTCGACGAAATTCATGATGCATTCCTATTCGTCAGTTCGGACGGATACGGGATGAATAGAGCAGTCCTCTGCCTGGATAACGGCGAAATATATTTCCACTCAGAAGATGGA
>JBAZHQ010000496.1:0-3199 GCA_041652235.1 Opitutaceae bacterium | reverse complement strand
TGCTGGCCTCTGGCTTCTTGCCTCTGGCCTCTTTAGCTGCGGCATCCGGCTTCATTGCGGGAATTGGGCGGTGCGGACCATGTGCAGGGGGTCCTGGTGGGCGCAGTGGCTTTCGTGGAACGCCTGCTCGAGGTTCTCCCTGCTTAGCGCCTGGGTCACCGGTCCGAAGGCGACGAGCCGTGTGGCTAAAAGGATGGCCTGCTCAAAATGCCGGCGGGCCAGATCAAGATCGTGCATCGCCGCGAGAACGGTACGGCCCTGGGCCCGCCAGTTAAGCAGGATGTGGGTGAGCTCCTCCGTGGCGAACAGATCGAGCCCGATAAACGGCTCATCGAGGAGAAAGATGTCGGCGCCCTGTGCGAGCGAGCGGGCAAGGAAGACGCGCTGCTGCTGCCCGCCCGAGAGCATGCGGATCTGGCGACCGGCCAGCGCTTCGAGGCCGAGTTCGGCCAGAGCCCGGTTCACGCGGTCATGGTCCAGGTCTTTCATCGACTGTCCGATTCGCAGGGCGGCGTAGCGGCCCTGCTCGACGACTTCGCGCACGGTAATGGGGAAATCCCAGTCGATGAGCTGCCGCTGCGGAAGGTAGGCGAGCCGGGGAAGCACGTGCTGGGGATGGGCGTCTCCGATGCGGATTTCGCCCGTCGCCAGGGGGTGCCAGCCGAGAATGGAACGCAGCAGGGTGCTTTTGCCCGCGCCATTGGGCCCCGCGACAGCCGTCAGGCTGCCGCAGGGAATGTCCACCGTCACATTCTGCAGCGCGAGAACGCGACCGTGCTTCACGGTGACGTCGCTGCAGCGGATGATATTATGCCCGGAGGTGCTCAATGCCTCAGTGCCCCACACAGAACTAGGTCTGAACATGGAGTTTGAACAGAAGGTAACGAAGCTCTCCTCTGAAGAATCGCATCAAAGGATACGTTGCTTGCGATCAACACCGAGACCTCTGAGTTAGCATGAATGGAGACGCTTCGTTGCCTTCTGTTAAATCGGAATTGAATTTTTCGGTTTGGCTGCGGTTCCGCCGCGCAAGATTCTTTGTGGTCCTTGTCGGCTGAGAATCGGCGGCCATGCATGGCTTCAGGGCTTGCCGAGGAGCTCGACGGTAGTGAGAGCGCCGATACCCGCGGCCTGGAGGGCGGCGAGGGCGCGATCGAGATCGTCGAAGCGGAAGATCATCACGGCATCGCCCCCCTTGCGCATGGAGAACGCGTACATGTATTCGACGCTGATGCGCTGCGCGTCGAGGGCTGAAAGCACCTTCGCAAGCCCGCCCGGCCGATCCGGCACCTGCAGGGCCACCACGTCGGTGACGGTCACGGCATAGTTTGCCGCCTGAAGCACGGTCTTCGCCTTGTCGGGTTCGGGTGTGATCAGCCGCAGCAGGCCGAACTCGCCCGTGTCTGCGAGGTTCAGCGTGCTCAGGTTGATGCCTGCGTCGGCGAGGGCGCGGCAGAGGGCGGAGAGACGCCCGGGTTGGTTTTCGAGGAAAACGGAGAGTTGGCGGATTTTCATGGCTCCTCAGGGGTTGACGTTGCGTTGATCCAGCACGCGCTTGGCCTTGCCTTCGCTGCGCGGGATGGTGCCGGGCTGGACGAGCGTGACTGCAGTGTGCAGGCCCGTGATCTGGTCGATGCTGTGGGTGAAGCGGCGTTGCAGTTGCTCCATGGCCCCCACGCTGTCCTTCATCATTTCTCCCGTGACCTCGACGCGCACTTCCATCTGGTCGAGCCCCGACTTGCGGGTGAGCACGATCAGGTAATGGGGCAGGCTGGCCTCCGTCTTCAGGAGGGCGGACTCGATCTGCGAAGGGAAGACATTGACGCCGCGAATGATGAACATGTCGTCGCTGCGGCGGCAGATGCGCCTGATGCGGCGGACACTGCGGCCGCAGGCGCAGGGGCGGGTGTCGATCGCGGTGATATCGCGGGTGCGATAGCGGATCACGGGCATCGCCTGCTTGCTGATCGTGGTGATCACAAGCTCGCCTTCCTCGCCATCCGGCACGGGCTCGAGCGTTTTTGTGTCCACGACTTCGATGAGGAAATGATCCTCGAAGATGTGCAGGCCGTCCCGGCATGAACATTCCGCTCCCACGCCGGGGCCGATGATTTCGGAGAGGCCATAGATGTCGTAGGCCTCGACCCCCGTCGCCGCCTGGATATACTGGCGCATTTCCTCGGTCCAGGGCTCGGCGCCGAAGACGCCGCGCCTGACCTTCAGATCCTTGCGGAAATCAAGGCCCATCTTGGCCGCGGTCTCGATAAGATGAATGAAATAGCTGGGCGTGCCGCAGATGGCGGTGACGCCAAAGTCCTTCATCACCATGATCTGGCGCTCGCTGTTGCCGCCGGAGATGGGGATGACGGTCGCGCCGATGCCCTCCAAGCCGCCATGGAGCCCGAGGCCGCCGGTGAAGAGGCCGTAGCCGTACATATTTTGCACGATGTCGTCGCGCCTGTAGCCGGCGGCGTAGAGCGTGCGCATGATGACCTGCTTCCAGACTTCCATGTCCTGGGCGGTATAGCCGACGACGATGGGTTTGCCGGTTGTGCCGCTGGAGGCGTGCAGGCGCACGACCTCGCTCATCGGAACCGCAAACAGCCCGTAGGGATATGTGTCGCGCAGGTCGGTCTTGACCGTGAAAGGCAACAGGCGCACGTCCTCAAGATTCCGGACGTCCGAGGGCTTCACGCCCTTGGCGTCCATGCGTTCCCGGAAGAGGGGAACGCGATCGTAGGCGTGGGCGACGACGGCTTTCAGCCGTTGAAGCTGCACTTCCTTGAGGCGCTGCATGGGCATGTAATCAAGGGCGCTTTCCGGGAAGAAAGTGCCCTCCAGGTCATTCCAGAGGTGGGGTATCATAAGATTCTATGGGGTTCTTCCTATGTTGAATGCGATGTCGTTGGCTGCGTGAAGCTTTTCTGCAAAGCTCGCCTGTAGACTTTCACGCCAGACGCTTTCGGGAAAGTCAAAATTACGGCTCAGGCGACCCAGCAGGGCGACGTTCAGCGCCTTGGCAGAGGGGAGTTTCGATGTGTCGATGTCGGCCGGAGTGAGGATTGTGCCCCCCGGGCGCAGACTTCCCTCGACGACGGCTGCCTGGGAGGGCTCCATCACCACGAGGAAATCGCAGCAGGCGTCGGGGATCATGGGGCTATGCACTTCGTCGCCGAAGCGCACGTCCGATTGCACGGAT
>JBAZHQ010000495.1:0-3222 GCA_041652235.1 Opitutaceae bacterium | reverse complement strand
TTGTAGTTTCGTCCGATGCTCATCACCTCGCCCACCGAGCGCATCTGCGTGCCGAGCTTGTCCTCCGCGCCGCGGAACTTTTCAAACGCGAAGCGGGAAAACTTGACCACGACGTAGTCGCCCGACGGCGTGTATTTCTCGAGCGTGCCGTCGCGCCAGTACGGGATCTCGTCGAGCGTAAGGCCGCCGGCAAGCTTGGCCGAGACGAGAGCGATGGGGAAACCCGTGGCCTTCGACGCAAGCGCCGATGATCGCGACGTGCGCGGATTGATCTCGATGACGACCACTCGGTCAGTGACGGGATCATGCGCAAACTGGATGTTCGTGCCGCCGATGACACCGATGGATTCGACGATTCGATAGGAGTACTCCTGCAGTTTCGCCTGAAGTTTCGGAGCGATCGTCAGCATCGGCGCGACGCAGTAGGAATCGCCGGTGTGCACACCCATCGCGTCAACGTTTTCGATGAAACAAACGGTGATCAACTGGCTCTTCGCATCGCGCACGACCTCCAGCTCCAACTCTTCCCAGCCGAGCACGGACTCCTCGACGAGAATCTGGTTCACGAGGCTGGCTGCGAGCCCGCGGCTGGCGATGACGCGCAGTTCCTCGACATTGTAAACATGCCCGCCGCCTGTGCCGCCCAGAGTATAGGCTGGCCGGATCACCACCGGATATCCGATCTCGGCGGCTACCTTCTCGGCCTCCTCGACGCTAAATGCGGGCGCGCTGCGCGGCATGTCGATGCCGAGGCGCTTCATGGTTTCCTTGAAAACGATGCGATCCTCGCCCTTCTCGATGGCGTCGGCTTCCACGCCGATGATCCGCACGCCGTATTTGGCGAGCACGCCGGACTTCGCAAGCTGTGACGAGAGGTTCAGGCCGGTTTGGCCGCCGAGATTCGGCAGGAGCGCATCAGGCCGCTCCTTCTCTATGATCTCCGTCACCGACTCAAGCGTGAGCGGCTCGATGTAGGTTGCATCCGCCATGCCGGGATCGGTCATGATCGTGGCGGGGTTGGAGTTGACTAGCACGATCTGGTAACCAAGTGCGCGCAAGGCCTTGCACGCCTGGGTCCCCGAGTAGTCGAACTCGCAAGCCTGCCCGATGATGATCGGGCCGGAACCAATAATAAGAACTTTGCGGATGTCGTCGCGTCTTGGCATGGCGGGGTTTCCAAGGCGGCGCTTTTGGCACGAAATCACTCAAGAGGTATGAGTATATATGAATATTTTTCATCCAACGATGCGCAGCCGTGATTTCTATTCATAGGCAAACGGCTTCGTGATGTGCAATCGCCAAAACCCGTTCCGGAGGGAAAAATCTTCCATCCGTTGCAGTTGAGGGACTTCGGCCCTCGTTGTGATGGCGGTGGTGCGCTGTGCGCACCCGAAGCGACGTCCGTCGCTACCGAGGCGACTATGTCGCCACAGAGGCCGCTTCGCGGCCACCGAGGCGCAGCAGCGCCACCGTGTGCGCAAAGCGCACCACTGAGACGAGCAAAGCTCGTCACCGAGGCGCCTGCGTCGCCACCGCCCGACTGAAGCGACGTCCGTCGCTACCGAGGCGGCTTGGCCGCCACCGTGCGCTCTGCTGGCCAGCAGAGCGCCACCGTCCACTGGCACCCCCTCACTCGAGCCGGAACTCGCCCTGATCCTTGCCCGATTTGACGCCCAGGAAGGGGCCATAGCGCTCCACCCAGTCATCGAGTTTCTTGAGGTAATAGTCCGGGTCGTAGGGGGCTTTCACGGAGTCGTGGAGCGAAAGTGGACGGGCTCGCTGCCAGTCGCTCGTTTTCCCCTTGGCCTTCGGAGTGATGTAATAGGACACGCGGTCGCCCATCCTCGGGCGGGGATCGAGCAGGAGCGCGGCCTCGGCGGCGGCGCGGCGGGGCTTGCCTCCCTCGGCAATGAACTTCTCGTAAGCATCGGGATTCATGCCGAGCGTCTCGCTGCGTGCGAGTTCCTCTACGGGCACCTCCCGCCGAGGCAGGCGGCTGCGCAGGCTTTCCAGCATGACCTGGGGCGGCTCCGCTGGAAGCCCCAGCAGGTGGTGGATGGCAGCATCGCTGAGGCGCTTCAGGAAGGGCTCGATGCCCCGCGAACGCAACGCACTGCCCTTGAGAATGATCCTGCCGTTGTCGAGCAAGGCGTAGTTCTTGGCCTTGTAGCAGAACATGGCGTCGTAGCGTCCATCGTATTCCAGATCGATCCCCTTCGGCAAAATGGTCTGTACGAGCGCAAGCAGGGCCTCGGGCTCCGAGAAATGACTCTCCGACGAGAGATAGATGCCGTCGGTGTCCGCCTCGAGGATCACACATCCCTCCTTGGTCAGGGCATCGATAAGCGATTGAAGCAGCTCGCGCCCGATTCGCGTGACCTCCGCGGCGAGTTCGCCGTCGCCGAAGCGCGCCCCGGAGAATCCCAGATAGCCGTAGAATGAGTTGATCAGAATCTTGAAGTTCGCCTGCCGCGCCTTCGCCTCCGCCCGCTCCTCGGGCGTGGGGGCCGTGCGCATGAGCTGCTTGAACCTGAGGCGGTATTCCCGCAGCGAGCGAAGGAGGGGGATGAAGACCCCGAGCTGATCATTGCGCGGGTTGCGTCCGATATTGAGAAGGATGCTCGGATAGAGCGAAGCCACGTCGAAATGGAGCACGTGCCGGAACACGCCCTCCTGAAAGCTGCGGGTGTAGCCGCCCTCGAAGGGCTTCACCTCGGGAGGCACCGGGCAGGCGTGCCGTCCGTGGTAGTATTCCTCGAGGAAAAGAAGGTCGATCTTGCCTGTCGTGCCCCGGAGCGTGGCCTCCTGAAGCATGATGGGAAAGGTCTTGGTCTGCTCGAAGTACGTGGGAAGGAGTAGATTCGCGAGCCCCTCCGTCTCGAACAGGTCGCCGCCAAGATATGAGAGAAAGCGGGCGCGGTCCTCGCGGTAAGCCTTGAAGATCTCCGCTCCGGGAATGTAGGTGCGGCCGTTGCCCTCCTCGTTGGTGATGCCGAAATGAACAGCCACATCCTTAAGGCCGTAGGAGGTGAGCTCGCGCGCCGAAATGTCGTAGAGCTGCACCAGCAGGTAGGTATCCACAATGGCACGACCGGGCATGTCGCAGCGCGGGAAATCGAGCCAGCGCTCCGCGACTTTCAGGCGGCTGTTGCGGAAGGAGGCCGCCTGGCCGAAGCGGCCCCAGCGGCACGGCAAACGATGGCGCTTGCACCTCTGCCGCAG
>JBAZHQ010000494.1:0-3223 GCA_041652235.1 Opitutaceae bacterium | reverse complement strand
TTTCGAAATGCTCGGAATATTTGCCCGACCAGAAGAACGTCTTTCCCTCGGGATCGACCTGAAGACCATCCAGATCGATGTTATGCTTACGATATTCCTGGACGAAGGTGTCCGGGAAGTCCTTTCCCACGATTCCGACAAGGCGGGTAGGGGCGAAGTAACTCGAGGCGATCGAGGCGTAGCTTGCCGCTCCGCCTAGGATGTTGTCGCTTTGGGCATCGGCGGTGGCGACTCGGTCAATCGCGACCGAACCGACTACCATCGTATATTTGGCGGACAGGGGATAGGTCTTCATGGCAGATCACGCAAAAACCATTCAGGAGCTGAGTGACAGGCTGGTGACAAGGAGAGGCTCGTCATCGATTTCGATGACAATGCAGTAGTCTCCGGGTTGCGGAAAGGACAGATTGCTGATTTCATTGATCAGATTGATGCGTTGCACCGGATCGACGGACTCAAAGGAGCGTTCCAGCAGGGGGACGGTCTTCGAGGGATCGAGGCCCATCGAAATCTTAAGGCGATGCTGGCCCGTGGAGCAATCCGTCACGCTCAGCAACCAGACCATGAAAGGACAGGTAAAGGGAAACTCGCTGGCCCTGATCCCGGAATACATTCCGAGGATGGTATGCTTGCCCGTGGACGGGTCGATATGAACGGCATCGCAGGTGATCCAGCAAAGAAGGGAGGGCTGTGAATTCATCCGCGGGAGTTGGACGCCTGGATGCAATCGGCGCAAATCATTTTACATGGGGCAGAGTAATCGGCTCTCTACTTCCGGTGATGATTGAGAGCCTCAAGCCCTTGCTTAACTCGCTCAAGGAATACCCATCCTGGTTCGTGACGCTCTGCGCGTGCCTGGCCGGAGCGGTCGCCATCTACGCTCTTGCCAAGCTGATCAAGTGGACCCTCTACACGCTGTTGCTGGTCGTCTTGGTAGGGGGAGTGGCTCTGTCTGTCTGGTTGTTTTTTAGATAGAAAAGATAGCTGCCGAGCCGCCTCCTGTATCCGGGTAATTGTCGCAGTCTATTTTGATGGCCCGATAAAAGCCCTGTTCAAATCTCCAATTTTCCTTAGTGCTTTGGAGAGTGAAAGCCTCAGACCTTTTTACACTGCCCGAATCGCTCGCCATCTTTCGTGAATTCTTCAAGCCGGATGCCGTCCCTTGGGAATGGCTCAGGCAGATCGGTCCCGCTCTCGCATCCCTGCCTCCCTCAAAGGGGGAACGGTCCTTTTCCCCGGGCGTGCATGTGGAAGGCCCTGTCTTTATCCATCCCAGCGCCCAGTTGCCTCATAACGCCACCCTCATCGGCCCGATATGGGTTGGCCCGGGCTCCAAGCTGATGCCTGGCTGCTATCTGAGGGGTAACGTAATCGTGGGAGCCAACTGCACGGTGGGGCATAACGCCGAGGTGAAAAACTCGTTGCTGATGGACGATGTGCAGATTCCCCATCGGCCCTACGTGGGCGATTCGATTCTCGGCTCGGGGTGCCATCTCGGAGCCGGCGTGGTGTTGTCCAATCTTCGCCTGGATCGGAAACCGGTCTCGGTGCGCCTGCCTGATGGAGAGGTCGTCGATACGGGTCTTCGCAAATTCGGCGCCCTTCTCGGCGAGCAGGCGGAGGTGGGCTGTAATGCTGTGCTGAATCCCGGCACGATCCTCGGCAAGCGCGCGCTGGTCGCTCCTTCAATCACAGTCGGTGGCGTCGTCCCTGCTGCCATGATTGCACGCGCCCGCTCTTCCGTGAGTCTGATTCCGAGGCGTGACTGAGCGGTTCCGCACTGTCTCGTCCGATTGTGCCCCATCCTCGGCAACTCCATTTCTCAGGTTGAGCGCAAAGGCTTGCGTCCTTGACCAATCGGGAATCATACCGTGGCCTTTCACGATCCAGTTTAGAATTAGCCCCATCTTCCATGCGCATTCTTTCAGGCATCCAGCCCTCGGGAACTCTTCATATCGGCAACTATTTCGGGATGATGAAGCCCGCCATCGAGCTCCAAGCCCGAGGCGAATGCTATTACTTCATCGCCGACTACCACTCGATGACTTCGCTCTCGGATGCGGCGATGCGCCGGTCCAATTCGTTCGATGTCGCCCTGGACTTTCTCGCCTGCGGACTCGATCCCAAGAAAAGCGTTTTCTTTCGGCAGAGCGATTTCCCCGAAGTGTGCGAACTCACCTGGATCATCGGCACGCTCACCCCGATGAGCCTCCTTGAAAGAGCCCATAGCTACAAGGACAAGACCGCGAAGGGCATATCCCCGAATTTCGGCCTCTTCGCCTATCCCGTCCTCATGGCCGCCGATATCCTCATGTACGACTCGAACCTGGTTCCTGTAGGCAGGGATCAGAAGCAGCACGTCGAGATGACGCGAGACATCGCCATCAAATTCAACCAAACCTACGGCGAAACCTTCACAATTCCCGAGCCCGAGATTCGGGATGAGGTTGCCGTCGTGCCCGGCCTCGACGGCCAGAAGATGAGCAAGAGCTACGGCAATACCGTGGATATTTTCGGCGATGAAAAGGCGACCCGGAAAAAGATCATGTCCATCGTGATGGACAGCCGCACGCCTGCGGAACCCAAGCCCGATGCCGATAAGAATCTGGCCATCCTGCTGCTCAGGCTCGTTGCTCCCGCCGATATCGCTTTGGACCATGAGAATCGCCTGCGCGCCGGCGGTTTGGGATACGGCGACCTCAAGAAGGCCCTTTTCGAGCATTATTGGAATTACTTTGCCCCCTATCGGGCTCGACGCGCCGAGCTCGCCGCCAACCCGGACTACGTTGTGCAGGTTCTGCGAGAAGGGGCCCAGCGTGCCCGAGTCGTTGCCAGCGTGGTTCTCAAACGTGCTCGCAAGGCCTGCGGCCTGGAGTGAGCTCCGGAACGGTCGGAGGCCGCCGCTATTTCACGAGCTCGGCCTCTTGCTCGATCAGATGATTGTCACACACGGAGCCTTGAGCTCCGCGATGCGCTGCATGATGCGCTCGCTCGCCCTTTGGTAGCGTTCCTTCCCATCCTTGGGATTGTCGTAGTCTTTCGGTAAGATGGGATAGCCGAAGACTACCGAGCAGGGCGTGCCAAAGCGAATCGGACCGGAGCGGCCGAAGGCTTCAAAGGAACCGAAGATGCGTGCAGGCACGACCGGCACGCCCGTGCGGCAGGCCATGAACCCCACGCCCGCCTTGGGAGCTTGAAGCTTCCCGTCGGGCGAACGAGTCCC
>JBAZHQ010000493.1:0-3231 GCA_041652235.1 Opitutaceae bacterium | reverse complement strand
GTGACGCAGTGGCGCAGAGTGACGCCGACCTCCGATCTCAGACCTCCGACTTCCCTGCTGACTCTGGCTTCCGGCTTCTGGCATCTGGCCTCTTTGGTTGCGGCTCTGCCGCGCTATGTTTCTCGTGGCCCTTCAGTCTGCGGAATTAAGGATAAACCTCGATGAATAGCACTCCACGCGCTGCGGTGTTTCTGAGCGGAAGGGGTGCCACCCGATTGGATACGTCGAACAGCCATGTATCGAATCGGCACCCCCATGCTTCGATCCGTTTTCCGTCTGCACAGCCGCGTCGGTAGTCCGGAACGCAAAGCGTGGAAATATTTATGTCCGCGACTTGTCACGACTCTACTGGCGACTACCTGCAGAGCGAGGTGCCGCAGTTTTCCATGCTCAGTCAAGGACTGGGCCAAGCGCCCGGATACTGGGGGCGAGTGCGTCGGGCTGCCTCCCAGCTCCTTTGGCGCGGCGAAGTCGAAAAGGCGCGCTCAACGCTGTGGAAAGTCGTGAATCGTTGCACGCTGTGCAACGAACCTGCGGAGGCCTACTGCGCCCTCACGGACTTGCTCTTTCTCGCGCTGGAGTACGATTCGCTACCGCAAATCGAGCACCTTCGGGGGGAATGCTCCCGGATGATCGAGCAATATGGCGACCCTTCCTGGTGTTGTCGTTTCCACCTCATGGAAGCCATGGGGGCCTGGCGGCGCGGCAGGTACGATCTGGCGCTGAGAACCGTCTTGGAGGGCTGGGAACAACTGCCTACCTGTTTTCAAATCGCCCCTTATTCCATCTACACCTTCGGGAAGTGGGCCGCGCTGTCGGCTCTCGCCCTCGGGAATGAGAATCTGTTGCTCAAAACTCTGCCGCAGCGTTTGCCTCAACCCGGTACGGGCGGGTTCGACGCACTGCGGTGGTATTTCATCGAGACGTTGCGGGGCCGGATGGCGCGACGCCAGGGGCAGGCGGTTCCGTGGCTGGCGGCTGCAGCGCGTAACGGACTGGAAATCGTGCGCGAATTGCAGGGTATTCAGGACGAGCGGTACGGCTTGTTGCGCGCGCTGATTCTCGCCGGAGAAAGCGGCGAATTCTCGGATTGGGCGCGCCGCCTGCCGCTGGATAACCCTTACCAAGCCCAACTACTCTGGGGAGACTTCCACCTCGGCCGGTTACTGGCCCGGCAGGGCGAAAGCCTGCCTGATTGGGATCTGCCCGCGACGGGCGGGCGGGCAGCATCGGACGCGGAGCGGAGGGCCGGGCAATCCAAGGAGCCGGATCGCGCGGCGGCGTCGAGCGCTTACCGGCAAGCCGACGATTTTGGCGTCGCCGAGGATTTCCGGCTGGCCTCTCGCGTCCATCAAAGGGCGGCGCGCCGGCGGCTGGCCTACCTCGCGGCGCGGTTCGGTCACGGCCCGTAATGGGCAACTTGATACCTAGAGTAGTGGAACAGCGTTCCGGTCCGCGGCTGCATTCGCAGCGGACATTCCGGCGGGAACGATGACGACCAGCCGGGGGCGTGCACCACTCAAGGATCCTGCCAGGAAAAGCTAAGAACCAATGCTTTTCGGATGTGCCCCATCTCAGTGCGAATTTTCTCCGAACGCGGAATCCAGGCCAGATGAATATCGCGTCGGGTGTGCGCCAGAAACTTAAGGGGGATGAGCTCCACCTCCGGTGGCAACGGGAGGAGTCCGGGAAGGACAATCATCAACGTGGCATAGGCTCGGGTATTCAGGGCCGCCAACGCGGTGGGGAAGGTGTCGCAGCGCAGCCGGATGTTGAGTTTCAATCCCTTCCCCCGGACGTAATCTTCAAACTCTCCTTGGATGTAGCTGGTTTCGAGATGCACCGCCAGCGGCAAGGTTGTGAGCAGGGTTTCGAGATCGGTCTTTGCAATTTTGCCAAACAGTTCGCGGGGTACGCATAGGCAATAACTCACAGGCCCCAGCCTCACATTGTTCAACGGCGGACGCAGTGACTCCTGTCTAATCAGACCGAAATCCAGGGTCCGGTTTTCCAATCCCAGAACGATGTCGCTATTTTGCAGGTTGAAGAGACGGAAACTGGGGTGTGCACCCCCGGCCAAACCGTCAAGGTTAGCCAGACCGCTAAGACCAGGGACCACGACCCACTTCAAGAGGGACTCGCCGGCCCCGATATTATACACGGGGTTTCTTATCCCCTCTTGGGTGTAAGTAAAATCCTCCAAGCAGCGCAGAAACTCGCGTGCCACCAAGGCAAGGGCAGTGCCATTTTCATTTAGGACCAGACTGTGGCCTTCCCGTTTGGTCAGACTACAACCGAAATGACTTTCGAGCTCACTGATTTGGCGGGAATACTGGCCGGCGCGCGTTTCATGGTAGTGGGCCGCGCGGATCAGGCTGCCCGCGTCGTCGACTTCGACCAGCGTTCGTAAACGTTCGATCGACAGACCCTTGGTTTTCAGGAGACTTTTGAAATCCGGCCGCGCGGATGTTTTTCCGGGACTAGCGGGCGATGAGACGGTGCGCGGCGCAACTGGCGCACTCTTGGGACGCGCTGGCGTCGCTGAACTCTTTTTTTTATCGGGGCCTTGGCTGCTGGGTTTTGCTTTCATGCGCGGGGATTGGCGTGGCTGAGCAATAATCCACTGTTGCTTTCTTTAAGATAAAACCAACGAAAAACCACGGCGGGCTGCCTGGTCGCGATCTCTCAGGCACGCGGGCTTGAGAATCGGGTTGTAGCCGAGATAGCGTCCAAGGCGCACTGGAGCCAGCTTCGGACTTAGCAGGAGCGTCGAGCATAAGAAGACATACATACTGCGTTCATCCGTTCTGCATCATCCCCCCAAAAGAATAACCTCATGCGCTTAATCAATAGTATCAGAGCTATCGTGGTTCCGCGTCGGTTCGACTTTAGGCAGGTCTCATCGACACACTGGCATCTGAGTTTACACCTCTCCGCGTTCTCCGCGACTCAGCGGCGAAATCATGGACTTCTTAAGCAAAGCCCTAACGTTTCCGCGCTTTGCCCTTTCGACTCTCAGCAAGCGTGGGTTCAGCTACCATGAGCTGGGGCGGCTCGCTGTGCTCATATACGGTCTCTTGGGTAAGTCTCATATCCATCGGTATCTTGCCCAATCGTTTATGGCATTCGACCAATGCAACCGTAGCCCTTCGCAGCAACTCGGCAGGTTCCGGTTTATCGGGCTGCGCGTCGGCGGTCTCTCGCAAATCGCGGAGCAGGTCGTCGGGCATT
>JBAZHQ010000492.1:0-3235 GCA_041652235.1 Opitutaceae bacterium | reverse complement strand
AGATTACCGGGCTATCTGGTCCTCCACCCAGGACCCCATGCTGCGAGCGCTTATTACAAGCTATTGTGTCTTCGCCCCGCGCGTGACCTGGATGAACTGCGATTTCTTCGCCACGCGCTCGACGACCCTCTTCGACTGCGTGGCCGTGTACCTGGCGTATTCGGAATCCCTCGTGAACGTGGAAACCCTGCGCTTCGACGTGACGGACGACGGTTACACGCGGCTGTCGGAAAAGGGGGCGTTCACGGCTCGCGTGGCAACGACCTGGAAGGACCGGGCCGCCTTCGAGCACCATCTCGCCCGGCGCCTGCTCGGCAAGGACTGAGCGCTGCGAAGCCGCAGGGGCTGGATGTCGGAGATTGGAAGGCGAAGGTCGGCTCCCAAGTCCGAGACTTGTCCCAATGCCGTTTATGTGCTTCGAGCAGGAGCCTGTTTGCAGGCGATGCGTTGGCGAACGACAAGACATCGCCTGTAAACAAGCTTGTCTCCTACTACTGAGAGAGACGCAGCCTCAGGAACCGATGGAGAACAGGAATTACGAAATAAGTGTTTCTGAAAGATTCGGGTCAATCGACCTTCTTGAGCATCCAATCCCTGCCCGAATTATAACCCGAGAAGCCGGCGATCTTGCCTGAGTCATCCCGGATCAATGACAACTGGACGCCAAACTCCTTGATGAAAAAGTCCGTCTCGGTTAACGGCAGCATTTCCATCGTGGTGCCATTGACCTTTGCGAGGAGGCGATTGTCCTGCCTCACCATCTCAAGGGGCGGTCCCTGCTCGATCTGGTAGCGCCCCACATAAACGTCGAACACCTTTGTATCCACGTTAGGATTGATTTTCGGACGAAGGAGCTGACGGCCTTTCTCCCTGATTTTGGAATCGCCTTCGCTGGCAAGGGAACCGCTGAAGCGCCAGTTGGCGTCGAACATGCCGGACACGATGCGAACTTGGTGCCCGAACGCCTTTTGCTTATAGGCAGGAATGCGTCCGTCGCTGATGATGTAATCCCAGCCCTGCAAGTCCCGGTCCAGGAGATCGCAATAATACATGCCGTTGGTCGATGTGCCCGCGACAATCAGGACATAGCGTTCCGGATTGAGCGGATTCGGATAAACCATCTGCACAGCGCCATCCTTCGCGGCGAAGGATTTTCCATCGATGGTGATTTGGTCCGATGAGATCTTGAGGGGCAGCCTGTCGGCAAGCCCGGCTGCGACCTTGTTCGCCTCGGCTCCGCCGATAAGGAGGAGGGAGTAGCGCGCCATGTCCGCCTCGGAAATCTCAGTGTCCTTGAAAACGCGCAATTCCTGTTTCTGCCAGTTCCGCCAATATCCGATAAATGCATCGGCCTTCTGCCTGCACAGCTCCGCCATTTCGGGATCATGCGAGACGGTGCCGATGACAACTGCAAAGGGAGTCACTGTGAAATCCTGAATCGTGCCGGGGATGCGCCCGTTCTTATGCAGCGCGGCAGGCGTGTAGCCCGCGGCAGTCAGCCGCAGTTTCCCATCATGGAGGAGCGCGCTCATGGAGGCGCCGTTCCATACGACCGTCAGAGGCGTCTTGACATCCACCAGGACCGAGGAGGGCGAAAGGGTGATATCGAGGACGTTCTCCGTATCGAGCCGTATCAGATTGGAGCCGATGCGCTCCGCATCCACCGCCGCAAACGCCAGGGGACTCGCCATCTGGTCGATGCGCACCCAATAGGCCGACGCATAGCGCAGATCGGCGGTGCGGAGCCGTACATGGGAGGGATTGCCATTACGGCGGTGCTCTAAAAACCACTCCATCTCTTTTGCGGCGCTCCCGGCATCGAACAGTTCTTCGTGCCCGCGCCCCGGATGCTCCTGGTAGCGGATATCGTAGCCCCAGCGCTGGAGGAGCCGCACTCCCCAGCGCGAGTAATCCACGTTCACCGACTTGTCCACGTCCCCGTGATGGACGAAAATCGGGATGTTCAGCAGCGAATCCGCCATCGACCAACTGCTCTTCTTCTCGTTGAAAAAGCGCGCCAGGGGATCGAGCCTGGCGAGTTGCTCCTCGGGCATTTCCGCATGATAATCCGAGCCGCCGAAAATGGGCGCGATCGCCGCAAACAGGTCCGGATGGCGTGTCGCGATATTCCAGGTGCCCCAGCCCCCCATGGAATTGCCCGTGAGGTACACACGGTCTTCGTCCACGTTGAAAAGCCGCCTTGCCTCGGCCAGCGCGCGAATGACATCGCTGTCACCCATGCCGATATAGCGGGTGTTCCCCCGGCCATGGGGTTCCAAATGGATGAGACCTTGATGACCGGGTAGTTCTGTGTCGGCTCCCGTATGGCGGCTGTCGGCGCCCCACCAGCGCACGTATGCCGGATTCTGCGGATTATAGCCGTGCATGCCGATCACAACCGGCCATTTCTTCGCAGGATCGTATCCAGCCGGCAGATATGCCCGGCAGAACTGCGTCGAGCCGTCGACTTCGTCCCGATAGGCGAGGCGCACGAAGCCGTGGGGCCGGATTCGGCCCTGCCTGCCCTGCCGCTCCAGCATCAACTCGTCGTATTCCATCAGGGCGGAATGGATCTTCTCCCAGGGATTGCCCCTGGCGTCGGCGAGCTTGGAGCCCAGGCGATCGTCGACCAGTTCCGCAAGCATCCGGAGCGTGGCGCCTTCGGGTTTGGAGATGTCGGCACTGGCGGCTGTCGCAGCCAGCTCACGTGCCTTGGCCAAGCAGTCTCCCTTGTACCAGGCGAAGTGCTTCGTGAAGGCGCGCCCGTCAAAGGTGGAGGTCGTGCAGCGCGCCTCGTAGGGGCCATCCGGCCAGTTGCGCGCATCGAAGCCGACTGTATCGCCCCGATGAACCGTCTGCGCCGCAACGATCCCGCCGCCTGAAGCCACCACCTCGACCGTTACGTCCCTGTTGGCGGGAAGGGCCTTGCCCATGTCGGTCACGAGAGAAAAGCCGTCGGCGGTCTTTCCGACAATCGCGGGATTGATCTCCACCGTTCGCGGAAGAACCGTGCCCGTCTCGAGAACTCGCAACGAAAACACCCGCCGCTCCGCATGCTGGGGCACTTTGACAAGCAGACAGTTCTCGCCCGCCTTCATGTCGATCTCCACCTGGAACACGTCGGGGACAAACGAGCTCTGCCCCTCTCCGGATAGCACGAGCTTCCCATTCAACCAGACCCGGACATCCTCGTCGTTGCCTACGGAGAGGAGAGCCCTTCCCGCCTGCTTGCGCA
>JBAZHQ010000491.1:0-3242 GCA_041652235.1 Opitutaceae bacterium | reverse complement strand
CGGCCGGCATTAGAGTGACGATCTCGAAAGCGTCGCCCGCCACATCCTGCACGGCGCTTGCGATGAGAGTGGTCGTCACCACGACGGTTGGTTTTGCGGAGAGCTGCGGAATCCCCGCTAGAAAAGCCAGGAAGAGAGCGAGACGGAGAAACAGGGAGGGGCAGAGTCGCTTCCCAAGAAGCCAGAGGCCAGAGGCCAGAGGCCAGAAGTCGGAAGTCGGATATCGGAAGTCGCCCATTCGGCGAGCGCAGGGCCTTCGGGATGTCGGGCAAACCCATAGGGAGGTCGGCGATTGGCTTTCGGCTATCGGAGAAATCCCACGATGCAACACTGTCACCCATTTGGGGAATTCTCTCAGGCTGCGAGGGATCGAAAACATTGTAATACGAAAAACACGATTACCACAAAAAGGAGATTCTCAAATCATCCCCGCGGGGAATCCTCGAACTCGGCGAACTGTGCGGCGGCGGTCAGGAGCACCCAGGCAGTGAGAAGAATGGCCGGGCACTGGAAGATGAATTCGAACCAGGAGTGGCTGACCGACAGCGCCAGAACGAAGAGCAGGCAACTGACCAGCGGATTGTGCCAGAAGTAAAAGCGCGCGGCGCGGGCGAGCAGGTAGAAAATGGAGGCCAGCGGGAACAGGATGCCGATCAGGCCCAGCTCGATTGGGAATTCCAGGATATCATTGTGGGCGTGATCCCAGAAAAGCTGCCTGCCCTGGAGGGTCCATATCTCGGGGTAATGCTGCTGGTATTCAGGATAGAGGAACTTGAAACTGCCCGCGCCGCTCCCCGAGACCCAGTTATCTCCCAGCATGTCGAGGGACGCCTTGTTGGCAGTTATGCGCGCCGTGGCGGAAAGGTCGTTTCCGCTGAAGGCATGGGCGAAGTGCGTCCAGGCCTCGCCGGTGTTAAGCGCGTCCATGCCGTTTTTCAGGAAAACTCCGAAAAGAATCACCAGGGTGACGATGACGATGGGACGGCGCAGCTCGGCGGGGCTGGTGATTTGATGATAGACAAAGGCGATTATGGCGCCGGCAAGGAACAGCAACATGGCCATCGTCGCTCCGCGCGAATAGCTGACCAGAACGTTGATCGCCACGAATGTGGCAAAGAAGGCGAAGATGCCCGCCGGGTTGGATTTCTCCAGGCGCCGCAGTCCCCTTAGGTAATACCAGCCTGATATGCCGCAGGCGACTGCCAGGGTGAGATTCAGGTAAGCGCCGGCATGGTTCTTGTAGGTGAAGCATCCGAAGAACGAGGCGTTGGGGGATTCGTAGAACCAGAACATCTTTCCATTGCCGAGCAGGCGCTGGGCGAGGGCGAGACTGCAAATGAGAAGGCCGTTGATGGCGAGGGCGGTAAAAAGAATATTCAGGGAACGGCGGCGCGTGATGCCGACCCACAGCGCGCAGACGGTCAGCCACACGCTTGTGTACATGATCAACCGCATCCCGGGGCCTCCACGGTCGAGCGGCACGGTGACACCGGCGGGCAGCCAGCCTATGTGATCGATACCGGTCATCCACCAGACACCCCGGGCATTGATGGTGAAGACCCAGGCTGGGTTGAGTCCCTGGATGGCAATGTAGATAAGGAAGGGAATTCCGATCCAGAACACAGGGAAGCGGATGAGTCGCGGCCACATGAGGAGACGGAAGCCGGTGTTGCCGCTTTGGGACTCGTCGTATTCGCGAGGCAGGAGCGCGACTAAGATCGTGATTACAGAAAGTACGAGACTGGAGATTTGCGCCCAGAGGCGAAGCCCGCCGATGCACCAAGCGATGGCGACAAGATGGAAGATCAGGAGCGCAAGGAGCATTCGCTCCGCAGGGTGCAATTGCAGGCGTTTTGTGCGGGCGCGAAACATCTCCAGGGGGCGCTGGCGCTGGAGAAACTCTGAATCCTGGGAGGAGGGGCTCGGAGGCACACGCGACACGATGACAATTACTTGTGCGGCGTGAAGCGGAAAATCCGCCTTGTCGGGGACACTATCGCCCGCCCCGGCCGAAGAGGGCGACAGGGAGGGTGGCGATGAGAATCTTGAGGTCCAGCCAGAGCGACCAGCGATCGATATAGGCCAGGTCGAGCCGCACCCAGTCCTCGAAATCCGCGATGTCGTTCCGGCCGCTGATCTGCCACAGGCAGGTGAGTCCGGGTTTGACGCTCAGGCGGCGGCGGTGGGCGTCATCCGAAAACCGGCCCACCTCCCCCACGGGCAGCGGCCTGGGGCCCACCATGCTCATCTCGCCGCGCAACACGTTCCAGAGCTGCGGCAGTTCGTCCACGCTGTGCCGGCGCAGCACTCGGCCGAGCGGCGTGACGCGCGGGTCTTCAGAGAGCTTGAAAACGGGGCCCTTCATCTCGTTTTGGCCGGCGAGCCCGTCCTGCATGAGTTCGGCTCCGAGGCGCATGGAGCGAAATTTGTACATGGTGAACGGCTTGCCGTTGAGTCCCGCCCGAGGCTGGCGATAGCGGAGGGGACCGCGCGATGTCAGTGCGATGGCCGCCGCAACCATCAGCATCAGCGGCGACAGGAGCAGAAGCAGAACTGCGGCGAGAACGTAATCGAGGAGTTGTTTGATTATAAGCTGGTTGGGGTTCGCGGACTGGGCCCGGTAGTAGAATACGGGCTCGCCCGCGAAGACTTCCGACACCAGGCGATAGGGCGAGGAGCTCAGCAAACCGGGCCTGAGAAGCACTTCGACGCCTTCGCGCTCGCAGACCGCAAGAAAAGGAGAAATCTGATTCTGAGCGAGTCCAGCCATGTTCACGATCGAGAGGTTGATCGCGTGTTTGTGAAGCAGTCTGACGAGATCATCGGGGGCGGACGGGCCGGGGTCGAGATCGGCGACCGACTCCAGCGCATCGCGTTCGGAGGCGCTCATGGCGCTGCGGAGCTTATTCAACTCGGAGGGGAGCCCTATCCAGACCGTTTTACGGCGCATCTCGGATCGACGAACCGAATCGTGCCATGCCACCAGTTCGTGGCGGGCATAGACGAGGAAGCCTCCCATGCCACCTACGAGCAGCACGACGGAACGCGCATAATTCTCGCGTGCAAGGAAGAGGATCAAAACGAGGGCGAGCGTGAGATAAGTCGATGCCAGCAGGATGCCCATCGCGGCGCCCTGGTGAGACCAGGTGCGCCTGCCGGAATCGTAGAGCGACTGCCCCGAGAGAAAAGCGGGTCCCAGTATGATGACGACCGGAGCGAGCCACAGGTATTTTTCGATCGTT
>JBAZHQ010000490.1:0-3263 GCA_041652235.1 Opitutaceae bacterium | reverse complement strand
GCGTTGATCCACAACCCCGTTGGCGATGTATCCGCCTTTGATGAGTTCGCGCAGCCATGCGGCCGCCTTGGGGTCGAACTCGTTGTAGTAGTTCATTCTCCGTTCATCGCCTCCTGGATCTGCCAGTTGCTCGGCTCCACGGTCTGGATGCCGCGCGGCAGTGGATCGCGCCAGTCGTTCGAGGCGTAGCACTCACCCAATTCCTTGAGGTCTTGCAGGATCTCGTCCTGAGCGATGCGCATGTGGATCTCGTCGATCTCCAAGCATACGACACTGTAGGGTGGTGTCTTACTCACCGCAATGAAGATCATGCGGTTGATGCCCAAGAGCTGCTCGGCGATGCCAGTGTAGAATGCAGCCTGCCTGTGGTAGCGGAACTTCCAGAGGTGGGTGCCCCAGACGTGTCTCCAATTGCGGGCGGTGAACGAGGCGACGCTCTTGAGATCGGCGATATACGGCTGGCCATCGGTAAGCGCACAACCCTCTCGGTTCAGCCAGTCGGCGCGGCACTGAACCATGAACCCGTGCTTCGGTGTGCGAATCCGCATCGTCACCTCGGGCTGGCCTACAGCGAGGAGCTGGGCGGCGTCGGGGTTCGTGCGCACCTTCTCGCCCATAGCGACGATCCGTGCGAACTCGTCGGGCTTCAGTATCTCCTTGCCGGCGTTCATAGCCTGGAACGCGAGCTTCGCAGCCTTGTGAGCACTGGAGTTCGGGTGTCCCCAGCTCGCGTACACGTCGTCAGCGATGTTGGTGTAGCGGCTGGCGAACACATCCGGCCCCTCAAGGACGTAGGCATGAAGCGCTCGGCCTATCTTGTATGCCTCCTTATCCTCGTCCTCGCGCTTCCCGAGCACGTAGTTCTCGTGGTACAGCTCGCGCGACTCATGGAAGTCGTCGAGCTTCGAGCGGTTCGTGAAGTTGCAGCCGTGGTACTGTTCGGCGGGGATGCTGTAGAAGACGCCCTGCCCGTCAGGCAGCAGGATGTCCGCATGCTGCCCCGACATCGACAGTTGGCTTTTCGTCTCCGGTGCTTGGAGCGGGGGGCAGGAATCGTCTGCGGGAGGCAGCGGAAAATCGGTTGATGATGTCATCGGTGATCTCTGGGTTCTTGGTCGGGAAGTCGTAGTCGGAATAACCGTCTTGGTGGAACCGGAGGAGCTGGTAGTCCTCACGGCTTAGCTTGTGCTCGCGCTGCATCGTCGCATGGAAGACGGTCAGCGCGGTGATCGGGTCGGACGCAGGGAGCGTCATTTGCTCGATCTTCTCCGCGCCGACCTTCGCGTAGAAGCAGTGGTAGAGGTAGTTCATAGCGCCGCTGATTTGTCGGTGATCCACTTGGCGAACCGCGTGAACTGTTCCTTGACGACGGAGAGTGCCG
Organism: Opitutaceae bacterium; assembly: GCA_041652235.1. GTDB lineage: Bacteria > Verrucomicrobiota > Verrucomicrobiia > Opitutales > Opitutaceae > MWDT01. Next base: position 1,882 of record JBAZHQ010000490.1, on the reverse strand, counting down.
CCTGGCCTTCTGGCGTGGAGACCTCGGGCATCTTGATCGCGAGAATCGCAGTACCCAGCGCGGCGATCTTCTCCCGGTCCGGCGCGCGGGCGGCCTTTGCCTTGGCCTCGGCTTCCTGCTTGAGCTTCAGCGCCTCAACCTGCTTGAGCGCCTCTTGGGCTTCACGCAGGCGACGGGCTTCGGCTTCGGCCTTCTCGCGGGCCTCGCGCTCGACCTTAGCCTTGGCGTCAGCCGCAGCTTGCTCGGCCATCTTTTCGGCGATGGCCTTGGCCGCGATGGCGTCTGCCTGCTTGCGGTCTTCGAGTTGCTTTGTGATCTCCGCGATGGCCTTAACCTTCGCCCCCTCAACCATCCCGGTAAGTGGCCCGAATCTTTCAACGGTTACGGGCCAATCTAGCGTCTCCTTGAGCGTGTCCTCAATGCACTCAACCGTACCACCGGTCCGCACTCCGGCGCGGCCAACAATTGAGATTGCGACTTGCTGCTGGATGGCTGCTATCTCCTCGATGGCAGCGGTCCTCTTGGCGTTCTCGGCTTCTACGGCTTGCGCTAACTTAGCGGCAGCAGCAAGCAATCCCGACTGTGCTTCAAGCTCCGCCTTGGCCTTAGCCTCGATCGCTTCGCGCTCCTTGCGGGCCTGCTCCTCGATGGCCTTCTTCTCGGCCGCCAGTCGGTCGCGTTCGGCCTTCGCAGCGGCCTCGCGCTCCTCAGCCTCCTTGCGCAGGTGCTCATTCTCCTGGCGAATACGCTCACGCTCGGCGGCCTCAGCCTGCTCCTTGGCGATGCGCTCAGCCTCCGCCTTCTCGGCGGCCTCCTTCGCAGCCTTGTGTGCCGCGACGGTGGAGTTGAACAGCGCTGCCCAGTCTGCCTCCGGCATCTCGGCGAGCTGGTAGAACGCCGTGTTCACGCCGAACGGACGCAGGGCCTCCTCGCGCTCGGCCTTGATCCGCGCCTTGCGTTGCTCCTCCTGCCGCTTGACGAACTCCTCCTGCTCCTTGAGCTGCGCCTCCAGCGGTTTCACGAGCGCTTCGAGTGTGTTGTAAACCGAGTCGATGGCGCGACCACGACGGAGGGAGTCCTCCTTGAGCCGGGTGCGATTCTTCTCGGCGATCACCCGGATCTCCTTCAGGGCCAGCCGGGACTCGCGGGCGAGCTTCATCTCGCGAACCTGAGTCGCATCCGTGACCTTGATCGTCGCCACCTTCTCCGCCCAGCTATGGGCCTGAGCGAAGAGGGGCGCGAACACGTCGGTCACATTGCGGGCTGACTCGACTTCGAGGCCGGAGGACTGGACAACCAGCGCCAAGTCCTGCGGGATCTCAGCGACGACTTCGATGGTGGCCTCACTCATTTCACTACCTCGCCTTCCGTAGCCGGCAACTCCAGCGTCTCGCCTTCCGCCGGCGGATCGCCAGCGATGGCATCCCCGGCCAGTTCGGCGATGAAGCCCTTGCGCGGCTGACTGCGCATCTGCTCCGCGATCTCCGCGAACTCGGTGCGCATGTCCTTGTCGAGCTTCTCCTGAATCTCAGGCGACAGCGGAAGCCACTTCTGGAGACGGCGGAATACAGTGTTGTGGGTTGGAATCATCGACCGGCCGGCTAGGTAGGTCTTCGATTCGGATGCTACGGCGATGCAGCGCGTGGGCACCGACTCAACCTTCTCTACTGACGCGACCCCGCGATACTTCGCATTCTTCCGCCCGTGGAAGTTGCGAGACTTCCGGTGCGTTGTGCAGGGACAGAAGCTCGGGGTCCATGACACGTAGTAGCATCGGACGGTTTTACCGTATCCGGTCTGCATCCTGTCGAATGCGACTACAGACTCACCTAGCGAACAAATTAGCTCGCGGACCTGTTCTGCAAGACCTGCATTTGTTGAT
>JBAZHQ010000489.1:0-3269 GCA_041652235.1 Opitutaceae bacterium | reverse complement strand
TATCCGCCAGTCCATCGTCGCCGCCATCTCCGTCCGCGTGATCGAGCCCGTTTTCGAGTCGCAGACCAAGACCAAGCTGGGCTCGAACGATATCGGTCCCAACGGCCCCTCCGTGCGGCAGTTCGTCAGCCAGTTCCTCCAGCAGCATCTCGACAACCACTTCCATCGGAACCCGGAGGCCGCCGAGGCCTTGAAAAACAAGATCGAGGACAGCGAGCGGGAGCGCAAGGAGCTCGCAGGCATCCGCAGCATCGCCCGGGAGCGCGCAAAGAAAGCCTCGCTTCACAACCGCAAGCTGCGCGACTGCCGCGCGCATCTCGACACCAACGACAAGCGCGCGGAGCAGAGTTCGCTCTTCATTGTAGAGGGCGATTCCGCCGCCGGCTCCCTCACTGCCTGCCGCGACGTGCTCACGCAGGCCGTCTTCGCCCTCAAGGGAAAGCCGCTCAACACCTACGGGCTCTCCAAGAAGGTCATTTACGAGAACGAGGAGTTCCACCTTCTTCAGAGCGCCCTCAACATCGAGGAGGGACTTGAGGGACTGCGCTACAACCGGGTTATCATCGCGACCGATGCCGACGTGGACGGCATGCACATCCGCCTGCTCCTGATTTCGTTCTTCCTGCAGTTCTTCCCCGAGCTCATTACCAACGGGCATCTCTTTATTTTGGATACCCCCCTATTCCGCGTCCGGAACAAGAAGGAGACGCGTTACTGCTATAGCGAGGCCGAGAAACAGGCAGCCCTCATGAAACTGGGCCAGAATGCGGAGGTCACGCGCTTCAAAGGCCTGGGCGAGATCAGCGCCGGCGAATTCAAGGACTTCATCGGTGAGGCCATCCGCCTTGAGAAGGTGAGCCTGGACTTCCTGCATAACACCGAACAACTGCTCTCCTTCTACATGGGAAAGAACACGCCCGAGCGGCAGGAATTCATCATTGGCAACCTCAAGGTCGAAAAGGACCTTGTCGAAGCCTGAAACCAGCGATTTTCATTCCAGATCCAGAAGGCCGAATGGCCACAAAAAACACAATAATCACGAAAAGATCGATGGCTGAATTCTCGATCCGAAACGCAACTCACCTACCCGGCAAAGGCCCGTTTGCCTACGATTCAGTTTTATGGTGTTCCTTGTGTTTTTTGTGGCCATTCAACTGCCTTTAATAAGTTGATAGCGGAGACAATTTGTAATGCCGAAGCGCAAACAGCCCAAGGATAGCGACCAACCCGAATTGCCGCTCGATATCGGAGCGGAGACGACGCCGGAGAAATCCGCGCCGAAGGCTCCGCCTGCGCCTCCCGTTGCGCCGCCGCCGGTGGTGTCGCCAACTGCGCCCCAGGGCGCCGATACCGCGTCCGATCAACCGCTGGCCAGTCTTGCCAACGGACACGACGCCCCGCTTGCGCAGCATTATCGCGACTGGTTCCTCGAATACGCCAGCTACGTCATTCTCGACCGCGCCGTGCCGCATATCGACGACGGACTGAAGCCCGTGCAGCGCCGCATTCTGCACACCTTGTGGAGCATGGACGACGGCCGCTTCCACAAGGTCGCCAACGTCACCGGCCAGACGATGTCCCTGCATCCCCACGGCAACGCCTCCATCGATGCGGCGCTCGTGGGCATCGCCCAGCGCGCCATGCTCATCGAGCCGCAAGGCAACTTCGGAAATCCGCTTACGGGCGACGGTCCTGCCGCGCCGCGTTACATCGAGGCCCGCCTCACGCCCTTTGCCCGCGAGGTGCTCTTCAATCCCAAGACAACAACCTGGCAGCTCAGCTACGACGGACGCAAAAACGAGCCCGTCACGCTGCCCGCCAAGTTCCCGATCGTGCTGCTCGAGGGCGCCGAGGGCATCGCCGTGGGCCTCACCACGAAGATCCTGCCGCATAATTTCAACGATCTGTGCCGCGCGGCGATCAATCATCTCCAGGGCAAGCGATTCCGCATCTTCCCCGATTTTCACTCCGGCGGCATCGCCGATTTCTCCGAATACAATGACGGCGAGCGCGGCGGAAAGGTGAAGGTGCGCGCCAAGATCGAGCAGCGCACGAAATACCTGCTCGCCATCACCGAGATTCCTTTCGGCACGTCCACAACCTCCGTCATCGAGTCGATCCTTGCCGCCAATGCCAAGGGCAAGATCAAGATCAAGCACATCGACGACAACACCGCGGAGAACGTCGAAATCCTTGTCCACCTTCCCCAGGGCAGCGACCCCGACCAGATCATCCAGCAGCTTTACGTGTTCACGGACTGCCAGGTGTCCATCTCGCCCGCGGCCTGTGTGATCGAGAACGACAAGCCGGTCTTCCTGGGCGTTTCCGAGATGCTCCGCCGTTCAGCGGACAGGACCGTGGGCCTTCTCAAGCAGGAGTTGGAGATCAGGCTCGGCGAGCTTGAGCAGCAATGGCACTGGGACTCGCTCGAGCGCATCTTCATCGAGGAGCGCATCTATCGCCGTATCGAGAAATCGAAGACATGGGAAAGCGTCATCGAGGAGATCCGCGACGGCTTGAAGCCCTTCCAGAAGTTCCTGCGCCGCGAGATCACGCATGACGACATCGTCCGCCTCACGGAAATCCGCATCAAGCGCATCTCGGCGTACAACCGCTTCCAGGCCGACGAGCAGATCAGGAAGATCGAGGGAGAGATCAAGGAGGTGAAGCACAACCTCAAACATTTGAACGATTATGCGATCAAATGGTTCGAGACCCTTCAGGAGAAGTTCGGCAAGGGCATCAAACGCCGCACGACCTACGACGAGATCGAGCAGATCAGCGCGGCCCAGGTCGTCTCTGCCAACCAGCGCCTCTACGTGGATCGCGAGGACGGCTTCATCGGCCTCAACTGGCGCCAGCATGAATTCATCCAGGAATGCACGATTCTCGACGATGTCGTGTGCTTCATGGCCGACGGCACGATGAAGGTGGCGCGAGTCGCCGACAAGGTGTTCATGGGCCGCGAAATCCTGCACTGCGCCATTTTCCCCAAGGATGGCGACAAGGCTTTCTATACGATGATCTACCAGGACAAGGAGTCTGGGAAGGCCTTCGCGAAGAAGTTCCAGGTCGGCGGCGTCACACTCGACAAGCTCTACTTGCTCACCGCGAGCGAAGGCTCCCGCGTCGTCTTCCTGGACGTGGCCAAGAGCGAGGCCGACATGACCGACAAGCTGAACATCACGCTCAGCGGCCGGTGCAGCGCCCGGATAAAAGAGTTCGAGTATGACCTCACCCAGCTCTCGGTCGGCAGCCGCGGAGCCAAG
>JBAZHQ010000488.1:2744-3278 GCA_041652235.1 Opitutaceae bacterium | reverse complement strand
AAGGGCCTTAAAACCCCCTTTCTCAAAGGGGACTAACCGTTCAAGGAAATCATATGTCGCTCACTAAAGACCAAGTCATCGAATGGCTCTCCAGCCAGTCCGTTCTCCAGCTCAATGAGCTCGTCAAAGAGCTCGAAACCAAGTGGGGCGTTTCCGCCGCCGCTGTCGCCGCCGCTCCCGCTGCCGGCGCCGCTCCTGCCGCCGCCGCCATCGAACAGACCGAGTTCACCGTTTTCCTGAAGGAAGCCGGCGCAAACAAGATCGGCGTCATCAAGGAAGTCCGCGCCATCACAGCCCTGGGCCTCAAGGAGGCCAAGGATCTCGTCGAAGCTGCTCCGAAGGCCATCAAGGAAAACGTTGCCAAGGCCGAAGCCGAAGAAATCAAGAAGAAGCTCGAGGCCGCGGGTGCCAAGGTCGAGCTCAAGTAAACCTACTTGGCGTTTTCACACGCACATCTTCGTTCTTTTTTGGGACAGGCCGCGTCAGGGTGCGGCCTGTCCTTTGGCTTTTTCCCTCATTGTTCTTTGTTGGCTC
>JBAZHQ010000488.1:0-2734 GCA_041652235.1 Opitutaceae bacterium | reverse complement strand
TCCCATGGCCGACCGCAATCACGCCGAACGCATCAACTTCGGTAAGCTCAAAGAAGTCATCTCGCCGCCCAATCTGATCGAGTTGCAGATCAACTCGTATCTCGACTACCTGCAGAAGGGCGTGCCGGAGAAACAGCGCAAGAACCAGGGCCTTGAGGCCGTGTTCCGCGAGGTATTTCCGATCGAGAGCTACGACGGACGTCTCGTGCTCGAATACGTCTCCTATAACATAGGGGAGCCCAAGAGCTCGGAGCTTCAATGTCTGCGCGACGGCATCACCTACTCGGTGCCTCTCTATGTGAAACTGCGCCTCCGCGAGGAGGACTTCATCAAGGATGAGGACATCTACATGGGCGAGATACCCATGGTGACGGAGCGAGGCTCCTTTATCATAAACGGCGCCGAGCGCGTCGTCGTCTCGCAGCTCCACCGCTCTCCCGGCATCGCCTTCGAGGTCGCTCCGCACCCGAACGGCAAGCTGCTCCACTCTTTCCGCATCATTCCCGACCGGGGCACTTGGCTCGAGGTGCAGTTCGACAACAACGATCTGCTCTACGTCTATCTCGACCGCCGTCGCCGTCGCCGCAAGTTTCTCATCACGACGCTGCTTCGCTCCATCGGTTACTCGAGCGATCTCGATATCCTTCAGCTCTTCTACGAGATCAAGGACCTCAAGGTGGCCAAGGCTCTCGATATGGAGAACGTGAGCTCTCTGGTTCTGGTTGAGGATGCGATCGATGCCCAGAAAGGCGTTGTTCTCGCCCGCGCCTTCGAGCCCCTCACCAAGCAGATCGTGCGCACTTTCGAGAAGCACGAGATCTCCACTTTGCGCGTCATCGATACCTCGGTTGACGAAGGCGCCATCATCCGCGCCCTCAAGAAGGACCCGACCCGCAACGAGGAGGAGGCCCTCAAGGAAATCTACAAGCGTCTCCGCCCTGGCGAGCCTCCCACGACGGCCAATGCCAAGGCTCTCCTCAAACGCCTTTTCTTCGATCCCAAGCGCTACGACCTCAGCCGTGTCGGCCGCTACAAGATCAACCAGAAGCTCGGCCTCAAGGCCGACCTCGAACAGCGCATCCTTCAGAGCGACGACGTCACTGCCGCCACCAAGTATCTCGTCCGTCTCAAGCGCGGCGAGGGCGTCGTGGACGACATCGACCATCTCGGTTCTCGCCGCGTCCGCACCGTCGGCGAGCTCCTCGCCAACCAGTGCCGCGTCGGCCTCAGCCGCACCGAGCGTCTCGTTCGCGAGCGCATGACCATGTATGACCAGTCCGTCGATTCGATCACGCCCCAAAAGCTGATCAACCCGAAGGCGCTGACCACGGTCATCCGCGATTTCTTCGCGCGCAGCCAGCTGTCGCAGTTCATGGACCAGATCAACCCGCTCGCGGAGGTCACGCACAAGCGCCGCCTTTCCGCCCTCGGGCCTGGAGGACTCAATCGCGACCGCGCAGGTTTCGAAGTGCGCGACGTGCATCCTTCGCACTACGGCCGCATCTGCCCGATCGAGACGCCTGAAGGTCCCAACATCGGTCTGATCAATTCTCTCTCCACCTACGCCCGTGTGAATGAGTTCGGCTTCATCGAGACGCCCTACCGTCCGGTCAAGGACGGCCGCGCCTCGGAAAAGGTCGAGTATCTCACCGCCGACCAGGAAGAGGGCAAGATCATCGCCCAGGCCAACTCCGAGATCGACGAGAAGGGACACCTCCTCGGCAAGGTCACCGTTCGAAAGGACGGGGAATTTCTCGAGCTGAGCCCCTCGGAGGTGGATTACATGGATGTTTCGCCGAAGCAGGTCATCTCGGTCGCCGCCGGACTGATTCCCTTCCTCGAGCATGACGACGCCAACCGCGCGCTCATGGGCTCCAACATGCAACGCCAGGGCGTTCCGTTGCTTCAGAGCGAGTCTCCCTTCGTGGGAACCGGCCTCGAAGAACGCATTGCCCGCGACTCGAAGATCGTCGTCGTGGCCGATGAATCCGGTATTGTCGCCAGCGCTGACTCCAAGCGCATCGTCATCACCAAGGATGGCGAATTGCCCCGCAACTTCGACAAGCACCCGAAGACCGATATCAAGAGTCACGTGTACGTCTATGAGCTGCGCAAGTTCATGCGCTCGAATGCCGGCACCTGCTTCAACCAGAAGCCCATCGTCAGTTGCGGCCAGAAGGTGAAGGCCGGCGACATCCTCGCCGACGGTCCCTGCACCGACAAGGGCGAGATGGCCCTTGGCCGCAACATCCTCGTCGCGTTCATGCCGTGGAACGGCTACAACTTTGAGGACGCGATCCTCATCTCCGAGAAGGTGCTGAAGGAGGATATTTACACCTCCATCCACATTCAGGAGTTCGAGTGCACCGCCCGCGACACCAAGCTCGGGCCCGAGGAAATCACCCGCGATATTCCGAACGTTGGCGAAGAGGCCCTCAAGAACCTCGATCACAACGGCGTCATCCGCATTGGTGCCGAAGTGAAGCCCGGCGATATCCTCGTCGGCAAAATTACGCCCAAGTCCGAAACCGAGCTTGCGCCGGAAGAGAAGCTTCTCCGCGCGATCTTCGGCGAAAAGGCCGCCGACGTGAAGGACACCTCGCTCGTCGTTCCGTCCGGCGTCGCCGGCATCATCATGGACGTGAAGGTCTCCAGCCGCGTCGACTTCGAGAAGGAGAAGCTTTCTCCCTCCGACCGCCGCCGCCAGACCAAGCAAATCCAGGAAGACTACAAG
>JBAZHQ010000487.1:2810-3287 GCA_041652235.1 Opitutaceae bacterium | reverse complement strand
GTGCCCAGTTACCATCTCCAGATCCATAGGTCGATGTCTGTTTTACCCAGCCAGACATGGCTGTGTCCGTTTCCGATGGCGCTGATGAATCTGTTGAAAGGTGCCCGTAAATGAAGTTGTTTGCAAAAGCGTAGGCCGCGATGTGATCCAGCCCTGAGTTCAAGATCATGTTCCCGCCCCAGCCTCCAACTTGGAGCAACTGTCCGAGATTGCCATTCGGAGCAGCCGCATAGATATCGGCTTTCACGCGACCGGCGATGGAAAAGCTCGGACCGGGCAGAGTGAGATCGCGCCATTTGCGGTTGAGAATGTTCAGTGGGTTGCACCGAGGTGTTATGATGCCACGCTTGGAACTGGGGATAATGATGTTCATGATAGTGTTCCTGAAATGGAGATGCTCAGACTGGCGGATTCCTCACAATCGCGGTTAAAAGCAACGACCTGCAGGCTGCCCGATGGCACGATGCCAAGGCTAGC
>JBAZHQ010000487.1:0-2800 GCA_041652235.1 Opitutaceae bacterium | reverse complement strand
GGTCACAAGGTTGCCCGAAATAGAAATGCCAATGACAGAAGCTGCCGCGCTTGCCCGGACAGGGGTCATGTCAATGAGATTGCCAGAGATTGAGATGCCCATTGTCGCAGACTCTTCTTCGGTCCGTATTTGTCCTGCCAAATCGCCCATCGTCTGCGCGAGCGCGAGCGTCCAGCTTCTGGAAGCCCCATGAACCTCCTTTACGCTTGGGTCCCCGTCGAGGATCCCGAGCAGCACTGGAGCGCACTGCACGCCTGCGCTGAGGCCTTCGGGCACCGCCGCGAGTGTTAGCTCCCGCCCGGACGCGCCAAGCACAATGGCGAGCCCATAGGCGCTGCTACGCAGCCCACCAAACCACATGATTTGACCTGGCGCATACGCGGGATCCGGCGCGACATCGAGCGTGATTACGTTTCCGTTCACACTCGAAACGCTTCGGGCCGCGAGCCAGTAAGGAGCGGCGGCTTTCTTAGCCACCTGCGCAACGCGGATGGTTTCCTCGATGCGGCCGCATTCCTCTCCATCCCGTCCGGTCACGAGCCATTCCTGAACGCGCCGGTACATCGCCCAAGATGAGCCACGCAGCTCGCTGCCAATGTTCGCCTCGCGCGAGTTGGTAAGCATGCGCAAGGTAGCCTTTGGGCGGGTCTTCCAGTTGGCCGCGTAGCCGAGCAGCACGTAATTGCCGTAGTAGATTTCCGCCATCGCCTAGTTCCTCAGCCTCATGGTTGTGCGCCGCTGCCGGTCAGCGCTGATGATCGCCGTGCGGCCACGGCGCGAGCTGGCATAACGTGAAGCTGCGGTATCGCTGTCCACGATCGCCAAATTGATTGGGGAACCTGCGGCAGACGCGCCCTGCGATGCGCTGGACCCGGATGCGGCCTGCTCATGCGCGTCGACCCCGCTCCTGGTGATGGTATCCGCAAGACCTAATGACGGATCAAGGTTCACGAAGCCTCCGTCGTAGTAGCCGCGTTGCCGCGCACCTTCAAGGCTTCGGATGATAGGTCCAAAAACAGGCGAGCGAACCATCCATTTCGGCCCGACCCATTCCTCTTCGTGGACGACACCTTTGACTGTGCGATCAGGGCCGGACCCGGTCATGCCGCCGTCATAAAATCCACCGGATGCGGCGGCGATGGCCGCGACGACAGCGGCTACACCAAGCGCCGCAGATACGCCAAAAGACGAAATAGATGACGCGATGGCTGAAGGCAGCCACATGATCAGGCTTTTCGCCGCCTGTGCCGCCTGGATCGCGAGCCCCTTGGCGGCATAGGCAACGTCGATCCCAAACATCTTGGCCTTTGATGCAGCATGGTAAAGGACGGTCATGCCCTCTGCCATTGCTTGCTTGGTAAGCCATTCTACGACGGTTTGGATGGCAGCCCGGCGTATGGTGCCCCATGTCTGGAGCATCGCCTGACCAAAGCTCTTGGAGCCCGTGATCCATCCGTCGATCCCATCGGTTACGCCGTTTACGACCGAACCAAGCGATGTTTGCATTAACCCTGCAACTCGTTCGGCGGACGTGCCAAGAGATGTCATCCATCCCTCAACGCCAGCCTTCCAAGCCTCACCCATCGTCTGGATGTGCATCGTAGAATCATCGAGGGCTGCATAGTCTTCAGAAATCTTCTGCGACTTCGGCTTGGTCGCCTGCGTGATGCCAAGATCGACCTGCTGGCTCTCCATCTTGAGCCGCGCGAGCGTAGCTTCCGCTTGGGCGAGTTCGTCCGGCTTGAGGCCGCCGCTCTTGATCCACGCCTCTTGATCAGCGATCATCTGCTTGATCGTTGCTCGTTCTTGGTCAAGAAGGGTAAGCAGCCGCTTGTGCTGCTGGACGGAAAAAGGGGTCTGCTCGACGACCTGACGCTCGTTGCGGACGCTATTGAGTGTTGCCTGGCTGGATTCTGCCTGTCTGCTGCGCGTTGTGACCGCCAGCTCATGCGTGGCGGCTTTCTCGTCCTGGGCGCTTTTTGTGATCTGCTTCCGGGTGCCGATGATGTTGTTCAGGATGCCCTGAATTTCCGTCAGCAGGCCTTTCCGACGCTGAGAAACATCCTCGATGCGGCGCTCGGTCAATTCGATCTGGTTGTCGATGCCTTCTTGCGCAGGACCGGTCACGAATGCTCGCTCGCCCCAGAGCCCGGCAAGCCGCTCTTGTAGTCCGATGAGTTCTTTCCCAGAGGCTACTTGGCGTGATTCGGCGTCTGTTTGCTCGCGCTGCGCGCTGGCCAACTGCGCCTCTAGTCCCACGCGATCGGCGGCAATCTCAAGAACCTTCTGGTTTGGCTTGCCCTGAGCTTCAGCCACCATCTGAAGTTGCTTTTCCAGCGCAGCGCGTTCGGCCAGAGCGTTCTGATACTTCACCTCGGCGCTTGCAGCCGCCTCGGCTCTTTCGCGCTGTTGGTCCTTGAGCTTGAAGATATCGGCTTCGTTGGAAACGATTTCGCCGGTGATTTCGCGCTCCTTCAGGTCAATTTCAGAGATTTTTGCAGAATAGGACGCATCGCCAATTTGCCTCTGCCCGTCCGCTCCAATCGTGTTATAGGACGTCGTTGCGTCCGTGCGGAGCTTCTCCTGCGCTTCGAGGTGGTTACGGAGCTGGCTTTCCTTTTCGGCGAGTGCCGTCATTTGCTGCTGCTCGCTCACGGCATTCTTCAGCAGCGCATTGGTGCGGGCCTGTGCCGCCTCGGCTTCGGCAACAGCCTTGTTGCGCTCGATGATTGAGTCGGCAAGGCCGCTTTGAAGCTGATCTGACCATCCGATCAGCGAAAACAGCTCCTGCATGTAGAGA
>JBAZHQ010000486.1:2716-3305 GCA_041652235.1 Opitutaceae bacterium | reverse complement strand
AAAAGGAGATAAATCATGAGAGGTGAACCGATTATCGTTTTACTGGTCGAAGACGATGAGGCCCATGCCGAGATCGTTCGGCGGAACTTCGAGCAATCCCATTTGGCCAACACGTTGATGCACGTGCCCGACGGACAGGCGGCGCTGGATTACCTTTATCGCCGCAATGGTTTCAGCGACCCGGCCGTTTCGCCGAGACCGGGAATCATCTTGCTCGACCTGCGACTGCCGAAGGTGGACGGCTTGGAAGTGCTGAAGACCGTCAAGGCGGACCCAAATCTCAGTCAGATTCCGGTGGTGATCCTGACGACCTCCAAAGCCGAGGCGGACATGGTCGAAGCCTACGGCAGCCATGCCAACAGCTATCTGGTCAAACCGGTGGACTTCACTCAGTTCGCCGAATTGATGAAAACCTTCGGCTACTACTGGCTGGCATGGAACCAGTATCCGCAATTGCCCTAGCACCGGACCGGAGATACGAATGAGCCCCAAACGTTTTTGCCTGCTGATTGTGGACGACGAAGAAGCCCACGTCAATGCCATCCGCCGCGCCTACGAGGAAGCGGGCGTTGATGCTGAGATTCAGAGC
>JBAZHQ010000486.1:0-2706 GCA_041652235.1 Opitutaceae bacterium | reverse complement strand
GGTCGCGCGATCGAGGCCCTCACGCAGCCACCGGAAGCGGCCCCGTTCCCGATCCTCGTCATGACCGCGTTTGGCAGTCAGCAGATCGTGGTGGAGGTGATGAAGGCGGGCGCACTGGATTTCGTGGTGAAATCACCGGAGGCATTCGCCGCCATGCCCCGTACCGTGGAGCGGGCCATGCGGGAATGGGGCGTTCGTCGGAGGCAAAAGCAGGCGGAGGCCGCCTTGCAGGCGGAGGAGGAACGGCATCGGAGCATCATCCAGACGGCCGTGGACGGTTTTTTCCTCGTGGACATGCAGGGACGCCTGCTGGAGGTCAATCCAGCCTATGCGCAGATGAGCGGCTATCGTGTGGAGGAACTGCTCACCATGCAGATCTCCGATCTCGATCCCGATGAGACGTCCGGGCAAGTCGCCGCCAGAATCCAGGCGATCGCGGCGAAAGGCAAGGCGAGCTTCAAAACCCGCCATCGCCGGAAGGACGGAAGCCTGTTTGACGTGGAGAACAGTGCCCGGTATCGCCCCGAAGACGGCGGACAATTGGTGGTGTTTATGCGCGACATCACCGAGAGCAATTTTGCGGAGCGGTATCGGGAGATAACCCGCGAGGCCCTGCAGATATTGAACGAACCGAGTGATCTGCGGGAATCGATTCAGCGCATCGTCGCGTTGCTGAAAACGGGCACCGAAGTCGATGCCGTCGGGATTCGCCTGCAAGACGGGGACGATTTCCCGTATTTCTCGCACAAGGGATTTTCCGAAGAGTTTCTGAAGACGGAGAATACCCTGCTCGAGGACATCGCGGGCGACGGGGGTTGCCGCGATCAAGTCGGCCACGCCTGCCTGGAATGCACCTGCGGTCTGGTCATTTCCGGCAAGACCGACCCGGCCAATCCGCTTTTCACCAGGGGGGGGAGCTTCTGGACCAACAATTCCTTGCCGATTTTTGAACTCCCGTCTGATCAGAATTCCCGGTTTCAGCCACGCAACCGATGCCTATATGAGGGGTATGCTTCGATAGCCCTGGTGCCAATTCGAAACAAGGATAGGGCCTTTGGCCTGATTCAGCTCAATGACCGGCGCCAAGGATATTTTTCTTTGGCAATGGTTGAACTTCTTGAAGGGATGGCCGCGCACATTGGCGCCTCATTGATACGCAGGCGCGCGGAGGCGGAACTCCGGGAGTCCAACCGCCACCTTGAAGAAGCCAATGCCCGGGCCAACCAGCTGGCCGTCGAGGCCCAGGCGGCCAATATCGCCAAAAGCCAGTTTCTGGCCAACATGAGCCATGAGATCCGCACGCCCATGAACGGCGTCATCGGCATGATCGAATTGCTGCTGGGCACCGAAATGTCCGTCGAGCAGCGCCGTTACGCCGAGACCGTGCGTTCGAGCGGCGAATTCCTGCTGAGCCTCATCAATGACATCCTCGATTTTTCCAAGATTGAGGCCGACAAGCTGGAATTGGAGACCATCGATTTCGATCTGCGGGCGACGATCGAGGATGTGGCGGAACTGCTGGCCGTGCGCGCCCACGAGAAGAGCCTCGAATTCGTCTGCCGCGTCGATCCCGAAGTGCATACGTTCCTGAGCGGCGATCCCGGGCGCCTGCGCCAGATACTGATCAACCTGGGCAGCAATGCCGTCAAGTTCACCGCCCAGGGCGAAGTGATCATTGAGGTCAAGCGTGAATCGGAGAGCGAGGAGCGCATAAAGATTCGCGTCGAAGTGCGGGACACGGGCATCGGCATCCCCGCCGACAAGATCGGCCTGCTGTTCAGCGCCTTCCAGCAGGTGGACGCTTCGACCACGCGCCGCTTCGGCGGCACCGGACTGGGTTTGGCCATCTCCAGGCGCCTGGTTGAAGCCCTGGGCGGCGAGATCGGCATCGAAAGCGTCGAGGGCAGCGGATCGACGTTCTGGTTCACGGCCGTTTTCGCCAAGCAGCCGCAGCGTGAGCGAAGCGCCGGATCAAGCAAGGCCGAGATCCAGGGGCTGCGCGTGTTGATCGTCGATGACAACGCCACCAACCGGCTGATCCTGAGCGAGCAGCTGCATTCCTGGGAGGCGCGACACTCCGAGGCGGAGAGCGCCGCCCAGGCCCTTGACATGCTGCGCGCCGCCCGCGCCCAAGGCGACCCCTACCGCATCGTCATCTCGGACATGCATATGCCCGAGATGGACGGCGAATCCCTGGGCAAGGCCATTAAGAACGATCCCGGGCTGGGCGACACACTCCTGGTCATGATGACCTCGCTGGGCCGTCGCGGCGATGCCAGGCGTTTCAAAGCCATCGGTTTCTCCGCCTACCTGACCAAGCCGGTCAGGCAGTCGCAATTGTACGACTGCCTGGCCACGGTCATCGGCGCTGCCGCACCTGAAACCGGCAAGACGGAGACCGTCTTGGTCACCCGCCATACGCTCAGCGAGGCCGGCCGCCTCAAGGTGCGCATCCTGTTGGTCGAGGACAATCCCACCAACCAGCAGATCGCCCTGGGCATTCTGAAAAAACTTGGTTTTCGCGCCGATGCCGTGAGCGACGGCCGCGAAGCCATCACGGTCCTGGAAGCGTCCTCCTATGACCTGGTGTTCATGGACGTGCAAATGCCGGTCATGGATGGCTTGGAGGCCACCCGCGCCATTCGCTCGGGTCAGACCGCAGTTTCCGATCCGGGGATCCCCATCATCGCCATGACCGCCCACGCC
>JBAZHQ010000485.1:0-3329 GCA_041652235.1 Opitutaceae bacterium | reverse complement strand
ATCGAGCATCTCCGGGCTCACCGATGTGACCACCCAGGTGTGCTGTTTCATCTCGTTTTCTAGCTGGCCTGCCTCCCAGCCGGCATAACCCACATAGGCACGCAGGATCGTCGTGCCGTCGGTGGCGAATTCGGCCGCCTTGTCGGGCTCAACGCCGAAATGGAGACGAAAACCGTCCGAATGCGTTTGCCAGGCAACGATGACGATCTGTTCGGTTTGAACAGGCCCACCGGCGTAAACGGGAAGGCCGTTCAGAGGACTATAGGCAAAAGATCCGTTGAGGTCGCCGAGACTTTTCCCAAGGGGGCGGTTAAGCACAACTCCCATCGCTCCCTCCTTGTTATGCACCGACATTAGGACGACAGTCTTTCGAAAATTGGGATCGCGCAGCGCCGGATGCGCCAGCAGCAGCGAGCCGGCGAGGTTTGCGGGAGGCGGATTGGAATGAGGCGTGCGCATTCTGGCGGTGGCACTTAGAGCTTGGTTACGATCACACCGGCATCGGCCAGCAGAGGCGCGACGAGCGGATCATTGGAATAATCCTCGCGATAACGCACTTCAGCGATGCCCGCGGAAGCCAGTATCTTGGCGCAATTGATGCATGGATAATGAGTGACGTAGGCGATGCAGCCCTCGACGCTTGAGCCGCGGCGGGCGGCATCGGCGATTGCGTTCTGCTCAGCGTGCACGGTGGCTTGTTCGTGGCCCTCGCGCACCCGTGAAATATGCGGAGTGCCGGGAAGGAATCCATTATAGCCCGCCGCGATGAGCCGGTTCTTCCGCTCGCCGCTGCTCACGATGACGCAACCCACATGCAGACGTTCGCAGGGCGAACGCGTCGAGATGAGAATCGCTGTCGCCATGAAGTAATCGTCCCAGGAAGGTCGCCCGGGGAAGCGCGCAGTCGCTTGGGCGATCAGATCGACGGAAGAGGGCTCGGAATTACTCATCATCTCACCGCTAGCGGCATGGCGGAAAAAATCCATCCTGAATAGTTACAGCGGAACCGTAACAGAAGAAGTTAGAGGCCAGAAGCCGGAGGCCAGATGTTAGAAGTCGGCTAATAACCAACTATGGGCTAATGGCAGGAAAACAGGTTTTGAGTTTTGAACGCCTTATGGCTAGTTTCAAAAGCTCAACTTACGCTCTTACATGCCCATGCCCGCCACTCTTGCCGACCTCGCCAACTACTGTGATGCGCGCACCCGCCGCACCTCGTACAAGGATTTCCCCAACGCCTTCAACGGCCTCCAAGTGGCCAATGACGGGCGGGTGACCCGCATCGGCGCCGCGGTGGATGCGGGCGCCGTCCCCTTCCGCAAGGCCGTGGCGGCTGGAATCGATTTCCTGATCGTGCACCATGGCATGTATTGGGACATGCCCCGCCCTCTCATCGGCTCCGCCTATGATCGGGTGGCAACACTCATAAAGGGCAACTGCGCCCTTTATTCCAACCACCTCCCCCTCGACGGGCATCCCGAGATCGGCAACAACGCCCTTCTGGCCCGACAGCTTGGGCTGGAGCCCAGCCGTCCGTTCATGATCCACGACGGCGAACCCCTCGGCTGGATCGCCTCCGCGTCCTGCGACCGCGAGGGACTGCGCTTGAGGCTCGCCGCGCTTTACCCCCGCATGGTTGCCATCGAGTACGGGTCCGCGGCGCCGCGAGAAATCGCGTTCTGCAGCGGCGGCGGCAACAGCGCCCTGCCCGAACTGCAGTCGGCGGGCGTCGACACGCTCGTGACGGGCGAGCTGAGCGAGCACAACTTCAACCTGGCGCAGGAGAACCGGCTCAATCTGTATCTGTGCGGTCATTACGCGACCGAGGTGCACGGGATCAGTGCCCTGGCCGGAGAGCTCTCCGCGAAGTTCAACCTGCCCTGGAAATTCATCCCAACCGAAAATCCGCTGTAAGAATGGCAATCCCATAAATTTCACCGCGGAGGCGCGGAGGGCGCAAAGAAATGCTTGCAGTTTCTGCTCCGCGCCCTCCGCGCCTCCGCGGTGAATATAGATCGTGGAGTTCCTTTCGTCAGATCTTGTGGCACGCGGCTCCCAGTTTCACTTGCGCGGCGGGGCTCCGTGGCCATGGTGGAGATTCGCCAGTCAGTCATCCCTGTAACACCGGCTTCAAACCGATCCCGTTATCTCCGGATTCATCATGAAACGCATCGCCATACTCAACGGCCCCAATCTCGACCGCCTCGGAAAACGCGAACCCGAGATCTACGGCAGCGCCACGCTCAAGGATCTCGAAGCGGCCCTGCGGGCGGAGTTCGGCACGGCGGCCCAGTTGGAGTTTTTCCAGAGCAACCATGAGGGCGCCCTGATCGATCGCATTGCCGTCCTCGCGGATGCGAAGGCGGACGGCGTGGTCTTCAACCCCGGAGCCTATACCCACACCAGCGTCGCCCTTCGCGACGCGCTTTCGGGTTCCAACCTGCGCATCGTCGAAGTGCACATCTCGAACATTTACCGCCGCGAGGAATTCCGGCAGCACTCGCTCACCGCCGCGGCCAGCACGGCCATCATCAGCGGCCTGGGTCTGGAAGGCTACCACGCCGCCGTGCGCTACCTGCTGAAAGGCTGAAGCTCGCGGGCCGCCCCATCGCGGCGGCCCACGCCCCGCCCGTTTTCCAGCCAATGGCCGCGCCAACAATATCATTCGACGAACAGCGCTGGTTCGTCTGTCACACGAAACCGCGTTGCGAGAAGAAATTCTCCGCGCTTATGACCGCGGAAAACTTCGTTCACTACCTCCCGCTGATAGAGAGCGTGCGGCGCTACGCCGATCGCGAACGCTCTTTTTCGAAGCCTTTGTTCCCGGGCTACGTGTTCACCGAGATCCCGCCCGACCGGAAGAACCGGATCTACCAGCAGGATCTCCTTGTGCGGGCGATCTGGGTGGAGAATCAGACGCTGTTTCTAAGCCAGCTCGAGGGAGTCCGACGCGTAGTCTCCTCGGGCCTGAAGGCCGTTCTGCAACCTCTCCTCACAAAGGGAACCCGGGTGCTCATCACCTCAGGCCCCCTGCGCGGCGTGGAAGGCTATGTGGAAGACCCCGCTTCGCCGCGCGGCATCGTCATCGCCATGGACGTGCTGCAGCAGGGCATCCTCGTCCCAATGCCCCTGAGCCAAATCAAGATCCTGCACTAAGCCTGGATTTGGACCATGGAAGAGGAAGCCCCTCTCGGCAGGTTCCTCAGGGCTGATTCATTCTAATTCCACCCCTCAACGAGCAAGGCAATAGCGCGCTGGGGCTTTGCTGCCATGCGGCGGTGCATTTGGGGAAGGGTGCGTGAACGTTGCCGCTCGCAGCTGGGTGCCAG
>JBAZHQ010000484.1:0-3340 GCA_041652235.1 Opitutaceae bacterium | reverse complement strand
GTGAGCCATCATCAATGGCTGCGCGCCACCCGGCCGACGAAACAGAACATCGACACGGTGATCACGGTCCGGATCCGGGCATTCGGCGACAAGGAAACCAAGCAGATCGTTTTCCACCGCGAGTATCCCATGTTCGGAACCGTGGACCAGGCTGCGGTCAGCACGAATCCGCCGGAGATCTGGATGGACATCCGGGAAAACGAAAAAGGAGAGATCGTGCCGGCGCAGCATATCCAGGGGCATGAATTGACGCATATTTTGAAACTGTTCGGGGTCAACGTGCACGATCCCGACAGGGAATAGGAGGGAAAACGATGACAGCGAGAGAGATTGCCAGAATCAAGGGGATATCGACACGGGCGATCCAGATACGGGCGATAAAAGAAGGATGGAAATTCACTGCGAAACGTTGCCGCGGCGGCAAAGCCCATGACTTCTGCGTTTCCACGTTGCCGGCAGACATTCTCCTGCGGGTGTCGGCAACGAAAATCATCAGAGACAAAACGCTGTCTTGTGCCGACCGGTTCATCGAGAGCCCCTGGTTCGAGCGGCTCTGCTGGACGGTGATGATTTATGCCGTCCTGCATTTCGGCTTCTGCATCGCCTGGTCGCAATTGGCGGGGTGACGGCGATGACAAGCGACCGGGCATACACGGCGGGGGGGATCGCGGGGATCCTGGGGATATCGAGGCAGGCGATCATGAAGCGGGCCAAGAAGGAAGGCTGGCATGGCGTCAACGGCAACGGCAAGGGCGGGGCTCATATAAAATACCACCTTCCCGCGCTGCCGGCCGAGATCCAGCTCGCCATATACAATAAGGAAGGGGCGCCGGCGGAGATGCTTCCGGCGCTTTCGCCCGCCGTCGCGCTGGCGGCGATGGAGCGGCAGGCCGCCGCGCCGTCGTTCGCCGGGCTCATCGGGACATCGAAACCCATGCGGGGACGCCGGGGACGGGCCTTACGGGCCGGTTCCCTCCTCCCGGAGGCCGCCCCGGCGGTACCCGCACATAATAATAATAGTGCACAGGTTCCCGGGGACACAATGCGATCCCTTCGGGCTTCCGCATCATGCCCCCGATCCGCCGCGCATAATAATAAGGATGCACGCACGGATAACGGGGGACACGATGCGGCATCATGCCCCCCGTTATCGCCCGCTGCCCCCTTCCTCCCCTTGCCGGCCTGCGGCCTCCAACCCGCCCGCCGCTACGCCTACGAGGACCTGCCCGCCTGGTCGCCCGAGCGGGCGATCTCCGAGGACACGCTCCGCAACCCGCGCGTGGGAAAGATCCTGGAGATCCTGCGCGAGGTCGAGGCGCAGCCCCGCAACTGGACGAAGGGGGCGAACGCCTGGAAAAAGCTCGTCGCGACCCGGCACGGCGTCGCGCTGCAGTCTGTCTACCGCTGGCTGCAAAAATACGACAAGCGCGGGATCGCGGGCCTGGAGCACCGCAAATCCAACCGGGGCATGTCGAAGGTCTGGACGCCCGAGGCGCTGGACTTCTGGATCGGCCTCTGCCTGAAGCCGGAGATGCGCAAGATGACCCTCAAGGCGCTCTACGACGACTGCCTGATCATCGAGGCGCAGCGCCGCGGCTGGCACATCGGCTGCCCGGAGTCGGCCAACTGGTGGTACAACAAGAAGGCCACGCCCGAGCTGCGCGCCCTGCGCGACGGAGGCCTCCGCGCCCTGGACAACCTCCTCCCGCCGGTCCTGCGGGACTATTCCGACCTCGCCCCGTTCGAGATGCTCGTCGGCGACCAGCACCGCTACGACTTCTGGGTGGTGGACGACGACACCGGCGCCGTCTTCCGGCCGGAGTGTTTCCTCTGGCAGGATCTGCGCACCCGGATCATCTACGGCGCCGCCTTCGACCATCATTACGACGCCCACCTCTGCGGCGAGGCGCTGCGGATCGGCATGCGGATCTACGGCTGCTTCAACGCGATCTACACCGACAACGGCAAGCCCGAACTCTCGAAATACATGATGGGCATCCTCGCCGAGATCCGCCGCCTGGGGATGGAGTGGAACCTCACGCTCGACACGCCGATGGACGTGCTGGACGTGGACGGCGAAGACGTTCAGCCCGTCGTCCAGCCGATCGCGCCGGGGACCCACAAGCGCGCGATCGTCAAAAACGCGAAGGCGAAGCTGATCGAAAAGACCTTCGACATCCTGGAGGAGACCCTCCGGAGCACCTTCCGGCTGCCGGGCAGCGTGAAGCGACTGACCGACGACATCCACACCCAGGACGTCGACCACCAGGAGGCCCAGGCGCTCGCCGCGCAGGGCAAGCTGCTCCTCGCATCCGAGTTCTACCTCACCGTTTATAAGGCGCTCGACTGGTACAACCGCGAGAAGGCGCACCGGGGCGTCCGGCGGGAGTGGGCCTGGAGCCCGAAGCCCGTCTCGCCGACCCCGATGGACTGCCTGATGGCCTGCTACAACAACGACGGCTGGCGGCCACGGGCGATCTCCGACGAGGCCGCGGACCTGGTCTTCCTGAAGCGGATCCGGCGAACCGTGCAGCTCGGCCGGATCACGATCGACGGCGAGATCTACGAGCACGACGCGCTTTTGGGCCTGCCCAAGAGCCAGCCGGTCGAGTGCCGGATCAGGCCATTCGAGGCGGATCTCGCCCTGGTCTACCTGGACGGGCAGTTCCTCTGCCCGGCGCGCCCGGTCGAATATTCATCCATGAAGGACTCCGGCCTAGCGACGCGCAAGATCGTGGAAAAGCGCGAGAAACGCAAGGCGATCGCGGACCGCTTCCGCGCCATGATCAAGAGCATCCCGGACCTGCGGGAATACTCCAGGATCCCGGAGGCGGAGAAGGTCGCCGCCGTCGTCGGCGAGGAAAAGAAGCGGATCGAGGCCGCCCGGGCGAACATGACGCGCGCGCTCGCGCCCGAGGAACTGGCCGCCGAGGTGGCGAAGCTGGAGGCCCTCAACGAGCGCCTGCCGGACGGCCGGACCGCGGCCTTCGCCATGTCGGCGATGGGCAAGCCGATCCCGCCGCGGCCGGATTTCTTCACCAGCAACACGGACCGATATTTCTGGTGCATCAAATGTGAGGCCGCCGGCGGCGATCTGTCGGCGGAGGACCGGGCCTTCGTGGCCGATGAAGAGGCCGCCATGACCCCGGATCAGCGCGAACGGTGGCAATTCGAGAGGGAGTACGGTGCCAACTAAGCTCACAAATAAATACTTCCACCGCATCGGCGAAAAGATCATCGCCGGGATAGACGGGGAATGCTCGTTTGAAGAAATCGCCAGAAGGCTTGGCCTTCAGGGACGTCAATGGGCTTACCACACTTGCTGCATCGCGGCTGGAAA
>JBAZHQ010000483.1:0-3341 GCA_041652235.1 Opitutaceae bacterium | reverse complement strand
TGTAGGCGATGAGGATGCCGTAGAGTTCGCGTTTGACTGTATCGGGCTTGAGGCAGCGCAGCTTGTCCATGCCCAGGTGAAGCTTATGCGCATGCATCTAAAAATGGCTTGAAGGCGTCTCTCCGCGCTCTCCGGAGCGCGGCCCCATTGAAGCGAGACCTACGTTGTCGGGTCGATGCGCTATGTGCCCTTCTCCGCGCTCACCGAAGCCCCCCAAAAAAAAGAACCGCCGATGGGATCGTCCTCCATCGGCGGCCTTAGCTTCAGTTTTTGTGCTGGCTGCTGACTAAAATTACCAGCGCACCGATGAACTGTATCACGTCGATAAGGCGCGCGCCTTAGGAAATTTTCCCAATCAATCGGGAAAATTTCCCGGTTTTTAGCGCACTTCATTTATCTCCGTACTATTTCACCCAGGCCGCATACCTGCCTGAAGGCCCGACCAGAGAGCTCAATCCTCCAACTCGACGTTCCAGTAGGCCACGTCCAAGAAGTCCTTCCACATTTCACGGTGTCGATCTTCCAAAATCAGCGAGATAACAGGGCGCCATTTTGGACGCACAGGCTTGCGGATGAGTCTCAATCCGGCTTCGTGAGGGAGTCGGTTCGCCTTGCGGGTATTACACGGAATGCAGGAGCAAACGATGTTCTCCCACGTCGTTTTTCCTCCGCGGTCTCGGGGAATGACGTGGTCGAGGTTGAGCTCTTCGCGCGGGAACCCTCTCCCGCAGTACTGACAGGTGCTCTTGTCGCGATCGTAAACATTGCTACGGGTCAGCTTGAGCTCCTTGCATGGAAGCCGGTCGAAATACGTGAGGAGAATGACTCGTGGAAGACGAATGAGGCGCGAGGGCGTATGCACTCCCTCGGCGGCGCTCAGCGGCGGGTTGTGCAAAGAGAAATCCATCCAATCCAAAAGCGAGAAAACCCTGAACTCATCGGAGTCGGGGTGGACGACATGTGCATGCCCTCGCGCCAATATCGCGAAGGCTCTTCTTGCGCCGATGATGTTCACCGCTTGCCAGAGGCGGTTGAGAACAAGAACCGGCTGATCGAGCACAGCCTGCATACGGGTTTTCGAGATAGTGGCGGAGCCGAGTCGATGTCAAGAGGCGGAAGCAGGGGTCGGATGGTGGCGGCAGAGCCACAACCAAAGAGGCCAGACGCCAGAAGCCGGAGGCCAGCAAAGGAAACCCATTCGACAAGCTCCCGCCTTCGCATGGCTACGGCGGGCATAGCAGGGCAGGTCGGAAGTCGGCACAAACCTGCACCCCTTCGTCGCAGTCTTCGTGACATAGAGGAAGCGTCTCCAAAATGCGCAAAGTTGAGATATTGTGTCACAAAGATCTCAGCATGGAGGTTTCACTACGGAGCAGCGGAGTAAGCGAAAACAATTTTGAACTGCGAAGAAGCTAAGAAACAAAGGGCGGATTTCTTTGATTCTTCGATTCTTTGCAGTTCATTTCCCTCCGTGACTTGTTAAACCTCCACTGCTTCGACTCCCGAACGCCGACAGACCATGCCTGACCTTCCGAGCCCAGCTCGGAATACGTTACGGTCCCAGGTAGATGTCCTTGTCCACGCCGACAGGTTCGACGGCCTCGACGAATCTAAGTCCGTAGCCAAAACGCCACAGCCAGCAGGAGCCGCTGAGGGAATCGTGAATGAGGAGAAAATCGGGAACGACGTCCGCCGAGTCGCTGCAGATGCTGTACTGTCCCTTGGTCATGCGGTCGATCATGGGCGGCAGCGAGAGAAGCAACGGCAGCGAGTCAAGGGAAACGACCCAGTTGCCGGTCACTCCGACAGGATGGTCGCCCTGGAAAAAATAACCGAAGAAACGCGGAGGCTCGAAATGGCCCGTCGAACGCAGCCGCCTGAGCTGCTCATCCACTGCGGCGATGAATCTGACCCGCCACGCAAAATCCCGGGGCAGCACGAAGTCCGCCAGGGGGATGATGACATTGTCGGTTACAGTGGCCATGATGTTTATATGCCTATCAACGGCCACAATGGTCTCGCATTTTAGCACAATACGTAATTCTCGTCCGGAATGACCATTCCCGACAAACTGCGGCTGCTCGTGGAAACCTACGAGCCGATCGCCGATCCCCTGGAGCGCATGGCCCTTGTGGTGGAGTCGGGCGGGCACCCGGGAACCCTCCTGCCCGAGGCGAAACGCAACGAGGAAACCCGGATACGGGGTTGCGTATCGGCGGCCTGGATCTCCGGCGAGCTCCATGAAGGCGCGAGCCATTTCAGGTGCGCGGCGGATTCCCCGCTCGTTCAGGGCCTTCTTGCCTGCCTGTGCTCCTTCTTCAGCGGTCTGCCGGCGAGCGAGGTCGCCGCGAGCGACGAGGATCCCCTGGCAACGCTCGGCCTCACGCGCAACCTCTCCCCCACCCGCCAAAACGGCCTGCGCCACGCCCGCGAGCGCATCCGCGAGATCGCAAGATCGCTGGCCTGACATTCTGAGAGGGCGGAAGCATTTCGAACTCTTAAGAAACAAGAATCTAGATTCCTTGATCGCCCTGACTACGGAAATCAAAGTCCAAAACCCCTGTGATGAACTGCGAAGAAGCGAAGAACCCAAGAACAAGCCGGAATGATTGAGAGAGATGGTCCAATTTCTCTTCAATCCGATCTTCGATTCTTTGCTTCTTTGCAGTTCAAACCGGCGGCATTCGGGCTTGGACGCTCGAAGCGCGGGTCAGGCTTCCGGGGGAGGCACATGCACCTGCGGGAGGTTCCAGATGTCCCTGGCGTACTCGCGGATGGTGCGATCGCTCGAGAACTTGCCCATACGGGCGGTATTGAGAATAGCCATACGCGCCCAGCGGGTCTTGTCGGCGAAGGCCGCGGCAACACGGGCATGGCAGTCGCTGTAGGCGCGGAAGTCCGCGAGCACCATGAAGGGATCGCCGCCCTGCAGAAGGCTGTGCACGATGGGCGAGAACGCGGCTCCCTCGGTCGGCGTGAAATAGGAGGAGCCGAGCCAGTCGATGACGGCGCGCAGTTCCTCGTCGGCATTGTAGAAATCCCAGGGATTGTATCCCTTGGCGCGCAGCGCCGCCACTTCGTCGACGGTCATGCCGAAGATGAAGATGTTATCCGCGCCCACCTCCTCGCCGATCTCGACGTTGGCGCCGTCGAGGGTGCCCAGGGTAAGGGCGCCGTTGAGGGAGAGCTTCATATTGCCCGTGCCCGATGCCTCCTTGCCTGCGGTGGAAATCTGCTCGGAAACATCCGCCGCCGGGATGATGCGCTCGGCGAGGGAGACGCGGTAGTTGGGCAGGAACGCGACTTTGAGGCGTCCGCCGAGACGCTCGTCGTTGTTGATG
>JBAZHQ010000482.1:0-3348 GCA_041652235.1 Opitutaceae bacterium | reverse complement strand
CGTATCGAGATTATTGATGCGCTCCCCGACCAGGCGAAGATCGAACTTCGTGTTCGCCAAGGAATGAGTGATCGATGCTTCCAGCGTCTCGCGGCGCTCGCCTAATTGGAGATAGGCCGGCACGATTTTTCGGTCTGCCGAGATCGGATTTAGGGCGCTGCTCGTCGAAATCGGAATGCCGGTCAGATCGGAGTCTCCCCAGATGGCGGTGTCCTTGCGGCCCGTGCGCGTTTCGTTGGCATAGCGGATATGCAATACCGGAGCGTTCGGGAGCGCGATCGTTCCATCCACCCAGAACGTGCCGCGGTCGACGTGAAGCATCTGGTTCGCCAGCGGCATCCACAGGGCGTTGGCCGGAAAGAAACCTCCGACTCCGTCATAAAATGTCCTGAACCTCTTATAGCCGATCTCGAATGAACCGACATCATTTTTGGCCAGCAGAAACTTGCCCAGGTAGTCCTCGATACCGGCCATCACTTTGCCTTCGAATTGAAGGTTGGTATCCTTCGAGATATCCGTGCCGTAGCGCATGGACTCGATGCCAAAGGTGCCCGACTTTGCGTTTTGAGTGCGGGTTTGGAACGCCGCCTTGTCGCCGGTCACTGAACTGTATTGGCCCGACAACAGGATGAAATTATCCTGAAGCAAGGGAAACGCATCAGCATCCGCGGTCGATTTTGCGGCCGCTGCAACGAGGGTTGCGGAGATGGCGAGCAGTGTGCCGGCAAGAAGGCCAGCCGCGCCGGGACGGAAAGGAGGTTTCGCGTACATGGGGTCGGGATGTGCGAAGTTTAGTAGCGCAGGGGCTTGCTTGAATTGGAGCCGTGGACGGCCTCATGGCACCCGGCGGACCAGCAGGTTCCATTCTGCATGCGAGTGCGGTGATCTTCACCGCCGGCAACGATTGTGCGGTTGCCTGCGGCGAGAGGACGCTCGAGGTGGCACTTGAGGCAAAGATTGGCATCTCGGGCGAGCAGCATCTTGGCGTTCACGGAACCATGCGGATTATGGCAGGCCGTACAGCCTTCACGCATCGCATTGTGCGTGAAAACAAAGGGCCCCTTCTGGGCGGTATGGCATTTCGTGCAGGTCTCGTTATCCGCTTCGAGAGTGGAGCCGCCCTTGCCCTTGATGGCATTGTGGTCGTGCAGATCATGGCAATCTCTGCAGGTGACTTTGCCCGCCAGCACCGGATGGCTGTTCGGCAGGCTGAATTGACCGCGCTTGTCCAAATGGCATTGGAAACAGGTATCGGGGTTCTTCGCCGGGTTGACGATCAAGCCTTTGCCGCCTCCTGCTTTCACGTGGGCGCTTCCTGGTCCGTGGCAGGTTTCGCAGCCGACCGCAGTGCCCTCTGCTCCACTCACGACGAACTTTGCGTGAGTCGATGATGCAAACTTCCCGACAAGCTCCGCGTGGCAGATTGCGCATTCCCGCCCACCGACCAGCTTGGCTCCAAGAGCCTGCTTGGACGCACTCACGGTTCGATCGGCGCTTGTGATACATGCCACGAATAGGATGCTCCAAACCGTTAATCCGGCAGCAAGAGCCCATGGTTTCATCAGCCTGCGGATGGTGCTCATATACTTGGAGAGAATGCTATTTATCGCTATAAATCGCTGAAGCGTATGGTTTATATATAAAACAGACGCCTGCTTGTGGCATAGAAGATCTATGCATTTATTTATCTACTGCGATGCAAAATTATTACTTATTGCCATGCTCTCCCCTAGGATTGGCCACGCAACGTTCGTTTTAGCCAAGAAACATCCCTCCTATGTCCGCCGATTAAGCAGGTGCGCCCTGCTGGGCGCCCATAAAAAAGGAGCAAAGGCAAACAACCTCTGCTCCCCATAGTTCAGATATCCTGTTCGATGGATTCGTCTTACAGCGATCGAGCGGTGGCGATGAGAGACTCGGCGGTAATGCCAAGCTCTCTCATCACAATCGGAGCCGGGGCGCTGATGCCAAAGCGATCGATTCCGATAACCCTTCCATCGAGACCGACGTAGCGGTGCCAAAGCGCGGTGACTCCCGCTTCGATGGCAATGCGGCGCCGACAGGACGAGGGAAGCACTTCCTCGCGATAGTCGGCGCTCTGGCGATCAAAGCGTTCCATGCTGGGCATGGAGACAACGCGAATGTTGGGACCGAGCACCTTGGCTGCCGCGATGGCAAGTTGAAGCTCGCTGCCTGCGGAGAGGAGTATGTGCGTAAGAGGGGCGGTTTCCTTCACGGCTACATAGGCGCCCTTCAAGACGCCCTCGCGCCGGGTCTGTGCCGGAATGTCATTGAGCATCGGCACGGCTTGCCGCGTGAGCGAGAGCAGCGTCGGACCGTCGATGCGCTCGAGCGCGGCCGCGAAGGCGCCCGCAGTTTCCTCCGGGTCGGCCGGCCGGATCACATCCAGATTCGGGATGATGCGCAGGCCGGAAACCGTTTCAGTGGGCTGGTGGGTGGGTCCGTCCTCCCCGACTCCCACGGAATCATGCGTGTAGAAGTACACGACAGGAAGCTTGGCCAGTGCGGCGATGCGCATCGCGGGACGCGAATAATCCGCAAACACGAGGAAGGTGGCGCAGGAAGGGCGGAACAGGCCGTCATAGGCAACGCCGTTGCAGATCGCGGCCATGCCGTGTTCGCGGATGCCGAAGCGGATGTTGCGACCTGCCCGGTTCGTCTTGTCGAAGTCCTTGTCGGCGGCGATGTAGTTGAGCGTGGAACCATAGAGGTCCGCGCTGCCGGAGATGAGAAGAGGAAGCGCTGCCGCAATGGGTTGGAGGACATCCCTGCCCGCAGCCCGCGTCGCAAGTTTCGCATCTGCGGGAAATGCGGGAATCTTCGCGAGCAGATCGAGGGCGATCGGCTGCTGCTTCGCGCTATCGAGCAAGGCTGCCTTCTCGGGATTGGCGAGGCGCCACGCCTGAAAGGTCTTTTTCCATTTGTTGGCGAGGCGGGCGAGGCGCTTCTGGTGGGCGGCAAAATACGCGCGCACATCGTCGCTCACAAAGAAAAGCCGATCGGCGGGCAGGCCGAGCCCGGCCCGAGCCGTATCCGAAAACTTGGCACCACCTTCGCCGTGGCCCTTGGCGGTGCCCTCCACCTCTGGGATGCCCTTGCCGATGATCGTCTTTGCGAGGATCAACTGCGGACGGCCCGACTTGGCCTTCTTCGCCTTGTTGAGCGCCTTGAGGAGGGCTGCCAGGTCGTTGCCCTCCATGACGGCCTGCACGTCCCAACCGATGGCCTTGAAGCGCGCGGCGGTATTCTCGCTCTGGCTTTTGACTGCCATCGCGTCGAGTGTGACGTCGTTGGAGTCATAGATCAGGATGAGGTTGTCGAGGCCCT
>JBAZHQ010000481.1:0-3360 GCA_041652235.1 Opitutaceae bacterium | reverse complement strand
CCCCGCTCTGTTCCAAACGATACAGATTCTCCGCCACCCGATGAAACACCACCTTTCGAGCAGCCTTTGTCTCTCCTCCAAGAGCTTCGGTTTCCATGCTCAAGAGCTTACGGTGACAATTCTGGGTGACAACTCTGAACTCAAAGAAACAGTAAACTCACATAACTCGCTTGTGTGATTAGGTTAAGGCGCGGTAGCCAAGTGGTAAGGCCGAGGTCTGCAAAACCTCTATGCGTCGGTTCAATTCCGACCCGCGCCTCCATTTTTCGCCAAGCGAAAAATGCCCTGAGCGTAGTCGAACGGGCCTAATGTCTCGGGGCGCTGATGGGCCTGCATCAACGAACGTTTGCCCTTGTCTCTTTTTGGGGGGATCGACGACACTCAAGGTCTTTAGAAGGCACCTATCATGACCCCAAACACTATTCTTAAACTGATCGGTGGCGCTCTGGTGATTTTCATCCTGGTGCTGGCCGCTTCATCGGGCTCCTATGTGGTCAATCCAGGCCACCGTGGCGTCGAGGTCACTCTGGGCCGGGTATCGGTCGGTTTCAAACCGGAGGGTTTCGGTTTCAAGCTCCCTTTCGTGACCAACATCTATCCCCAACTCATCCGACAGCAATCCGCCCAAATGGCTGCCGATTGCTATTCCTCCGACTTGCAGCAGGTGAAGATCGATGTCCGGGTGCTGTATCGCGTGCCCGAGGCCTCTGTGGTCTCCCTTTATCGCGACTATGAAGGAGATGAATTCAACGCTCTCATCAAGCCGCGCGTGGCCGAGGCACTCAACGAACTCACCGCCCTCCGCACCGCAGAGGTGATCGTGCAGAAGCGCGAGGAAGTAAAAAGCCAGGCGCTCGAAAGCGCGCGCCGCAAGGTGGGCAATGTGCTCGTGATCGAGGATCTGGTCCTGGAAAATATCACACTGACCAAGGCGCTGGAAAATGCCATCGAGGCCAAGATGGTGCAGGAACAGGAAGCCGCGCGCGCCCGTTTCGCCCAACAGCAGGCACAGGTGGAAGCCAGCACCGTGGTGATCAAAGCCAAGGGCGAGGCCGAATCCATCGTCCTGCGCGGAAAAGCCCTGCGCGAAAATCCAAGCGTGTTGGAATTGCAGATCATCGAGCACTGGGACGGTGTGACTCCGCTCGTCGTCGGCCCTGGAGCCACCGGTGCGAACATGATGCTGCCATTGGGCGATTTCGGGACCGCATCTACGCCGGAAACAAAGGAGAACAGACCATGAGCACCAGCAATTACGGCGGAGCCAATGACGGTAATATAAATCCACGAACCGTCGCGCGTCTGGTTGGCATAGCAATTCTGGTGTTTGCTGCGATTCTGCTGGCCTCGTCCGGCACCTACGTCGTGCAGCCGGGCTATCGGGGAGTAGTGGTCACTTTGGGAAAAGTTGCTCCCAATTTCGAGCCCGAGGGATTCGGTTTCCGACAACCGTTTCTTACTCATATCCAGCCCATCTCGATCCGCCAAAGGACACGCGCCATGCCTGCGGAATGCTATTCCTCCGACCTGCAACAGGTGAAGATGGAGGTCCACGTGTTGTATCGCATACCGGAGCACTCGGTGGTGAGAATTTTCCAGGATTACGCCGGTGAACCGTTCGACAATTTGATCGCTCCGCGCGTGCAAGAGGCGCTGAAGGAGGTCGCGGCCACCCAGAGCGCCGAACAGATCGTCAAGAAACGCGCCGAGATCAAAGAACGGACCTTGGAACTGGCGCGGCGCAAGATCGGCGAGGATTTTCTAATCGTGTCGGACATTGTGCTCTACAACCTGTCGCTCTCCTCCGAACTTGAAACCGCCATCGAAATGAAAATGGTGCAGGAGCAGGAGGCCGAGAAGTCCAAGTTCACGCAGCTCAAAGCGCAGATCGATGCCAATACCGCGATCATCCGGGCCAAGGGCGAGGCCGAGGCGATCCAAGTCCGCGGAACCGCACTCCGGGCCAATCCCGATTTCATCAAGCTTCAGATCCTGCAAAACTGGAACGGACGGTCTCCTCTCGTGGTAGGAAGCAGCGGCTCCGGCATGCTTCTGTCCCTGGAGAATCTGGGCAAATACTCGGCGCCCTCCCCTGCCCGCTCCAACCCTTCTACTGACAATCAGAAACGTCGATGAACCCACGCATACGAGCCTTCCTCCAATTTGGATCCCTGCTGCTGGTAATTGTACTTCTCTGCCTGATCTTCCCGGTCGCCTTCAAATTTGTCGAGATGGCAGCCCGCGAACTGCGCTACCTCTGGTGGCTTGTCCTCCTGGTTGCCCTGGCCGTCTGGCTCTTATGGGGCGTGGGACGCAAGCCGCGTCAGTAGGCCCTTAGGCTGTAGGCGGTCGGTTGTCGGCTTTCGTGCTTGCAGCAGAACCTGGCCATGATTCTACAGCCAGCCGATAGCCGACAGCCAATCGCCCAGAGCGGGCACTTCCATGCCCGCTTATTGACTGCGCTTCTCGTCTTTGAGGACTTTGATCTCGCCAATTTCAATATTTACCAAAGGCAGCGACTTGCCGCTTGAATCCTAAGCGAACGTTTCCACGCGGAACATCACCGGCGGCGCTTTCACGGTCTTCAGTTTCTCTATTTCCTTCAATGCCTTGTCCATGGCGGAAAATGGAGCCGCGTGTATCATGAGCACCAGCGGCACGACGTCGCCCTGATGGCCTTCCGGCTGGATAAGCGACGCTATGCTGATGCCCGCCTTCTGGAGTATGGCGGTCACCTTGGCAATGACGCCGGGTTCGTCCATCACGCTCAGGCGAACATAATAGCGGGATACGCTCTGCTCAATGGGCAGCACGGCGCCGTTGCGCTCGTGCGGCACAAAGGGCGGCACGCGACTCTCGCTGCCATGGTGCAAATCCAGGGCCGCGTCGGCGATATCGCTGAGCACCGCGCTGGCGGTGGCGTCCTTGCCCGCGCCGCGTCCATAAAACAAAGTATCGCCCACAATGTCGCCGCGCACGAAGACCGCGTTGAAAACATCGTTCACACTGGCCAGCACATGAGCGTCGGGCACAAGCGTGGGATAGACGGATACCTGCACCTGGGCGCCATTTTTGCCCTTTGACTTCGGGCTCGCCGACTCTGCCTCGACCTTTTTCACGATGCCGAGCAGCTTGATGGTGTACCCCAACTGGGCGGCAAACTGGATATCCAGCTTCGTGACGGCGCGAATGCCCTCGACGTGAATATCCTTCTGGTTGACCCAGAACCCGTGTGCGAGGGAGGCGAGAATGCCGATCTTGTGCGCGGCGTCGTGGCCGTCGACATCAAGGGATGGCTCGGCCTCGGCGTAGCCCAGGCGCTGGGCGTCCTTCAGGACATCGCCGAAGTCCGCGCCCTCG
>JBAZHQ010000480.1:0-3380 GCA_041652235.1 Opitutaceae bacterium | reverse complement strand
ACATCAAGGTTCGGCATGACAGTGATTTCCTTCCTTCGCCGCCTTGCTTTGCCGCTGTTTTTCGGTCTCGTGTCGGCGTCCGTCCTGCTGGCGGTTCAGCCAGTGCGACCGGCAACGGCTACTCTTCCCCTCGATGCGTTGCGGGCAGGCATGGAAGGGGAGGTGAAGACGGTTTTTTCGGGCACAGTTCCGGAATCCTTCAAGGTGAAGGTCGTAGGGATTGTGCGAAACGCGATCGGTCCGGACAAATCCGTCATCATCTGCGAGCTCACCGATCCCCGCGTGCAATCCATGGGCGCGACGGCCGGCATGAGCGGCAGCCCGCTCTATATCGGAGGGAAACTAGCGGGCGCGCTCAGTTATCAGGTGCAGCGTTTCGAGACGGTGCGTTACGCCGGCTTTACTCCCGTGTCGGATCTCGAGGAGGTTCGCGATCTGCCGGCGTCGTCCGGCAAGCAGCCCGGATCCCCCGTGGTTTCGAAGCAGCCGCAATCCGGACTTGGGGACTTCGTCTCCATGAAACCCGTCTTCAGCCTGGGAGGCATTTCTCCCGAGGTGGCCTCGATCATGGAGCCCCACTTCCGCTCTCTGGGCATCCAGGTCGGGGATTTTTCAGGGAACGGAATTTCCGAGGTTAAAGGAGGTGCCCCCGATGCGCTCGTTCCGGGCTCCGCTGTTTCTGCCGCCCTGGCGACCGGCGATTTTGTTTTCGCGGCGACAGGCACAGTCTCGATGGTGGACGGCGCCATGGTTACGGCCTTCGGCCACCCGATGCTCGGCGTGGGCGAGGTGGACATGCCGATGTGCAGTTCCGAGATCGTCACCATTTTGCCCAGCTCCTACAGCTCCGTTAAGCTGGCCAACATCGGGGGAATGCTGGGTTCCTTCCACCAGGACAGGCTTACGGGCATCAGCGGCAGGATAGGGGACGAGCCTGCGATGATAGATGTCTCGGTGCAGGTGAAGAACCCGGATCTCCCCGTGAAGTCCCTCCATTTTCGCGTTGTGAGACATGCGCAACTGGCGCCCCTGGTGATCGCGACCGGGCTAATGCAAAGCGTGATGGCTTCCAACCGGGCGGGACTTTCCGAGGGTTTCCGCGTGAGCAGCTCCATCGTGTTCCCGGGGGGACGTGCCCTCGCCGACGAAACGCTCTATGCCGGCCCTCAGGCTCTGGTCATGGGTCTGCGAGATCTGATCGGCACTCTCACCCTGCAATTGTACAATCCCTACGAGAAGATATTTCCGAAGAGCATCGCGTTCGATGTCGAGTCTCTGGACCAGAATCCCCAGGCGGTCCTCGAAAATTTCCAGCTCTCCCGCAGCGCGGCCCGGGCCGGAGAGAACGTCGAGGCCACGCTTTCATGGAGAAACTGCCAGGGGAGCACCGAACGCCGGACGGTTTCCATCCCTGTGAAGCCCGAATGGATCGGACGCGCGATCGAGGTCGCCCTCGTGGGTGGGCCGACGCTCGACGAGATCACAGGGCACTCACGCATGATGATGGCCTCGCGTTATCGCAGCTTCGATGCGTTCCTTGAGGCCCAGCGTGCCTTGAGGCGCGGCGACGGACTCTACTTGGTCGTAATCGAGAAGACATCGCTGTCCACCGACGAGGCCGGAACCGTTCCCGAATTGCCTTCCAGCCTTGAGCGCATGGCCCGCCAGGCCGACGAAGCCCGCTTTCAGCGCATCGACGCCTTTGTTCCCCTTTTCGAGCAGCATCTCATGGAGGGGCTTATCGTATCCGCTCAATTGAGACGACCCCTTCAGGTAACAGACTGACGAACGCCACCGACTCCTTCATCATGATCACTCCGGTCTTCACGCGCGCATCCCGTATGCGTCCGCATTTTCTCCCTGCAGTTCTCGCCGGGCTTCTTCTCGCCGCCGGCCTGCGGGCGGATTCCTTCACCAAGGCTTTTGCCGTGGATTTCTTCCGCGATGTGCCGAGCAGGAAGCTCAAGGGGCTGGCGGCCCGTTCCGACGGGCGGCTGCTTGCCGGGCCGGTGCTTAGGGATCTGGGAGGCCGCCTGCCCGCCGATCTGGTGTGGTGCATTGCTCCTGGAGCTGCAGAGGGCACATGGGTTGCGGGAACGGGGCCCGAGGGCCGTATTTTCGAGATCGCACTCGATGCCGCCAGGACGGCGGTGACAGCGAAGGAGATCGTCAAGCTGGACGATTCGCAGGTCTATGCCCTCGTGCGCCTCGCCGATGGGTCTCTGTTGGCGGGCACCTCCCCGAAGGGTTCGCTTGTTCTCATCCGTGAAGGAAAGCAGGTCGCCAGGGTTGGGCTTCCTGTGGATTCGATCCTGGATATTCTTCTCCTTGGCCCGACGAAATCGGATCAGGCGAGGCAGCAGGTTCTCGTCGCCACCGGCAATCCAGGGATGATCTATCGCGTCGATCTGGAGACGTTTGCCAAGGCCGGAGTCTCAGACCGGAAAATCTCCGACGTTGCCGAGCTCGCAGCCAGGGGACTGACCCTCTTCGGTGAAGTGAAGGATCGGAATATCCGCCGCTTGGCGCTCATGCCCGATGGCCGTGTCATCGCGGGATCTGCTCCAAAGGGGAATCTCTATGCCTTTCCCGCCGCGGGCGGAGCGCCCGTGATCCTCATGGAAAACAAGGACGCGGAGGTGACCGACCTGCTGACGCTTCCCGATGGGGGACTCTATGCGTCAGTCGTGGTCGCGGTGACGACAGGAGATTCGCGCATCAACCGCACGGCTCGTCCCGCTGCGCCGACGTCCACGGCGCCTGCTCCTCAGGGACTCCCGACACCTCCGGGCCCCTCGCCGGTGCAAGGCGGCGCGCCTGCTGCCGAGGCGCAGCCTGTGCCTGATCCTTTTGCCGCGCCCATCGCCGACAAGTTTGCCGGACGCGGCGCTCTGGTGTACATTCCTGCGAACGGTTTTCCCGAAGTACTCGTCAACAAAAGCAACCAGGCCTTCTACAGGCTGGCTCGGCACAACGGCTGGCTTCTCATCGCCGGCGGCGAGCAGGGGGACCTGCTCGGTTATGACCCGGAGCAGCGCATGTCGCTCACCTTTGCCGGCAGCAACTCCGCCCAGCTTGTCGACATGCGCGCTGTGACATCGAAGGGGGATCTGTTTTTGCTGGCGCGCAACAATCCCGGCGGTTTCTCGCTGCTCGATTTCAACTCGACGGAAGCCCGCTCGGCGGAGACGAAGCGGCTCGATTTCGGCATTCTTGCCTCGATTGGAGCCCTTCGCATCGGGCGGCTTAGCGACATTCCGCCGGGCCAGTTGACGGTCGAAGCAAGGGCAAGTGCCGGTTCCGATGAGTTGGAAGGCTGGTCTCCCTGGGAAACCCTCAAGATCGATGATCCCGGCGCCATTAGCAACGTCGGCTGGCTG
>JBAZHQ010000479.1:2247-3381 GCA_041652235.1 Opitutaceae bacterium | reverse complement strand
GCCGTCCGAACAGCTCGCCAAAGCGCAAGGCGATCGCGCGAACGGAAAGCACCTCCGCCCCGGTCACATTGATGGGTACGGCCGGCGCCGCGGCGAGCTCCAGCGCCTGAATGCAGTGGGCGACCGCGTCGCCCTGCCAGATGACATTGACATATCCCGTGGTCACATCGACGGGCTCCCCGCGGAAAACCTTTTCGGCGATATCGACCAGCAATCCGTAGCGGAATTCAACGGAGTAATTGAGTCGCACAAGAGCCGTGGCCGTGCCGCAGCGGAGCGATGCATCGATGAAAGCCTGTTCGCGCGCCATGCATGATGCGGCGTAATCGCCCACGGGGGCGACGGGCGTTGCCTCGGTGGCTCCGCCGGAATCGATGGGAACGAAGGGATAGACGCAGCCAGTGGAGAATGCCACGATGCGGCTGCCGGGAAAGCGACGAGTCACGAGTCGCGGCATCTCGGCGTTTATCGTACGAAGCTTCTCGGGGGATTCAGCGGTTCCAAACTTTACTCCGGCCAGAAAGAAAAGGGTCGGGCAGTCGGGCAGCGCGGCCAGATCCGCGGGATTTGTCAGATCGCAGGAGCGGGCTGTCACCCCGCGGGATTCGAAGGACTCGCGATTGCGCAGTGTAGCAAAACGGGAGACCGCAATGACCTGGTCCGACTTGCCTGCCCCGTCGAAGGCCCGGCGCAGCATGAGGCTGAGGTGCAGTCCGATCTTGCCCCCGGCCCCCAGCACCAAAACGGGCCCGCCGATCCGCGCCACCGTCCGGATCACGGCGGCAGTCGGACGGCTCAGAAATTCGTCGAGCCCGGCCGGATCGCACGGAAGCTGGCAGGAGATGAACGAAGAGAGTTGCTTTCCCGGCATAATGTAACTATTCAGTTACGATAATGACGAAAAATCAAACCAAAACTGAATCGGAGCCGTTCTTCCATCCATCGCCCACTCCGTGCCCGCCCATCCGGCCATGCCAAGCTTTGACCCCGATGAGCGCCCGGATTATCTCGTCCCAGGAGAAATCATGATCCCAGCATGAACTGAACGGCGAAGCGCGGCGCCCCCGGCTCCCATCACCCTTTATTCGCAATCATTCCTCAAGCACGTCACATTTCATTTATGACATCCTTTGA
>JBAZHQ010000479.1:0-2237 GCA_041652235.1 Opitutaceae bacterium | reverse complement strand
GCCGCATCGGTTTTGGATTTCATGGTCCTGCCATCGCGCAGCATCCCGGGTTGACGCTCGTCGGCGTGGCAGATCCTCTCGAGGATCGTCGCGCCGAAGCGACCGGCCTATGGAAAGCGCCCGGCTTCGAGTCGGTCGAGGACATGCTGCGGGAGACGCGTCCGGATCTGGTTGTCGTTGCGTCTCCAACGACCTTGCACCAGGAGCACACGTGCGCGGCATTCGCCCACGGGGCGCATGTTTTTTGCGACAAGCCGGTCGCGCGCTCCCTGGCCGAATTCGACCTGATGCTGGCGGCGGCGGCAAAAGCCAGGCGCCGGTTTCTCGCCTACCAGCCCTATCGGGTAAAAGACGAGCTGCGAACGCTGCGCGTGCTGTTGAAGCGAAATTTGATCGGGCCGATTCACGCAATCAAACGGGCCAATTCCAGCTACGTGCGGCGCGATGACTGGCAGGCTTTCCGTGCCAATGGCGGAGGCATGTTGAATAATTACGCCTCGCATCATATTGACGAAACCATGGCGCTGCTGGCGCATGAGCCGATTCGCAGCGTATTCTGCCATGCGCGCTGCGTGGCCACAGCCGGCGATGCGGAAGATTTCGTCAAAATCGTCCTTGTGACCGAAAGCGGAGTGCTGATCGATCTGGACATAACCCAGGCAGCCGCCCAACCGGTGTCGCCCTGGCAGGTTTTCGGGTCCCATGGCGCGGCAACCTGGGATGCCGCCGCCCGGCTCTGGCGGGTAAGATACTTCGATCCCAAAGAAGCTCCGGCCCTCAGCGCACAGAGAGGTTTGGCGGCAGCGAACAGGCAGTATGGCCATGAAGAGCTGCCATGGCGCGAGCTTGTGGTCACGGCGGATAGCATCCCGAAAGCGGATTATTATGACTTGGTCTGGCGCCATTTCGCCCTGGGTGAAGCTCCTCCCGTCACGACTGATGAAACTCGCCAACTACTCAAGCTGATCGAGCGATGCCGGATGAGCATCGACACAGGGAAAACAGCTTAGGCAATCACAGGCTTCGATCCATTCTCACGCCGAGTCGCTAAGGGAATGCATTTTTTAACACGGAGGGCACGGAGAGCACGGAGGACTGGATCTGATCTCTGCGACTTGGCGCCTCTGCGCGAGAATTCTGATCAGTTCCGGTTTTTGAGGCTCTTGATGATTTCTGAGAGTAATATGTATGCAAGGAAACAGCAGACTCGGAGATGGTGAACGAATAAAACCCTTTCTTTATGCAACCACACTATCGCAGGGCCCTGTCGACATTGGGCTGTCCGGATCTGTCA
This sequence comes from Opitutaceae bacterium, assembly GCA_041652235.1. Taxonomy (GTDB): domain Bacteria; phylum Verrucomicrobiota; class Verrucomicrobiia; order Opitutales; family Opitutaceae; genus MWDT01. Next base: position 943 of record JBAZHQ010000479.1, on the reverse strand, counting down.
TTGAATGACGTGCTCGCCCTGGCAGAACGACACGGCATTGACGCGGTGGAGCTCCGCACGCTGGAAGGAACGACGGATCTTCCGGCACACTTTGCCCGGAGCGGAAAAGACGCGGTCCGTCGCGTGCAGAAGCTGCATGGCACAGTCCAAGTGCTGGCTTTTTCCACCTCTTTCAAGCTGGTCCGCCCCAGCGATGCCGATCGCGCAGCGCTGCTCTCGCTTGTGCCTTGGGCCGAAGCGCTGGGGGTGCCGTGGCTGCGGGCTTTCGACGGCGGCGATTCCTCGGATGAGGGAACGGTCCCCCTGGCGGCTGAAACCCTTCGTTGGTGGCGCCAACTACGAAGCAAGCACGGTTGGAAAACGGACATCATGGTCGAAACTCATGAGGGGCTGGTGACGCAAGAGGCGATCGTTCGGTTTTGTTCGGAGGCAAGCGATGTCGCTATGTTGTGGGATGCGCACAACACCTGGCGCAAGACGGGGATCGATCCGGTCGCGCTGTGGCCGCACATCGCCGAGCACGTCGTGCATATCCATGTCAAGGATAGCGTCAGCCGCCCTTCCGACGGCCTTCCCTATTCGTTCGTATTGCCCGGAGAAGGCGAATTCCCGATGAAGCAGTTGGTCAGCGCGCTGAAGCGTTTCGGTTACTCCCACGCGATCAGTCTCGAATGGGAAAGACAATGGCACCCGCAATTGCCGCCACTGGAAGAAGCCCTGCAAACCGCGGACACCCACAGTTGGTGGTAGCAGGGGGACACGGAGCGGCGGAGCGGCAAAGCCGCTTCCAAAGAAGATAGAATCGAGGAGCCCATTCGACAGGCTCAGAGCAGGCGAGGAGCGAGAATGGGCGTCCCGCAGACGGTCCGCCGAGTGCACCGGCACTGATTTTAGTGCCGCTAGTTCTGAGAATTGGAAGATCTAACGGGACTCCGCCCCAGCC
>JBAZHQ010000478.1:0-3394 GCA_041652235.1 Opitutaceae bacterium | reverse complement strand
GGGAAGCTTTCCGGCCATCGCCAGCCGAAGGGCAAGCGGGATGGTTGTCTTGTGGGTGAAGTTTCCGCCGCGGATGACTGTCACCGGGGCGAGTTCAAGGGCGGCCGAATGGCCTTTGAAGTTACTGTAACGAAGTGATTGGACTCTCATTTTGGGCTTTCTGTGAAATTAGTGGGGCAGATTAGAGGCTCTGCCCCTGGGCCTTATTCGTCGGCGGGCATGTCAGGGGGCATATCCATGCCCTGCTGCTGCGACGGGTAATACTGCTGCTGGGGTTGTTGGTACTGCCGGGCTTGGCGGGGTTGGCCAGGCTGCTGCTGGTGCATCTGCTGCGGGTGTCCCTGTTGCTGCCGGGGCTGCATACGCGGTGCCTGTGTCCCGCGTTGTGGGCGCTGCATCGGTGTTTGTGGGCGGGCACCCGGGGCGCACACCCGAATACCACCAGTCAGTTTACCGCCAAACATGATATTCGGATCGTTGTACAGCTCGATCTGTGCCCCGGTCCAACCGTCCGAATCCTCGGAGCCGGTGATCTGTGCAATCAACTGCCCGTTTACACTGTTTAGGACCATGGGCTTGTCGATCTCGTTGAAGCTTAGAACCCATTTGAGTTCCTCGGGGGCTCCCTGCTTGGCAACGTTCTCCTGGTAACAGTCGGCGATGGTAACAACCATGCCGTTCCCAACCTCCTCTTTTTTGAGGAACCGTGATTCTCGAAGCTCTGAAATATGCATAACTTGGAATTTTCTGTGTCGTTTTGTGGTTTGTCCCCGTGGTTAAACCTTCCGTGCTCCCTTATCGGGGATGAACTCGGGCGGAAGATGTGTTGCCAGGAATTGCTTGGCGCTTTGGAAGGCTTGTTCAGGATTCTCGTCGCTCCCAACCGCGATTGTCACGCCAAGCTTCTCTGAGCAGTAATTGCCCGTGTTGACAGTTCGCTCGTAGCGCAACTCCTTGAATGAGTTATTACGGCACGGCTGAGGCTCCGCTGTCATCTGTGCCGCTGCGGCTTGTTTCGTGGGCTGTGCGATTTGCCCCACGGGAACCGCAGTTTGCTGAACTGGAACCGCAGTTTGCTGGACGGGAGCCGCTGGCGCCGGAGCGGCCGCCGGGGCGTTCTTCTTCTGCCAGTCTTCCTCGCTCATGATCTCACCACTGCGCGCGACGGCGAGCACCGGCCATTCCTTCGGCTTTCCGCCTTCCATTTGGCGATCCAGGTCCACCTTAAGCCCGGACAATCCACCCGTGGGTTTCTTGTGGGCGACGAAATAGAGCACTGTGCCAACCACGCTTTGAGGTATTTCATCATGGTTGCCGATCTTCACGGGGATGCTTTCAGTCGCGTCACCGATGAAGATGTTTTGCAGGCTCCACGGCGCCGGGTTGTCGCCCGATGCCCTTGGTCCCACTCCCTTCACCATTCCACACGCCACGGGTACCGGGGTGCCCGGGGGGAGTTTCATAATTTCGGCTATGGTCATTCTACTTTCCTTTCAGGTTGCGCAGGTATGCGGCGATCCTGCATTTGGTCCAAGGCTTTCGCCCGTGTTCCAGGTGAGAGATGTAGCTTCCCGTAATGCCAAGAGCGCGCGCCATATCGACTTGAGAAACGCCCGCTTTGATACGTTTAGCCATCATCTTGTTACCAATCACGGATTGGTTTGGGATTCCACCTGTGCCGCCGCATCTTGGACACTTGATTGTGCTAGATGTTGACTGCATGTGTCCAGATTTAACCTTAGACGGTCAACGGTGCAAGACTTTTTTGAAAGGATTTTGAGAAAAAGAAAACCCCGTAGCGGCGGAGCTACGGGGAGGGATCTACTACGGCCTTTACAGACTACGATTATGAACCTACTAACTGCTACTCGACTTAATCACGCTCAGTCAATTCGATCAAGGGTTATTTTTCGTAAGTTTGAACACCTGTTCCGAATATCGAAAGCACGCCAAGGGCAAGTCCCGCTGGCACCCCTTGGGCTTTCGTCGCTTCGTAGATATCTTGCCATGAAATTGGCAATACAGACGTGGCAACGTTGGCTGGGGTTACTTTCTTTCCCCCTGGATATTTGCCTTCCCCAAAGCGCAGAACCAGCCCGGGAACAGGCGCCAGCTTTCCGCGGAGAAAGTTCCAAAGGACTTTGCTCATCTCCAATTTTCTGCCCTTTTGCTCTGGGACTTTCATCAGTCCAGCCTTACTGCCATAGATGCTCGCCGTTCGAGATGCCAGAACAGTTGATTGGAGAAGGCCAGCCATCGGATCGATCCGAGTATCACCCACCTGGATCTTGCCGAAATCGGCGTTGTTCGGATCGGTTCCAACCTTTCCGCCGGCTGCCTGGGCAAGTGCGTAGACGACCGCAGCGCCTGCCAGAAAACGCCCGTATTCTTGCGCGATCAACTTACGGGTTCTCGCGGTGCCTTTGTATAGAGGTTGCCCTGCAAGATATTCGAATCGGCTGGCCACATAGCGCGGAGCAAAGAAAACCGTGTTGAGGGTGGTTGCTGCCTGATTCCACGCGACGGAGCCGCGCCCGGTAGCAACATTGATGAAGTTGGCAATGGCTTTGAGTTCAGCAGGATTGCCTTTGCCGTCTTGCGTCAACCCCTTGACCATCGAATCGAAAGAATCAGCCCTGATTCGGTTCAGGTATGCAGTGTACGCTCTCTGGCTCGCTCTTATTCCCCTGCCTAAGATTGGCAGCTTTTCCGCGCGCCGGCTCATGAAGGCTTCTTCCATCGCTGATAGTCTTCCGCCATGTTCCGCCAGGTATAATCCAGAGGATTCATACAGTGGGGCGTTCTCGCGATTCCGCAAACCTTCGGCTTGCCTAAAAGCCTGTTCAGGCGAGAAAGCAGCTTTGAACATTTCTGGAAACGCCTTGGCGGCTCGCATGGGATGGGCCGCTCCGATAATTAGCCCTTGTCGTAGCGGGGCCGAGAAGTCGAAAGAGGTCATCAAGGCGCGCACGGTATTAGCCGTTTCTCCGATCTCCCCTATCACTTTCTGATAGGTGGGCCGATTCTTCATCTTCTCGGCAACTTCACGTTCGCGGATCTGTCGTTCGATTTGGTGGAGGTCATACCGAAGCCGCAAAGCTTCATGGTCCAGGTCGATAGCTGATTTACGGGCTCGTCTTTGGCGGGTTCCAGCAAGTATCTCAGTAGCTTCTTCGATCCTGTCTCGCGTGCGTTCCTTCCAAGCTTCCAGACGTTCAGCATCCGTCAATTCGGGCTTGGCGAAGATCTCATCGTACTGCGCCTTGAGTTCATCCCGGCGCCGACGCAGTTCCGCGGATGCGGCATCTTCCTGGATCGGTGTCTTCTCTCTGACGATCTTGATCCTGGTCTGAATTTGAGTTTCGAGATCGCTGATCTGATTCTCCAGGCGCTT
>JBAZHQ010000477.1:0-3394 GCA_041652235.1 Opitutaceae bacterium | reverse complement strand
AGAGCGGAGCGATCGTCAGAAGCGTGCAGGCCACGCTGGCGCAGCCCTACACGGGACCGGTCACCACCTTGACGCTCAACACGGGACAGACCCTCACCGGCGCCGGCACGCATCCCATCATGACGCCGACAGGCGCAGTTCAGCTCGCCTCGCTGACCGTCGGCCAGCAGGTTTATACGGGAAGCACCACCGTTGCCTCCGTGACGAGCATCACGAGTTCTCAAATGAGCGGCGGGTTGTTCAACCTGTGGCTCGACGCAAGTGTCACAGGCGACACCACCTTCCTTGCCAATGGCATTCTGGTCGGCGACTACCAGATGCAGGTTGCGCTCATAGACGCCTCTGAGAACAACTTAAGTTTGGCCAAGGCAAAGCTGCCCTCTAATCTGCACACCGACTTCGACAGCTGCCATCAGGATCTGGCTGCGAAGGCTAACAGCAAAAAGAAGGCCGCCCGATAAATCACCGCCTTGGCGCGGCGCGCCTGTTGCGTTTGAGATGCCAGTTAGTGCTCCCCTTGGGATTCCCCTCTCTTGGGGAATGTGCCCTCCGCGCAGCAGGCTCCGCTTCAAGATCTTGCCGAGTAGAAAACACGGCGGAAAGAGATGCATCTCGCAAACTGAACCGGGGTATCACCTCGAGGGATGATACCCGCAATAACTGCCCCATCACTCCCCCACCTGGCCAAGGAACTTCGCCCCTTGGCGTCAACCTTCCATCGGAGAAACGCACCCATGTCAGCCCCCGTTAATCTTCCCCTGCCCGTCATAACAGATCTCAGATACGCCGACGGGACGATCATCGTCACCCTGGACGCCGAGCCCATCCAGACCGTCAATGCGGCCCTCTTCAAGGGATCGCCCTATGGGACCGACTGGCTTGCGATCGGAGGTAACACCGGGCGCTTTGTCCGCGTCATGGTCGATCCGGCGCTGCTCGACCCCACCAATAGCTACACGGTGGCGCTCACCTATGACACGACGACGCCGGATTGGGGCACCGAGACTGTCCTCGTGTTTCAGCAACCCACACTGACTTCGGTCGAGGTCCGCGAATCGTCGGCAACGGTGGCATGGACATTACCAATGCCCACAAGCATCGAAATCGTCACGGTTTCCATCTATGACACCGTGCAGGAGGTCACGATCGCCTCGGTGAGCTCATCGGCAACCAGCGCAGCCATCGTCTCTGCCGCCCCTTTGGCAAGGGGCGGAAAATACCAGATCATGGCCGTGGGTTCGAAGGGTATCGCAAGCGGACCGATGGTGACGCTCGATCAGCTTTTGATCGTGACCGCGCCGACCATTTCGAATGTGACGTACGCCCAAGCCTCAGGCGGACAATTCTCGATAACGGCATCCGCCAGGAAAGAGGGAACGCCTCCCGGCAAGATCGTGGCGCGTCTCTTGTCGGAGGGGAAATCCGTGATGCAAAGCCCTCCATCGGACACTTCCGTAGTCATCGCGCTCACCCAGGCGCTGGATACCGCGGCCAGCTGGCAGGTCGAGCTTGCCTACCAAGCATCGATCGTAACCGGTCCATGTGGTGTCGCAGCCGCCATACCGTTGCAGCAACCCCGGCTGGAGTCCGGCAGTTACGATGGCTCTTTTGTGCGTCTTGCGTGGTCCCTGCCGGAAGGGAATCCGAGCGCGACTGGCGGTCTTGCCACAGTCAAACGCAATTCCGATGGAGCGATCATGGGTTCGGCAAGTGTGAACCCGGGGGTCGCGGTGGACATCAAGCCGACCGGCGTCCTTCAACCCTCCGACAGTTATTCGGCGTCCGTGGCGTCTCTTCTTGGCACGGTGCAGGGTCTCTTCGGCGCCGCGCAGCCGCTGGTTGTCGCCGCTCCGACGCTGCTCTCCGTGGTGTGCAACGGCGCCCAGATAGTGGTCAAAACTCAGCGCGTTGCCGCTCCCGCAGTCGGCACCCTGCTTACGCTCAGCGACGGCTCCAACACTCTCTGCTCCGTACCGACGGGAGCCGAAGGCGGCTTTCTGGCGATCCCCCAGACCGGCACTTCCAACCTTGGAGTCGCCGCGCAGGCCTGCGTGGGCTCGATCTCGGGACCGGTGTCGATCACGATCCCGGTGGTGACCGCGACGCCGACTCTCGGAAGCATCGCTGTCAGTGGTGGCAACGTCAGAGGCGTGGCCACAACGCCCTCCGGACTCGGGCTCGACAGCACGGAAGTCTGGGTGCGGCTCACTTCCGACGGGATTGCCATTGCCGACGCTGTGAAGGCGCAGACAGACGGATCGTTTTCCATCCAGATCGTCTCCCAAATTCTCACGGATGCCCAGTTGATGGCCTGGGTGGAAGGGAGCGCCAAGGGAGTGCGGGTAACAGGTCCCTGCTCCGCCGCCTACCCGGTGCTGGCCGTGCCTCCGCAAATCGTGGAGGCTGCATTGACCAGCGCAAACGGATCGGCGCCCTGGACGCTCATGGCACGCTGGACATTCCCCGATGCGCTTTCCTCGGTTTCATACAGCGCGCAACTTCAGCAATCGGGCGCGACGCTCGGGACCTGGACTGTCGGCGGATGCAATTTTCAGGCAACGGTTCCCGACTTCGTCGCAGGAACGCCGATGACATTGACGGTCACACCCAAGTCCAATTTTGGAACGGGGATTGGAAGCGATCCCGTCACTTTCCTCGCGGTGCCACCGGAAGTCTCTGCTGAAAGCCGGGCTGACGGTATCGTCGCACACTGGCAGGCGCCGACGGGGGCGGCGCCCTCGGCTTATCGCGCCCGCCTTCTTCAGTCGGTCAACGGGGCCTGGCAGACCGTGGCCCGGAGCGAAACCGTCACAGGAACGAGCGCAACGATTCCTTACCTCCTGCCGACCTCGGCTGTGGCTGATGGCACATTCGGGCTCGCGGTGGATATCGCCTGCGGAGCCGCCTGGACTGCGACCAATGCCGCTTCGCCGCTGCTGCTTCAGTGCCCTGTCATCACCAGTATCGCTGGCACCCAGGGAGCAACCGCCGGCGAGGGTAACTGCACGGTGACCTGGGCTTGGCCGGGAGGAAACCCGCCCACCTCTCCCACCCTGACGGCCTATGCGGTGTTGCTGCTCCAGGAAGGCCGGGAAACGGTGATCAAGCAGCAAGCGGCTCCGGCTGGCAGCACGACGGTTACATTCAATCCGCTGCCTCCGGCATCGGCGCGACTCGCCATCCGTCCCGTGGCAGGACGCATGATGGGGCCGATGAGCGCTGCCGCACCCCTCCTATTTGCCAAGCCGCGCCTCTGCCTTGTCGAGGCGCTGGACGCAGGCATCCGGGTTGCCTTCCCGCCCGTCGCACCGCCGGAACAGGGCTATCTCATGAGCCTCCTGACCGATCAGGTCGGAATCGCCTCCTGCTGGGCGAACGAGAGCCCCGCCTTCAT
>JBAZHQ010000476.1:0-3395 GCA_041652235.1 Opitutaceae bacterium | reverse complement strand
TGCGTCAAAACCCATGGGCGCCCATAGCAGGAAATGATCGAGACGACCTGGCTCATCCAGGCTGAGCGGGACAATGTGGAGATGCCGGTGGCCGGTGAGAGGCTTTCCATCTGCGTCCTTGCCGGTGAGCACCGGGCAGTCCACCGCTTCTCCCCTTCCTGCCTTGCTTACGAGGGCGCGGTGGAGCAACTCAGCCTGCGGCAGAGCGCGGGCAATCTGAGGAAGCACTTCACCGCGGCGGGTGTCGGAAGCCAGGGTCAGTAGAATCGCTTCCACCGATCGGAGCGAAGCATGTTTTGCGGATCGGCCTGCCGGAGCGACAGCGAGGGCGTTGGCGCGTCGCCAATACAACACACGACGACTTCCCGGCGGCTGGCTCCAACCGTATTGCTGGAGAAATGCCGTGTCCCTCGTGAGGCACGCGAAGAGATCGACGGGGTGCGGAGCGAGGGCTTTAGTCCGCTCTTCCGCCAGAGCTTTCTTCTTTCCCTCAGGAATAGGGAAACGCGCCTCGATTTCTCGTCGGACGTCCTCGAAACAACGGGCGTAGTCCTTAGCCGGGAGGGGTGCCAACAACGATACCTGCTCCCAGCCTGGACCCTTGGCCATTCCCTCGATGTGAGGTTCCACCAGATCGCCCAGCAAATCAGGAAGTGAGTTGGAGAGCACGCGGCCTTCGGCCCAGCTTTCGGCGCGACCGAGGTAGCCGATCGCCTCGACAATCCGGGTCAACAACTCGGTGCAAGCGGCGTCCAAGTCGACAGGCCAGGAAATGATGAGGGGCGATTGTCCCGGGACGGCGCAGGTGTCGAGCACCAGGGTGGTCTTTGCATTCTTGCCTCCCAGTGGCATGTAGTGGCGGCTATGTGTTGCCGGGCATGGGGCCATGCGGTAACTGGGGATCTGCGTAGAGAGAGCATCCACAAGACGACGCAAAGGATGCTCGTCAGGCACGGGATCGGGCACGGACAATTTCGAGAAGGCGGTGGCGATGAAAGCTCGCACAAGCCGCCATGGACTGGGCGGCCATTCCACAAGGCCCTCGTTCACATGATGCCCCCAGGGAGTGGCGTGGTAGCGCCCCCCTGGAAAACGAAATTCAAGATGGATCATGGCCTTTATGTTTCGTCGTCTTCCTCGCCTGCGTCCTTGGAGGACTCATCCTTTTCGCCCTTTTCTGGGTCCTTGGCCTTCAGCTCGTCGTCGAAGACGACCGTGGTGACCACCATTTTGCCTTTGCACGCGGCGATGGCGGCCTTGAGTCCGGCGACCAACTCCGCAGAGGAAGGCAGGACATACCCGGCAGGTTTGGTGGCTGTGATCGCGGTGTCCTTCACCTCAAGATTGCAGGCGGTGCGAAGACGCAGATCTCCGTCGAGAAGGGTGCGCAGCTTGAATAGGGCGAGAAGAGCAAGAAGCCGTTCGACGTCCGCACCGAGACCGTAGCCGCGGATCTGGGCCAGGTCGAGGTTGACGAAGAGAGTGATTTTTTCAGCGGTGTATTCCTCGCGGGGGAAAGGAACGTTGCCAAAGCCCTCTTTTGCAGATTTTTCCTCCTCTTTTCCGGGTTGAATATGGTCAGTTTTTACGCCGCCAGAAACGACCTGACGAACATTCTCTGCCTCTATGAATGCTGACAAAGCACGGGCGATGCGAAGCCTTCCAGCAATGGACTCGAGGAAGACTCCGTGAACAAGTGAGCCCACATCATACTTGAGCAGTGCTTCAACGAAAGCCCAACGGTCTATCGGCTTCTTGTCATCGTATCTTGCTGCCTTTTTGAGCTCTTCATGGAACCCGCCGCTATTGGCCTTTTCGATATATACGCTGTTGAGTCGGTGGGCCTCGGTGACGGAACTCGTGAGGTATTTGCCCTGGCGTTCGACACGCACGTAGCTGATGCCTGCGAGCGCGGCTTTGGGTGCGTTCGCAACCTCGTCCCAGCAGACGGCCTCAAGGCGATTGGCCATGCTTTGTGCGCTCTCCACCAGAAGACTGGTTCCTTGATTGGTCTGGTAGGTGGCGGCACCCAGGCTGGGAAACCCGGTAGGCTGGAAGCGTGCGCCTTGGAGCGGCTGGAGCTCGATGGAGAAGAGTAGTTTCGAAACGGTGTCGAGTGTGCTGAGGTCGGGAATCATGACGGGTTGGATTGAGGTTGTGATTTGATGAGTTCTTTGGCGAAGCGCGTGGCTGTGTTTGGTGAAATCGGGAAGGCAAGGCTGAGCGCAATCCGGCGGGCGAGGGCGGCATCTCCGGCAATGTGTCGGATCACGGGGTCAAGTCCCGAAGCCTTGAGACGCCGAAGGGCCAGGTCGCCAGCAACGGCCAGCTCGTCTGCTGCGAGTCGGGTGACGATCGCCGGATCGCAACGGATCGAAAATTTCGCCTGTCCGATGTGCAGAGGCCAAGGGAGGCAGGCGAGACGGAAGAGTCCGTAAAGCGGCGGCGGCGCGGCGATGGAAGAGGGAACGGAAAGGCGTGGCGCGGTGTTGAGGTGGCGACGATCCAGCGCCATGAGCGCCCTCGCCAGTTGGGTTGTCTTGCGGAGATCGACATCGCCGAAGAGGAGTGCCGCAAGGTCGGCGGGTTGAGCGCAGAAGCGGGGCACTCCGACTAGAGCGAGGCGGCTGGAAGCTCCGTGAGATCCCTCGATGCTGCGGCGCTGGACCAGAGCGAGAAGGTCGCGCTCCGGCTCAAGACCGTGACAGACGACACGCGGATCCTTGCGCAAGCCGCCGCTATCGGTGGCGAAGGCCTGCCCGAACTTGTCGAGGGGCATCCAATGATGGCGGACGGAGTCGCTGTCCTGCTCGTCGGCGGATTGGAGCGCCAGGGCTACAGCGAGGCGAAATTCAGCAGAACCGTCATCGGCGGCCGAGAGCCAGCCGACGCTGAGTCTCGGAATCGGGCGCAACCGCTGCTTTGCAGTGAAGGCGTGACTGCAGACGAGTTGTTCTTCGATTGCTGTGAGAGCAAGGAGCAGTGATTGCCAGGCCGCCGGGGCATTGCCGTAAGCACAAATTGCCATAATTGCGCTTTCCAGATTGCGATGTGCTATGGCAAAGGCGTTTGAGACAAATTTGTCGCGGGCTGCTCGCTGCAGGCGCTCGAGCCACGCCGAATGATCAAGGTCGTTAAGTAGTTCCTGCTGTGGCTGCGGTTCGACCTGCCAACGACTGAGAGGGACCGCGAGGTTGGATTGTCCATTACGCTCGAGATAGCCGTAGCGTTGAAATGCGAAGATGCCGCGGGCAACGCCAAGACGGGCGACCGCACGAGCGAAATCAACCGGTCGGGAGGCCGCAGATTTCCCCAACTGAGCGCGTCCTTCTCCCATGAGGTTCTTCAATTCCGGGAGAGTGCACGGGCAATTCCAGAGGGGCATCCATTGTTCG
>JBAZHQ010000475.1:0-3396 GCA_041652235.1 Opitutaceae bacterium | reverse complement strand
ACGCTGGTGTTTTCCATGTTCAGGAGCCGCGTCGTTATGCCCAGCTCCTGTCTCCACATTTCCTGTACAGCTTCCGCGATCTGGCGATGGGTCTCCGACGAATTGTAAAGCAGCTCGACGGGAGGGAATCCTTTCCCTCCGGGATATCCCGCCTCGGCAAGGAGGGCGCGGGCCGCTTTCGGATCGGTCTTCGCCTCGTCCGGCGGCTCGTATCCGGCGATGCCGGAGGGCGTGAACGAACTCGACGCAATCTGGCTGCCCTGGAGAACGCGGCCGACGATGGCCTTGCGATCCACGGCCAGCGACAGCGCCAGCCGCACCCTTGCATCCGAGAGTGCGGGAATGCGGGTGTTGATCCGGTAGAAATAGGTCCCGAGCAGCGGGTCCACCTTCAATAACCCGGGCGCGGAGCGCCGGTAGCGGTCGATCTTCGCCGGGGGAAGCGCGTCGGTGACATGCAGTTGTCCCGCCCGGAAGGCGCGTTCCTCGGCGTCGGGCTCGAAGGGATAGAAGTGGATTTCCCTAAGCCGCACTTTCTCCCGGTCCCAGTAGGTGGGCGAGCGGGTGACGACGATGCGATGGTTGGTGCTCCATTCCTTCAGGTTGAAGGGACCGTTGCCCACGAAGGCGCTGGGGCGCGTCCATGGATTCCCCCGCCTGGCGACGGGACCATGCCCGGCGATCGTGGGAATGTGCACAGGGAACCAGGGCTCGTCGTTGAGCATCGAGAGAAACACGGCCGAAGGATGCCGCAGGGTCAGCCTGAGAGTCCTGTCATCCAGGGCCTCCACGCCCACGGTGGAAAAATCGGGCGTCTTCCCCGTGTGAAACTCCTCTGCCCCCCGCAGGATGTACAATTGGGCGGCGTTCTCCGCCGCCAGCGAGGGTGAGAGCACCCGTTTGAACGACAGCAGGAAATCCCGTGCGGTGACGGGTTCGCCGTTGGACCAACGGGCGCCGCTGCGTAGGTGAAATGTAAATACCGTGCAATCGGGCGAGGTATCCCAGCTTTCCGCGACGCCGGGCACGGGATGCAGGTCTGCCGGGTCCTCGGACACCAGGCCTTCGAAGAGCGCCGACAGGACGTGGTAGTCGCTCGTCTGCGTTGCAAGGTGAGGATCGAGGTCGGCGAGCTCGTGGCCCACGCTCCGATGCAGGATCTTCTCCACGTTGCCCCGCTGCACGAGCGTCTCCCTTCTGGCGCAGCCCGCCGCCGGGAATATCAGGACGGCCGCGAGGCCGAGCATCGCGGCATGACCGCGGAAAGACGCGAACGGATGCCGGAGGAGCGCGCCGGGCCTCATGTCTTGCGGATCAGGGCCACTGCGTGGGCGGCAATGGCCATGCCCTTCCCGATCTCGTCAATGCCTTCATTGGTCGTGGCCTTCACCCCGATGGCCGAGACGGGAAGCCCCGTGGAGGCGGACAGGGCGGTCTTCATCTCCTGGATGTGGGGCAATATCTTGGGCTTCTCCGCGATGATCGTCAGGTCGATGTTCACGGGCGCAAACCCGAGTTTTTCCAACTCGACGATGACTTTGTGCAGGAGCACCTGGGAATCGATGTTGCGATAGACGGGGTCGGTATCCGGAAAGAAATGGCCGATGTCCGGCAGCCCGCAGGCGCCGAGCAGCGCGTCGCAAATCGCGTGCGTTGCGCAATCGGCGTCGCTATGCCCTTCCAAGCCGTAGTCCGTCGGGAAACGCACGCCCCCCAGAACCATCGTGCGATCGGGAGCGATGCGGTGAATATCGTAGCCGTGACCGATTCTGAGCATGCCCCAACGATTGCACGCAGGAGCTGCGCCTGGCCATGAAAATCACGCCTCGGCGGGAGGAGCCTGCCTGGATAGCAGATACTCGAAATAGTCGAGATCGGCGGGGGTCGTCAGCTTGGGATTGGAGAGGTGGTTCTCCAGCAGGGCGACCGGATGCCCGATCGCCTCGACGGCAGCGGCGTCGTCGGTCACGTGCGCGCCCCGGCTCATGATGCGGGCATAGGCCCGGGCTATCAGCTCGTATGAGAATACCTGAGGAGTCTCCATCGTCCAGAGCCGCGTGCGATTCAGGGTTTTTAGAAGACCTTCTCCCCGGTGCTCCTTGATCGTGTCGGTGACACGGTGCGCTAGGACCACTGCATTTTCCTTCCTGACGATCTTAAACAAGGCGACGAGCTGCTCGGGCTGCACGAAAGGCCGCGCGCAGTCGTGGATGAAAACATATTCCACTCCCGGGGGCAGCGCCTCCAGCGCGATGGCCACGGAATCCTGGCGTTCCTTGCCACCCTGAACGTAGTAGGCCGGAGTCGGCGCGTAGCACATAAGCTCATGCAGTTGCGGCGCGTCGCGGTAAACGATCACGTAGTAATCCACCACTCCGCTTTGCTGGAAGGCAGCCGCGGAATGGGCGAAAACAGGGCGTCCGCCAAGGGGGGCCAGCAGTTTGTCGGGGACTGCGCTCTGCATGCGTTTGCTTGAACCGGCGGCGAGAAGGATTGCAGCGGTGCGACTCATTTGGGTTCGATTTTTACTTGGGGCGGAAAGAAAGGGGGCCGCAATCGGTGTATCCGTTGGCAGATACCTTGGATGGAAAGTCGGCCTTAGGCGAGTTCAGACAGAATTGCTTTTGCGGCGGCCACAGGATCGGCTGCCTTGAAGATGGGGCGTCCCACCACGATGAAATTAGCCCCGGCCACGGCGGCTTCCGCGGGCGTCATCACCCGGGTTTGATCGTCCAGGCTGGACTCGCGCGGACGAATCCCGGGGGTCACCAGTTTTACGTCCTGCGGCAGGGTCTTGCGCAGCAGGGAAATCTCATGGGGCGAGCACACAAGTCCCCTGAGACCCGCCCGGGTCGCCAGTGCCCCGAGGCGCGTGACTTGGGACGCGGGCGTATCCGACACGCCGACTTCCCTAAGATCCGCTTCTCCCATCGACGTCAGCACCGTGACGCCGAGCAGCAGCAGTTCGGGGGCATGCTGGTGTTGCGCTTTCACCGCCCATTTCATCATTTCGCGGCCTCCGCAGGTGTGCAGCGTAAGCATCCCGATGGGAAGTTTGGACGCGGATTCGACCGCCTTCGCCACGGTGTTGGGAATGTCGTGAAGCTTGAGGTCGAGGAAGACCTTGAAACCCATCCCGGCCACCTCCCGCACGCAGTCGGGGCCGCAGGCTGTGTACATCTCCAAGCCCACTTTTACCCATCTCACGGTGCCGGCGAGCTGCTTGAGGGCAGGCGCGATGGCGCGCGGGGAGGGGGCATCGAGCACTAGAATGAGATCGCAGGACATATTAGGATCACACACGAATGGACACGTTTGCGGACGAAGCTAAAGACAAAACCCACTGGAACTTTCCGTCATTAGCATCCATGAAGGTATCAATCCCGTGACCTCTTT
>JBAZHQ010000474.1:0-3401 GCA_041652235.1 Opitutaceae bacterium | reverse complement strand
CAGCCTCTTTGAGATTCATAACGAAAAGGACTTGGAGAGAGCGCTCAAGCACGGGGCGCGGATCATCGGCGTGAACAATCGCGATCTGGTCACCTTTAGAACGGATTTGGCCATCAGCGAACGCCTTATTCCAAAATTTCCCAGGAACGTCAGCGGAATCAGCGAGAGTGGAATTTTCACCGCAGCCGATGCGGCACGAGCGCGGCAGGCGGGAGCGCAAGCTGTCCTCGTGGGCGAAGCCCTTATGCGCGCCCCGGATCCCGCGGCGCTGATCGTAGAATTTCGCGGCTAAGCCGGACTCTCGCAGACAAACCCATGATTCATTCGCAAAACTTGAAACTCTTTTGTTGGTCCGACGTAGGAGCCTGCTTGCAGGCGATTTTCCGTTGGCGATCATCGCCTGCAAGCAGGCTCCTACATCTGAATGAATCCGGCTAAGCCATGCCACTGACACCCACCGAAACCCGCGATATTCTCGCGCAGCTCGGGCACCAGCCCAAGCGTTTCCTTGGCCAGAACTTTTTGGTCGATGGCAACATCGTGCGCAAATCCATCGAACTCGCCGGGATCGTTTCCACCGATGCCGTGGTGGAAATCGGACCGGGACTGGGGACTCTCACCTCCGCTCTGCTGGAAACAGGCGCCGAGATATGGGCAGTTGAAAAGGACCGCTCCCTGCATGCCCACCTCGCGCAAACCTTGCTGACGTCGTTTCCGGAGCGATTCCATCTTCTCGAAGGCGATGCGCTCGATCATCCTCTGGCAGGGCTGCCATCGAAGAAGGCGGCATCGGGCTTCAAGATTGTCGCCAACCTGCCCTACGCCATTTCGACACCCTGGATGGATGCGGTCCTGGAAGGACCTCTTCCGGATCGCCTGGTGTTGATGCTGCAAAAGGAAGCAGCGGACCGATACGCAGCCAGGCACGGAGGAAAGGCCTTTGGCGCCATATCCATTTTCCTTCAGGCCGCCTACGATCTGGCTCCGGGCCACAAGGTGGCCGCTGCCTGTTTCCATCCAAGGCCGGATGTGGATTCATACCTGCTTCATCTCGTACGAAAGCCAAAACCCTTCATCTTTCGCCCGGAAATCAAGGCTCTCGTCAGGTCCTGTTTCCAGCAGCGCAGAAAACAGATCGGTTCACTTCTCCGCGATCGTCTGCCGGACCACGGCAAGCTCTGGCTTCAGTCTCTCTCAGACGCCGGACTCTCGCCTCAAACCCGGCCGGAGCAGATTCCCTGGGAACTCTGGGTGCGGTTATGCTCTCAATAGAGCATCCTTGCGCCACGTTCTTGCATTCCTGCAATTCACCGTTACCTCCTATCAACATCCTATGAGAAATCGTTCGCTGATTCTCCTTGTCATTTCCTTCTTAATCGCCGCATTCGCACGCGCCCAGTATTCAGCCCCTGAGCTGATGGGGAAGATTCAGGAGGACCGGTATATTTCTCCAACGGGTCAATTTAGCATGCCGATTCCCGTGCTTGAAGAACTCGGGGGACAAGTCACCGACTCTTCCAACGTTGTAACCTTCGAGGATGCCTTCACGACGCACATTACCATTGCCGTCTATCCCATGGACAATGCCCTGCGCCAGCAACTCGCCACCAAAACGAAAAAGGACTTCCTCGCAGACTTTTTCTCACAGGCCATCCTTCCATCCCTGCTCTCGCAGTCCCGAGGCTCCTCCGTGGAAAGCGCCAAGTTCCTACCCAAGACAATGGATGGAGCCCTTCTGCTCCAGACGCTGATGCCCGGCGGCACGATGTTCCTGCATCGCATCTTCCTTTTTGGCAGGCATGACAACATCCCCGTCGCCAAGCGCGGCAACCTTCTCTTTGTCCGGGGCGACAGCGTGTTTATCATCAGCAGCGAGCTCGTGGAGCGCTCCACGGAGCGTTCCCTCTACACCAAGACGACAGCCGAAGAGGATGAAATCCTCCGCGAGCGCCTGCTTAAGATCCTGGATAGGATGACATTCACCACAGCGACCAATCCCAGCGCAAACATTACCGCCCCTGCGAAGTAAGGCCGGGGCTGCATGCAAGTCGCACGCAATCCCCTCGATGTTTTCCGATGCCTATTCCCTGCTGCGTGCGATGGAAGGTGAATTGCCAGGCATCGGCCAGTGATATAGCTATAAGCTTTAAGCTGTAAGCTCTAAGTCAGACGGATCGTGGATCGAAGCTTTTGGCTTAAAGCTTATGGCTTCCTAACTTCTCCCCATGCGATTTCTGGTCACCAACGACGATGGTATCGATTCTCCGTTTCTCCATCACCTGGTCGCGGCGCTTCGCGCCGAGGGCCACGAGGTATGCGTGGCGGCGCCCCGCGTCGAGCAAAGCTGGATCGGGGCTGCAAAATCCCGTATCCGCTCGATCAAATCCCGGGCGGAGGATCATGGACTGGGGTGCTCCACCTGGGTTATCGATGGCACGCCAAGCGACTGCGTTAACATAGCCCTGGATCATCTCGTGCCGGGCGACTGGAAACCCGACGGCGTCATCAGCGGCATCAACATCGGGCAAAACGCCAGCCTCGGTTTTATCATAGCCAGCGGCACGGTATCCGGTGCCTTCGAGGGAGCCCTCCACGGTCTGCCCGCAGTGAGTGTTTCCCAGGATCTCACCAGCGAGACCTACGAAAATCTGAGGATAAAGGGAGGAAAGCTCGAAGGTCCGATGCTCGAAACCCTCAGGGTTTCGTCCGCTCTCGCAGCGCGCATAGGTCCGAGGCTGATCGCAGATACCCGCGCGAACAGCTTCATCGTTCACAACCTCAACTTTCCCAATCCCTGCCGGCCGGAATCCCGCATGGTGCGCACGGTTCCCGCTCATGTGATCATTCCCAGATTGTTCAGTCCGGCTGCCGACGACGGCACTCATCGCATGGTGTTCCGCTACGGCGAGGATCTGTCTCCGCAGAATCTACTCACCGATCGGGCCGCGCTTTCAAAGGGTCTCATCAGCCACAGCATACTTGACTATACTCGCCTCGGCATGCCGGAATAGCGCGACGACGGGAAAATTGCGCCAAGATGACAGGCTCGATGACTTCTTAAGCGACCCCCCAAAAAAGAGTAGCATGAAACGCATCGGCATCCTCACTGCCGGCGGCGACAGCCCCGGGCTCAACGCGGCCATCCGCGCCGTGGGAAAGACCATCGTCAGCGAATATGGATATGAGATAATCGGATTCCGCGACGGCTTTCTCGGCTTGGCCCAGAATAATTTCATGCGCCTCGATATGCATGCGCTGGCGGGCATCCTCACACTCGGAGGCACCATCCTTGGAACGAGCCGCGACAAGCCCCATCGCATGGTGATCGACGGGCAGGAGCGCGACATGCTCGACGCCATCGCGGCCAACTATCGCCAAAACAAGCTCGACGCGCTCGTCTG
>JBAZHQ010000473.1:0-3403 GCA_041652235.1 Opitutaceae bacterium | reverse complement strand
CATAGTAATCGCCGCACCACCGGGCTCCGCAGTGATCGCAGGAGATCGTCCCGCGCCACGTCGCCAGCTCGCGGCTGGTCAGATGGTTCAGCTTCTCCAAGGCCGCCGGGCACGGCATGTCGGTCTGCCCCCCGTTGCATGAAACGTCGTCCTCGATTTCCCCATACAGCGAGCGCGCCACCCTCAGCGCACTCTTGAGGGACGCCTGAGGGGAAAATCGCCCCCGCTGAAACTCGGCGAAGCAGCCTGTCAGCCGCTTGGTCTCTCCATCTAGCGGCCGTTGCCATTGGGCGTGGGACTCATCCCACCGGCCCACGAAATACCCGCCATCGGGATGCTCGTGTACTACGTCACTCGCTTTCATGTTCGTACCTCCCTGGATATTGATGGGTTAGCTTGCGCTCAGGGCCTCGTCCAGCGTCAGCGGGCGCCCGAAGCCACATTCGCGCCCTAGCGACTCGAAGAGCCCCCCCGGCTGCAGGTCGGTCTGCGCCACTTCGTGCAGCGAGTAAGTGTCGGGCTCGCCCTGCCAGCGACTCCAGTCGTCGACGTACACCACCAACCGATCATCGGCGGTCCTGTAGAGCGTCTCGGTCACACCCCGCGTGTCAGTCGGGGCACCGTTGCACCCGGTCGCATAGTGTGTCATGCTGCCCAGTTTTTTTCCCTCAAACACCACGGGCCGGGTCGTGTCCTGTACCACGCCGCTAGAGCCCCTAGCATAGCAGCCAACCTTCACGTTAATCGTGTCCATTTTCGTCTCCTATCTATGTGAATCCTGCCAACGCACCCAACCGTTAGGTGCCAGCGTCGCCAGGGGCAGCCGCTCGCCGACGGTGCGGATGCCGATGCGACTGGAAACCTCGCCGTTGCGGACGGCCTTCTCGACTGCCGTCCTCGCCTCAGCCTCCGTCGCGTGGGTGCGCACCTGGTCCCAGCAGTCGGGCCGGGTGTCCCAGGTGAGCGTCTGGGTCGCGTTGCCCAGTCGCTCGTTCCACACAATCACCTCGATCATCCCATACCTCCTTGCTCTGACGTGATTCCCTTGGACAACCGCCGTTCCTGGCCGGCGGAAGATCCCGTTGCTGACAAACGAAAACGCCCCACCCGAGACCGTGATAGGTCAACAGGTGGGGCGCTCGTTGCCCACAGAATCGCGCTATGCGCGCGTCGTGGTACAATGGTTGTGCCCTGCCGTTGGACTGTCAACGGTTCGGGAAGGTCCCCAGGCGTGTTACCAGCACGCCTGGGGACCGCTTCAGTATTCGCTTGTCAGTTCTTGTCGGTGTGCTCTGAGCGCGTCGCCAGCCACGCCTCAGCGTCGGCAGCCTTGATGAGCCAAACGGTCCCCATCTTCAGCGCTGGCAGCTCGCCAGTACGACAGAGCCGCGCCACATACGACGGGGAGACATTCGCCTTCTTTGCCAAATCCGATGCTGAGTACAGCTCGCTTTTGTCGCTCATTGCATCACCTACGAACATTATAGTTCTAACGGCTGAACTGTCAAGCCCCCAACCGCTGATACATCCCTTATGGGAATGCTGATTCCAGACGCCAACATCTACAGGCGCGCCCGCTCGCGTTCCATGTCGGCTTGCACAGACGCTATCTCAGCATCGAGCATTCGCCGCCGTTGCTCAAGGCTGGGGGCGTTGTCGTCCTCACTTTCAAGAAAGCGATTGACCTCCGCAAGCAGTGCCAGGCGCTTTGTCTCGAGTGGCGCCGCGTCGCCCAAGATCCGGTATTCGGCTTCGGCGAGCCGTTCCAAGATCGCGGCCTTGCTCATGCTCACACTTGTGCCGGAATCGGCCGCAAAGGTCACAGGGCTGATCTCGAATAGGTCGATCGTGTCAAGCATCCTCACCTGTTTGCCCTTCCATACCGCCGTATGGCTCTTCGTCGCCCGGTAGCCGATAGAGACTTGCATCAGCCCCGCCTTGATTAGCTCGAGCATCTCATCGGCGTCTGGCGTGTTCACAAGCTCGCCACGGAAGAGGAGCCCATACTGGTCGGGCGCCAGGAAGGTTGTCTTCCCGATGGGGCGCTCTGCAGCGTGCATCCGCAGTATGGGCACGTCGGGACGCACCTGGAGGGAGGCATCGTAGGCTGATCGGCCCACAATGTCCCCATATGTGTCGGGTTCGTCGGCCTCAAAGTGTGAGGCATACCCGGCGATAACGCGCCCGCGCGCCGCGTCCGTTCCTGCGGCTTCGGGTAGGGCGACAAGCGCCGCGCGGCCCTCTTTGTACTCCATGCTCATTTCACTTCCTCCCTTGGTTCGTCGTGCTTGTCTGCCGTTCGTGGGTCCCATGCCCAAAGCCGTGCCACGTGCGGCCGTCCGTCCCGGCCAATGCTCAGCTCGATCTCGGCTACCTTCCCGTCAAGCAGCTCGGCCATGTGCCCTTGCTGGCGCCGTTGGCGCCCGAAGCTCGCCAAGGCACGCAGCCCCGCGGCGCCTGCCGTCTTCACTGCCCCGAGGACCCCCACCGGTTCGGCGTCGTCGCCTTCCCAGATCAAAGGCACGACCCCCGCGTGTGACCAGGCTCCCACGTCGGCCGGCGGCTCGCCATCCCTGCCGGCAAGCCGAATCTCGCAGATGCCCGTATCCTCATCCTTGACCGCCTCAATTACCGCATACCGTCCCGTTGCCATTTTTCCCTTCCCTTTTCGGTTGTGTGCTGCTACAGAAGCCCGGCCGCGGCCAAGTCGGCCCGCCACTTGGTCAAACTGTCGTCATCATACTTGAGCCGCCCGGCCCGGTTCCACAAGCCCAGGGCATCTAGTGGGGCCTGCCGGTTGCCCACCTTGTCACCCTTGGCCCTGACCGCGCCCACGATCCGTTCCCATTCCGCTTCCCAGCCCTGAGCTTCCTGAGCCGCCTGGACTCTTGCGGCTTCGGCCTCCGGGCAAACAGGGGGCTTCAGGTCTAAGGTATGCCATTGTTCGCGTGTGATCCACTTCTGTTGCAAAGCCACGTTTGCCACGATCGCCACGGCCTGCAGGTCGTTGTGGCAAATCTGCTTCTGTTCGCTCAATAGGTCGTCCAGGCCCTTGATCCACAGCGGGTCCGAGCGCGTGCCGCGGGCGCCGGTCATGTGCCACGTCTTGGGCACTAGCGCCCTGAGCTTGGCCTCCTGCTCCTGTACATGCCGGGCCAATGCTCGCCGCTCGAGCTCGGCTGGATCTACCGGCGCCTCTTTGGGCTTCGGGTTGCGGGCCGCTTCCCGGGCTGCGTGCTCGGCCTCGGCCCGCCGACGCATTGCGGTGTTGAATCCCTCTATGGCATCCACGATCGCGGGGCGTTTGTCGCTCATTCTGTTTTCCTTTCCGGTTGTCTCTGTGTGATGTAGATTGTGCGCTCAGCGTCGAGCGCGGCCTCCGGCGCCGGGTACACCTCGCCGG
>JBAZHQ010000472.1:0-3404 GCA_041652235.1 Opitutaceae bacterium | reverse complement strand
TCCCGGTGGAATCCTACCGCGATTGGATCATCCGCCGCCTCACCGCTCCCACCGAACGCCGCGCCCTGATGCGCGACCTCCCCAAGGCCACCCTGCGCGAACTGCGCCGGGAACTTGATCAGCTCCTAGCAGCATAAATCAGCTACCAGCTACGAGCTATTAGCTACCAGCTTTCCAAACTATGTCCAAACCCTCAAAGAACCCAACAGCCCTGGTCGTCCTCTCCGACCGGGAACTCACCTATAATGAGCAGCAGCTTCCCAAGCTGCAAGCCGCCGCAATCGCGCAGATCCAGCAGATCCGCACTCTTGAACGGGAGGGTGCCGCCCGCGCCATACTGGCTGGTCTCACGCTGCACCGCGTGAAGGCCAGCCTCAAGTTCGGGCAATTCATGCCCTGGCTAAAGGGGAACGTGCAGGGCGTCGCGTACTCGCAATGCAACTACTACATGCGTCTGGCCTCTGTGTTCGTCGAGAAATGCCGCGTCTCCAAGCCGGATCTGCTCGCGCTCCCCGGTGACCAGACCAGCCTCGCGATCACAAGCGAAACCGAAGGCCGGGCGCTGCTGGAGAAGCTCTCCGCCTTCGTCGGCGATCGCAGCCTGAGAGACCTGCTTGAAAAGCACGGCATCAAGAACTCCCCCAAGCTCGGCGGCGCACGCGACGCGGGTGAGAAAGATCCACAGGCCCCTGTCGATCCGGAGATGCTCTATCTCCAGAGCCGCGATGAAATCGGCAGCGTCATCCACCGCGCCGAAACTCTCCTTATCTCCGAGAACCGCTTGCAGCACTTGGCCGGGCACCCCGAGGAGATCCGAGGCGTTGCGGAAAGCCTTCGCTCGCTCGCCGACAAGATCGAGAAAGCCGCAGAAGCCCTCCTCGCCAACAAAGCCGCCTGATCGCCATCCCCATGAATTCCGCCGCCCTGCAATCCTCCAGCATCCAGCTTGCAACCCCTCTGCGCTTCTGCGTCCCGCTTGAGGATCTGGCTGAATTCACCGCGCTCCAGGAAAAGCGGCGGGTGGAAGTCAACGTGACACTGCAGCTCCTCGACCGCGTGCACGCCCTGCGTGGCGAGGGCAACCTTGGGAAGGCGATAGCGACGGTTGCCGCAAATTCAGGCCATCTGATTCGCGGCTGCTCCGTGCCTTCTCTCACTCGCAAGTATTACGCCTACCTCGGATCAGGCTGCGATTGGCGGTCGCTGGTCGCGTCATATCGTGGCCCGTCCTCCATGCCAGAGTCCTTCGAGACCTTCGTCAAAAAGGTGGCCGAGGATAATCACCGCTCGATGGCCGAGGCCTTCGACCTGATCCGCCTCGAATACTGGGCCAAGGGACTCCCCATCCCTGGCTATGGCACCTGGACTGAATACTACTCCCAGCTTTATCCCGAGCGCCCGCTGCCGAAGGTATGGCCTCGCGGCTTCTTTCCCCAGGGCTGGTCAAAGCGGAACCTATACCGAAAGACCTCATGCAAGGGTGCTCGCGTGATCGTGCAGCGCGGCCTCGCCGCCGCCAAGCGCTACTTCCCGAGTCTCAAGCGCGACCCTTCACAGCTTCGCCCGATGGAGGTGATCACCATCGACGATTTCGTGCTCGACTGCCTCTGCGCATTCCCCGGAGACGGAAAAAATCCCCCGCAGATCGCGCCCGTCGCCGGGTTGCTCGCGATGGATGTCGGCACCCGTCGCAAATTGGCCTGGGGCTGCGGAGCCCAGGTCATGCGCGAAGAAAAGCAACCTGATGGCACGATCAAGAAGGTGCGCTGCGGTATCCGGCGCGTGGACGTGCAGATGCTCATCCACGACCTATTCGCTCGCTGCGGCCTGCCTCCCTACACAGTCACTCTCCTCGTCGAAAACGCCACTGCCTCCATTGGGGCCGAGCTTGAGCTGGCGCTCTCAGCGCTCTTCGAAGGCCGGGTCGTCGTCGAGCGCACCGGGCTGATCGACCATCGCACGCTTTCCAACGGCTTCACGGAACGCGGTGGCAAGCCCTGGGAGAAAGGTTGGATCGAGAGCGCCTTCAACTACCTCTGGAACAAGCTCGGATCACAGCCCGGCTACAAGGGTAGCAATGCCCGCCTGACTGGTCCCAAGGATATCGACGCCAAGATCCAATATACGCAGGTCCTGCTCGGGCAGGGTGATCATGCGCTAAACCTCCCTCCTGAGAAGATCGCTCTATTGCGTCTTCCTTTCCCATCACCCCAGGCGCTTGAGCAGGCATTTGCCCGGGCGTGCATCGCCTCCGACCTGCGCGAGGACCACAAGTACATCGGTTTTGACAAGGTAACGGAATTCCTCCTCGAAGAAGACGGCGAGCCCCAGCCCTTCTCCGCACTCGCACTGCTTTCTCCTGAGAAACAAATGGCCGTGGAGATTAAGGAGCATTTCGAGTCACCCATGGCCCGCTGGGATCGGCTCTCGAAGACTGTCGAGTTCAAGACCGTGCCGGCGTCCGTGCTGGCGATCATGCTACTGACCCCGAAGAAGGTGGTTTATCGAAACCACTCTGTGACCTTCCTGCATGACAAGGTAGGCTACACCTACATCGACACCGAAGGATCGGTGTTTGCAGGCGTGCCCGATGGGTCGGAATTCCTCGGTTATCTCGACTCCTCGAACCCCGAGAACCTCACCCTATCAGACCTCAAGGGAGCTTTCGCCGGCATACTGACTCGCCTCGGCGGTCGGCGCGGCATGGTTGGACTTCGCGACAAGGAAGCCATCAAGACGGCCGCTGCCCAAGTCGCCACGGTCTTCAATCGCACGCTCTCCGAGGTACGCGAACGCCATGCCGACCAGGACGCACTGCTCGCCGCTGATCGCGTGCACAACCAGGCCATCGTGGACCTTCACAAGGCTGAGACTGCTGACCTCAGCAAAGCCGAGCGCATCGGACTCGCGGCCGGTGATGTCGCTGCTGCCAAGCAGCGCGAGCGCGAACAGGCCAGGGCGATGCGAGGAGCAAGGGATGTCTCAGCCGATCTGCTTGGCGACTCAGACAAAGACCACTTTATCGCAGCGCCCCACAATCCCGGCGCAGAACTTTTGTCAGATTAGAAAAGTGTGCTCCGGGGCGCTGTAACGACCCGGAGCACGTAACCACAACAAAACTGAAACCGCCATGGCTACTGCAACGCAACAAGACACTGACACCGATCAGGGTCAACAAGAGGATACCACCGGTCGGACTGCCGACATCATCGTCCGCACCTGGAGCGTGACGCTCGAAGAACTCCGCGCCAACCTGAACCATAACCCAGAGCATGCCCAGGAACTGTTCATCTGGTGCTACCTCTATTGCACCGATCCCTCTCATCCGATTCGCCGGGAGGAATTCGCGGCCAAAGTCGGCTTCGACCACACGACCGTCCTAAAGATTCTGCGCGGTACCAACA
>JBAZHQ010000471.1:0-3409 GCA_041652235.1 Opitutaceae bacterium | reverse complement strand
TGACGGCGAAGGCAGGCGGTCAACCGGTCACGCTGAGCGGCACGATTCAATTTCCGGCCGAGGCGGCGCCGCGCTACGATGTGGCTTTGCGAGGGGAAAACCTGCCGTTCATCCGTCAGACGGGGTTGCTCGTGCGGGGCGATTTGGATTTGAAGCTGCGCACTCCGAATACCGGTCCAACGGCCATCAGCGGCACGGTGCGTTTGCGCGACAGCCTGTTTCTTTCCGATGTGCGCACATTTCTTCCGGGCGGCACCAAAGCCGCCGCCCGATCACCGCCCTATTTCGAGGTGACGACGCCTCCGTTCGATGCGTGGACTCTCGGCGTGGACGTGAGCGGCGGACGGTTTATGCGTCTGCGCACGCCGGTATTCAACGGCGTGGCGTCCGCGCGGTTTCGTCTCGGCGGCACGTTGGGCGATCCAAGCGCTGTTGGCGAAGTCGTGATCGACGAGGGGCAGGTGTTGATGCCGTTCGCGAGTTTCATGGTGAAGCAGGGCTCGGTGAGGATCACGGAGGATAATCCTCACGCGCTGGCACTTTTCCTGCGCGGCACGGGGCGCCGCATCGGCTACGACCTAACCATAGAGATAAGCGGCACAACGGAGGAGCCGAGCATCGTGTTCACCTCGAGCCCGGCACTCGACTCGGAGCAACTGCTGCTGATGGTGATGACCGGCGCCGCGCCGAGCAACGTGATCACCTATTCCAAGACTCGGCGTTTTGCTCGCCTAGGCACCTACCTCGGCCAAAGCCTACTCGGCAGCTTCGGCGGTGACGCAAGCGGCGCAGACCGCCTCAGTATCGCAACGGGCGATAAGGTTTCCCGGCAGGGGCGCGAGACCTACGACATTGAATATAAATTGTCCGAACGCTGGAAGTGGGTGGGCGAATACGACGAATTCGACGAGACCAACATCGGGCTAAAGTGGAGGTTCTACCCGGGCAAACGCGAACCGGAGGCGCCGAGCGATGCATCGAAATAGGCTGAAGATACGGCAGGTTATTTTCCTTTCGGCGCTTTCGCTAGCGCCAGTCTTCGGGTTGCGGGGCGCGGTCGATGCGTCATCGCAGCCATCGGCAGAACGTGCGACGCTCAAAGTGTCCGGTGTCGGGCTGCTGCGCGACCGCGAACTTCGCCTCTCGCTCGTCCTGCTCCTCGGCACGCAACGCGGTGCGACGCTCAATGCCAATGCCATCGAGGACGCCGCGGTGATGCTCATCTCCGCGCTCGGGGAGGAAGGTTATCAGAAGCCCATGGTGGAGATCGAAGCGACGCTCGCCGATGGAACGGTGAAGCGCCTGGCCTTCGACGCGAGCATGGAGATGGCGCTGCCGCGACAGCTAGAGGCGCGCACCGTGGAATTTCGGGTCAAGCCGGGCGCTCGCTGGTACATAGACTCGGTGGAGATTTCCGGCCTGAGGGTGCTGCCGGTGAAACTCGCGCGGACCTTTTTTCGCTCGAAGTCGGTGCTGTTTCTCCTGGCAAAGACAAACGCCTACTCGCCTTCGCATGTCGAGAACGCCGCCGGCGCGCTGCTCGGCGAACTGCGCCAGCGCGGTTACGCCGACGCTGTGGTGCAAGCGGACGCTGCGAAGATCGACCAGGCGAGCGGCGCAGTGGCCTTGCACGTCGAGGTGACCGAGGGCGCCCGCTGGCAGGTGGCTGCAGTGCGCTACGAGGCCACGGAAACCGAGACGGTGACCTTGCCGGAAACGACGGAGTGGATTGGCAGGGCGTGGGCGCCGACATTGAAGGAAAACATAAAGGAGGCGATTCGGCGGATTTACTATCAAAAGGGATTCCCCGATGTCGTTGTGCGGATCGCAGCCGAACCAGGGCCGGTGCAAAACGGACAGAAGCCGGTGACAGTCGTTGCGCACATCCAAGCGGGAACGCAGGTGAAGGTTGGACGCGTGCGTTTCGAGGGCAACGCCATCACTCGCGATTCGGTACTGCGGCGCAGCGCGCAGGTGCGACCGGACGAAGCGCTGAATCCGCTGTCGCTCGCAAGTGCGCGCTACCGGATCTCGCGACTCGGGGTGTTCGACACCGTCGATCTCCACATTGAGCCTCCGGACGGGACGGTGCGCGATCCAGTGTTTACCCTTAAGGAAAGCCAGCGTTACGAGGCCAACCTGCTGTTCGGCTACGGCAGCTACGAGCAGGTGCGCGGCGGCATCGAGTTACGCCAGGTGAACCTTTTTGGGATGGCGCATCAGAGCCTGATCCAGCTCATGCAATCGATGAAGAGCACCAGCGGCGACTACACATATTCGGTGCCGGAGCTTCTCGGTGAATCGATCGACGGCACTGCGAGACTTTTCGCGCTGGAGCGGCGTGAGGTCGCGTTTTTGCGCCAGGAGTTTGGCGCAACGTTCACGCTGAAGCGGCCGATCCCGTGGCTTCGCGCGGAGGGAATGGTCGGCTACACGTTCCAGACGCTGCGCAACAGGGACAACACGCTGGCGACCCAGGCGACCGACAAGGAGCAGCTGAACGTCGCCAGTGTGGATTTCGGGCTCACCAGCGATCACCGCGACAATCCGTTGCGTCCACGCAACGGCTACCGCTGGTTTACGCAGGTCGAACTGGCCACCCGCAACCTGGGCGGGGAGGCGGAGTATCAGAGGCTTGAGCTGGGCGCGGCTTATCACACGCCATGGGGAGAAGGCCGATGGATCCACATCGGCGTAACGCACGGCGTGATAACGACGCTGGGCACGACCGATGCGACTCTGCCTGTGAACAAGCGATTTTTCCCCGGAGGCGACAACAGCATCCGCGGCTACCAAAAAGGCGAAGCCGCGCCGCGCGGAGCCGACGGCCTTTTTATCGGCGCAAAAAGTTACGTGCTGCTCAATCTCGAACTTGAGCAAGCGCTGACGCCAAACTGGTCGGTTGTGGTGCTGGCGGATGCGCTCGGCAGTGCCGCGCAGTTGAGAGACTATCCGTTCGCCGAGCGGCTCTACACCGTCGGTCTTGGTGTGCGCTATCAGACCTTGGTCGCCCCGATCCGCGTGGAATACGGCCACAACCTGAATCCCCGGGTCGGCGATCCGCATGGGACATGGCAGATCTCGGTTGGTTATCCGTTCTAGCCTGTGAGCCGACCCTGCTTCGGTAAGATCCTTATTTCTTATCCTGCACGGGGAAGCCGCGTTTGCGCATGAGGGCGGCGATGCCGGGGTCGCGGCCTCGGAAGGCGCGGTAGGCTTCGGCAGGGTCCATCGTGTTCCCGATGGAGAAAATGCATTTCAGAAGCTTGGCGGCGACCGCCTTGTCGTAGGGGCCTTTGGCTTCGGTGAAGGCTTCGTAGGCGTCAGCGGTGAGCGTGTCGGCCCAGAGGTAGCTGTAATAGCCGGCGGAATATTCATCGCCCGAAAAGATATGCGAGAACTGGGGTGT
>JBAZHQ010000470.1:0-3417 GCA_041652235.1 Opitutaceae bacterium | reverse complement strand
AGCGGATGTTGTCGCGCACGGTGCCCGAGAAGAGGATGGTCTCTTGCGGCACGATGCCGATGTGCCCGAGAAGCGAATCCTGACTGAGGCGGCGCACATCGATACCGTCGATCGCCACTTCGCCCCCGGACGCATCGTAGAAGCGCGGAATCAAGTTGACCAGGGTCGATTTGCCCGACCCCGTCGCTCCCAGGATAGCGATCGTCTTGCCGGGCTCGGCGCGCAGGCGGATATCTTCCAGCACAGGCTGTACGGCCTGACCGGAATCGCCGGCGTAGTGGAAATCGACCTCGTCGAAGTTCACCTCACCGGGCGCAGACTCCGGCAATGACAAGGGATCATGCGGCGCGGCCACATCGGGCTCGGCATCCAGGATTTCGTTGATTCTTTTCGCCGAGGCGAGACCGTTTGCCCATGTGTTGGAGAGCTGGGTCATCATGATGAGGGGGTGCATCGTGGCGAGAAGGTAGTTCGTGAAAGCGACGATCTGGCCCAGTGACAGCCTGCCCTCGATGGCTTGCATGCCGCCCAGCCAGATGACCAGGACCATGCCCACGTTGATGAACATGGTCAGCACCGGCGTCATCGACGACATGAACTGCATCACCTTCACCGTCCCATCGGTCAACTCGTCGTTGGCCGTCCCGAAACGTGCCGCCTCCCGGTCGGCCCGGACGAAAGACTTTACGAGGCGGGCGCCCGAAATATTTTCCTGCAGGACAGTGTTGAGCCGGTCCAGCTTCTGCTGGACTGCGCGGAAGAGCGGTTCCATCTTGGCGCTGAAAAAAATGATCACCGCCCCGCTGACCACAAGGATGGGCACCATGGTTGAGGCGAGCGCGGGGCTCGTGACGAACATGAGCACGATGCTGCCGATCATCGAAAGCGGGGCGCGGGTGCCGATGCGGAGCGAAACCTGGGTGAGCCTCTGCACCGCGCTCGCGTCGCTCGTGAGTCGCACCATCAGTTTTCCTGTGGAAAACCTGTCGAGATTGCCGTACGAGAAGTTCTGGATTTTGACGAAGATGGCTTCCCGCAGATCGCGCGCCACGCTCTCGCCCACTCGGATGGATGAGTTGCTGTTCAGGACCGCCACGAGTGCGCTCAGCGCCGAAATTCCGAGCATCAGCGCCGAGGTCGTAAACACGACAGTCATGTCCTTCTGCTTGATGCCTTTGTCGATGATCTGGGCGACCAGCCGGGGAACGGCCAAATCGAGGGCAACCATGGCCACCAGCATCGCGAGGGCGAAGACCGCCTGTTTCCAATATGGCTTCACGAAATGAAGGAGTTTCCGGATATCTTTCATGTTTCTGTTGTCCCTGCTGTATCTATGCCGATTCTGCTCAGGGCTCGCCGGGCGCGAAGATTGTTCTCAGAATATTCATCGCTTTCCGGACGCAGTCCATCTCTTCCGGCGAGAGGGCCGCCATCTTTTCTTTCGTCCACGCGCGGTTCTCCCGGTAATTCTCGTCCAGCACCTCGTCCGCGTAGGGAGTCAACTCGAGGCGCACCAAGCGCCTATCCCCGCTCTCCTGCGCGCGCGTCACCAGCCCCCTGTCCACGAGCACAGCCACGGCCTGGCTGATCGCTGGACGGCTGATCTGACGCTTTTCCGCCAGATCGCCCGTATGGCAATAGCCCCTGCGGATATGGCGCAGCGTATGGAACTGTTCAAGGCTTATGCCGAATTTGCTGGTCGCGGCCCTGCGCAAATTGAAACGGATGCGATCCCAGACCGGCGGCAAGGTCTCGAGAACACTATCGACGGTTCTATCCAGCGAAAGACCGGATGGATTCATGAACAGCCTCGAAGGTTAACAAGGTTATTGGTTAAGTACCTTAACTATTTTGTCGCACTGGCATGATTTTGTCAATTATGCAGGACGACACGGATTTATATGATACAAGCCGATGCGAGAGATTTCGCTCGGTTCCGCAAAACATTATAGTATTGCTATGAACAATTCCTTCCAATTATTGGAAATGGCACGCGCCGACGACGATGCCGTTCTCAAAGAGCTTGAATCTCGGATCGAGGGCTTAAGCGAGGCGGAAGCGGAATCCCGACTGAAGCGATTCGGAACGAACGAGATCGCCCGCGAGAAGCGAAAATCCGTTTTTACTCGCCTCCTGGGCAACATCAAGAATCCGCTTGTCCTTCTGCTCCTGGCGCTTGGACTGCTTTCTTTCCTGACCGGCGACCGGCGGGCGACGGTGGTCATCGCCGTAGTGGTAGTCCTGGGAGTAGTGCTGCGCTTTTTCCAGGAGGCGCGGGCCGACGACGCGGCCGAAAAACTCGAGGCGATGGTCAGCAACACGGCTACCATCGTCCGCGGCGGTGCGGAGATGGAAGTGCCGCTCAAGCAGGTGGTACCCGGCGATATCATCAGGCTGGCTGCCGGCGATATGGTGCCGGCCGACGTGCGGGTTCTTTCCGCCAAGGATCTGTTCCTGAATCAGGCCGCCCTCACCGGCGAAGCCCAGCCCCTGGAAAAGAATAGCGCTCAGGCTTCCCCGGATATCCAGAATCCACTGGAACTCCTCAATATCTGCTTCCTGGGTTCCAACGTAGTGAGCGGATCCGCGACCGCCGTGGTCATCCACACCGGAGGAAAAACCTACTTCGGATCGCTGGCCGCCAGCATCGCCGAACGGCGTCAGCCCACTAGCTTCGACCTGGGCATCAACAAATTCACCTGGCTGATGATCCGTTTTATCGCCGTCATGGTTCCGCTCGTCTTCCTGGTGAACGGATTGAGCAGGCACAACTGGCTGGAAGCTTTCCTCTTCGCCATGGCGGTGGCCGTCGGGCTTACCCCCGAAATGCTGCCCATGATCGTGACGGTGAATCTTTCCAAGGGCGCCCTGGCGATGGAACGCAAAAAAGTGATCGTAAAGCGCCTCAACTCGATCCAGAACTTCGGAGCGATGGACGTGCTCTGCACCGACAAAACCGGCACCCTCACCCAAGGCAAAATCGTGCTCGAAAAGTATCTGGACGTGTATGGCGACCCCAGCGAAAAGGTGCTGCATTTCGGCTATCTGAACAGTTTCCATCATACTGGTTTGAAGAATACGCTGGATAAAGCAATCCTCGACCATGAGGAACTCCGGGAACATCTGAAAGCGGACGTGAAGTACCGTAAAATCGATGAGATCCCCTTCGATTTCGTGCGCCGGCGCATGTCGGTGATCATCGAGGATGAAACCGGCTTGAACACTCTCATCTGCAAGGGCGCGGTGGAGGAGATTCTGGACATCTGTGCCCGCGTGGAAGCGCATGGGGAAATCATAGAAGTTCTGCCCGAGCGCGACGCTAAACGCCGGGAGCTGGCAAACGAACTGAACAGCCAGGGTTTCAGGGTGATAGCTCTGGCTTACAAACAGATGCCAGGCGCTACAGACGAACCGATC